>JBJENY010000075.1:0-12841 GCA_051880435.1 Lachnospiraceae bacterium | reverse complement strand
AAAATGTATCTGCAGCTTTTTTGTAGTGTAAATGTTACACCTACTCACGAACAAGTAGAGTGTAGCATAATTTAATATTTTTGACAAGGGGATTTATGAATTATGCAAAGATTTGAAACAAAATATGATTTATTAAAGGCTGCATATAAAGATGATAAATTGAAAAAAAGCACGGTAGCTCTATTGCAGTACCTGGTACATAAGTCTAATAAGGAACAGTGTTTCCCTGCAGTTGAGACAATTGCAAAAGCAATGAATGTATGTAAACGTACCGTACAATATAATATGCGTAAGTTAGAAGCTGCAGGTTACATTATCCGGAAAGACCGGTATTATAATCATCAGCAATTAAGCAACCAGTATATCTTTAATTTTGGAATTGTAGATGAAGACAATCGAACCGGGAAGAATTTATATTCAGATTATGAAAAAGAAGAATTAAATGAGTTTCTTTTCAATAACCTTGGAAAAAACAGTGCCCCGGATATCGAAAAAAGTAAGGAAGTAATTAAAATCTATCATATGAATCTGTCTAAGTATGAGAAGCTGCTACTCATATATCTGTTACATAAAGCCGACAAATATGCATTTGTATATGAGGAAATGAGCACCTATATGAAGGCTATAGGAGTCTGCAGGGCAACTCTGGTACGTCTGCTCAATTCCTTGCGTAACAAAGGGCTTATACTGGTTCAGTCTAAGCGAATAGGATCCCATGAATTAATTACCATTAAACTAACCAGAATTATGTATGATGATAGAAAAATGGAATCTGCACAAAATACACAAAATAAGTATGCTGATCAGAATCAGGATATGGGAGATGTTTGTGCAAATATGACAAAAATAAATAACCTTCATGCCCCATGGAGCTTACCGGAGAATTTTATAAAATATATACGAAAATTATCCGGAAGATTTTTGAACAAAATCCGGAAATTATTATCCCGGCACAGGAAGAAAGGATTTGTGACGAAGTTCCTGAAACTGATTGGCAGTATTTTTTCCCTTAAATAAATCTTTTGCACCCTATCTAAACAATAGAGATATAGAAAAAAAAACTATATGTATATATCACTATGTAGTGGTATAATATACAGGAAAGTTTTTATTAAAACTTGAAAAAAGAAGTGTTGCATGAGAATTCTAGATTGGTTCAACAGTTTTTTTATGGCAGTTGACAGATAATTATAATATAATTATAATATAATTACTATGACATTGAAATTTGAATGGGATGAAAACAAAAATCAAATTAATAAGACAAAGCATAAAATTTCGTTTGAGGAAGCAAAAACGGTTTTTTATGATGAAGAAGCTTTGGTAATAGATGACCCGGAACATTCAGAGGAGGAAGAAAGGTTTATTATTTTGGGTCTTAGTAATAAGACTAATCTCCTGGTAGTCTGCCATTGCTATCGTGAATCTGATACGGTAATCCGTATTATATCGGCACGTAAGGCAACCAAAAACGAAACCAGACAATATTATGAATTTTAGGAAGGAGTGTTTGTATGAAAGAAGAATATGATTTTTCACAGGCAAGAAAAAATCCTTACACAAAAAAAACAAAGAAACAGATTACAATCAATATTGACAACGATATTATTGATTACTTCAAGGAGCAGTCAGAAAACTATGGGATTCCATATCAGACACTTATTAATTTATATCTGTTAGATTGCGTTAAGGAGAAGAAAGAATTACAAATGTCTTGGAAGTAGAGAGGATAATAACATTTTTGATAAAATAGTATGCCCCCGGTATTGCCGGGGGCTGTTTGTCTCCATTTGATTTTGTTATTCGTTATCAATCATTTCTAGGTGCATCTAACTCACAGTTCTAAATCTGGCTCCAGCTCCGATTCCATTGCTTGTAACTCCATCTGCTCCATTACCCGTTCAATGGCACGGTCAATATCATCATAAGTAAAATAATTTATTATATCATTTGTAATATCTTCTGGTGACTTTGTTAATGAAATCTCTTTAGTAAACTCATCTCGATAAGATGCATTTTCTGTGACTACAGAATCGATTATATTATAAGAAATGCCAATTGCAAATATGAAACTCAATTCTTCATCGGAGAGCTTGTCACAATTGTTTCTTTGTATATTACATAATTGTGTGACATAGCTTAAAATTTTATTGTATATTTCTTTTTGTTGTTCTTTTGTTAATTTCTTGTAGTTCATAAGTATCTCCCTATGTATATAACATTTTGTACTTGTTTAATTATCCGATATTTTTTTCCTCACCTTGTTGTTGCTGCTCTTTAATTAGTTCAGCCATTTTTCCTCTAATAACAGCACGATTTAGTGTATTTAGTTGTTTTCCAAGATAGAGAAGTTCCTTAATAAAGTCATCATTATTTAATTCTAAGTTTTCTAATCCTAGTAGATAGTCTGTTGTTACACTAAAAAAAGATGCTAATCGCTTTAATGTTTCGATATCGGGTTGGCTAGTTTGGTTTTCGTAGCCAATTAAGGTTGTTCGGGCAATCCCTATACTTTCTGCCAAGTCTGTTTGAGTTAAACCTAACGATTTTCGTAAGTCTCTTATTTTTTTACCAATAAACTGATCCATATACATTCACCCCAATTTTTATTTTACAATTTAAAATTATATAATTCTCTAAAGGTCAAATTAACAGACTGATAAGTCGAAAATGTTTGACATTTGAGTCGAGTACAGATACAATATATTTATCTGAATACATAAAAGCTATAGACGGTATAGACAGTATGTATTTATGTTCCGGCTTTATCAGACTGGGCGTGTACCTGACAATTGAATAGACATGAAACAAATGATGCTCTTCCTGTGGGGGTGTGAAATAGTCCCGAGCGGAAATATATATACTACAGAGAATGGATGAATAGAAATAATATTTAAAAGCCTGTTCAGATATTAGGAATGTAGATATCGATTAAAGCTGTTGGTGGCGTGGCAGTGAGCGATGATAGCAGGGAGAGAAAAATCACCAGACTGGTACGTGGACGCACGTATGTCTCTCTGTACAAGAGCAGGGGGGAATGACCAAAGGTCGACCGGGGTAAGCGAAAAAGCCTAGCTGTTTGTGAATGTTATAAATTTAAAGGAAACGTAAGAATATAAATTTGTATATGTTTTTACGCTTCCTTTAAACTCACAATGAGAGGAGGGATTTGTATGAGTAATAATGCAGCTTCTTCCTCTCAACAATTGAATTTCTTTCACCAAAATGATAATATAAACGGGAGTAGAAAAGAACAAAAAAAATGTAAAGTGAGTGAAAAGGAATTATATGTGAAATGTATTAGCAGAAGACGTACCGCAACTTTCAGGTCAGATGGAAGATATCAGGTTAGTGCAAAAGTGAATGGTAAAGTAAAAATATGTTATGGCTTGACTGAGTATAAAGCGAATTGCAAAGCAGATATAGCAGAAGCGGATGATGGGCTAAGGGATATTTTGACCACTGAAAAAAGGTACCAATTTGGATATACCTATTTAAGATGGCGTAATTATCTCTTATATTATTCTAATTTGACGCACGAAACTGTCGACCGATATGAAAATACTTATAATAGGTATTTTTACGGAACATCTTTTGATCGTCTGAATATTTGTAAAATTGCTTCTAGAGATGTTTTGCAATTTATTAATAATATTTTGCAGGAGCATGAAAGACTGACGAATAAGGAGTATCAACGGATTCGACATATCATTAAAGCTGTGATTGATTTTCTTTATGACGAGGAATTAGATGATACGGAAGTGCAAGTGTCCTTGGATTGGGAACGTATCAAAAGAAAAATCCCTCGTGGAAAAATCTATACGCCGGTAAAAAGAGAATATGCCATGTCACAAACTGTAAAAAGTGATTTAAAAGCCGGCGTAATAGAACAATGTATTTATCCTGAAAAATATGCTACAACTCTGTTGTTAGTTGCCAACATGGGATTAGGATTGAGAATAGGAGAATTGGCAGCACTTACTATTAATGATATTGATATGAAAAATCGGATAGTATATGTTAACAAATCTTGCAAAACATATAAGCAAAGAGATGAATATGGTAATGCTACCGGAAGATATGAATATATTGTTGATACAACAAAGACTCCAAAGGGCATCAGATATGTTCCAATGTCGGATACAGTATATCAGATACTGAATGAGCTGCTTCAATACAGGAAAGATAGGGGATACAAATCTAATTACCTGGCATACGATGGAGAACGGTTGACCTTAAAGACCAGAACCCATAATATGATTGTTACATGGGAACGACTTCAACGAAAGTTGAATATGGAACCGTGCAATACCCATGTAATAAGGAAAACATTTGCAACAAGCTTATCCAAAAGCCCTGATATTGATATTGCTACAATATCAGAGTACATGGGGCATGCACAGGTTTCAACGACATTAAATAACTATATTATCCCGGAAAAGGAGAGTATTGAGACTCAAATTCAAAAGATTTCAAAATATGTTTAAAACCCTAAAATGACAAGATTTGTATTTGAAGAATGGGATAAATAAAGGCACGAAAAGAAAGCTGTTAACGGGAATTGAACCCGTGACCTCCGCATTACCAATGCGACGCTCTACCATCTGAGCTATAACAGCTTGTCTTTGCGACTGTTCTATAATATCAAATTATAAATTACTTGTAAAGAACTTTTTATTTAATTTTATAAGGTGATTAAGATAGCCCACTTTTCGTTGTTACCCGTTATTTTTATCTAAGTATAGTTTCTTTACTTTATCTCGAATCCGTTGAATTGCATTGTCTACAGCTTTTGACGATTTTCCTATGGTGGCGGCAATATCCGTATAAGAATTTCCCTCCAGATACAAATGAAGAACTATTTTTTCCATTTTACTGAGATGTTCTTCTAAAACATCCTCAATGGAAGAAGTGTTTTCCTTATCCAAAACAATATGTTCAGGGTTTGATTCGTTTCCAGCCTCTAAATTTTCTATTAATTCTGTTTCTGTTTCGTTTACTTTACTATAAAACGATATATAAGAATTTAAAGGAAAGTGTTTTTTTCTGTTGGATAATTTAACTGCACTATAGATTTGTCTGTCAATACATAATTTGGCAAATGTAAAAAATGATGCCTTCTGGGGATTGCTGTTTTTGTAATTTTGAATGGCTTTAAATAATCCAATCATCCCTTCCTGTAGTAAATCTTCTGTATCGGCCCCAATTAAATAAAGGGTTCTGATTGATTTTTTTACAAGAGGAGAGTATTTTTTTAATAAATATTCTGTAGCATCTTCATTTCCCTGATGGGTAAGGGATACTAATTCTTCATCAGTTAGTGTTTCGTAATTCATATGATCTCCGTATTATTCTGCTGGTTGAGAATCTATAATACTTTCTGTTGTAGGTTCAACAATTACTTCGGTAGTAGCTTCTGTTGTAGGTTCTTCAATTATAACTTCGGGGGAACCTGTTGTAGCTTCTGTATTAGGAGCTTCGGTTGTTGAAGCTTGTGTTGTTTGATCCTGTTGTACCTGATTTGTGATTTCTTCAATACTTTCTTCCAGATGTTGTAGCTGGTTATCTTGTATATTCCCATTGTTTCCTTCGTATGGATTATAGGATGAAGTAGTGGCCTCAGTGGTAGCTTCTGTTGTTCGCCTTTCATTTCTTGATTGTCCATTACCCCCGATGCTGTTTGCTATCAATGCAATAAAGCCTAAAAAACAGCATGCAATAACAATGACCACAAGAATTAATAATATGGTTTTTAGCATATCTCGTCCCGGTTCATCGGAATGATTCTGTTTTTTTGCAGGTTGCTGTTCTTTTTGCTCCCGGGCTTTTTGAGCAGCCTTTCTTTTTTCTTCTTTCATTTTTTTCTTTTTTTCTTCTTTTTCAAATTCTTTGTCAAATTCATTTAAATCAAAATCAACAAATTCTGAATTTTTTTTATTATCATTCATAATAAATAATACTCCATAATCTTATATTTGTTTTATAAGTTAAATTCCGCACACTATGATACAACAAATGAAATAAATTAGCAAATAGATAATCGTGAAATTATCTTGAGAAAACCTTCGGATTCATTGACGGAAAATACTTATTATGATAAACTAATTCCTAGTTTTTAAAGATAGTATAGATGTTTTTCAGTAGTGAAATATTTTTAAGATGCTATGTTTAATAAAATTTGAAATGGGATAATAAAACAGAAGGAGAGTGTAATGGAAGAAGTAGTTGGAAAGAATTTTATAGAAAGAATTATTGATAAGGATTTAGAAGAAGGTTCTTATGAAAAAATAGTGACCAGATTTCCACCGGAACCAAATGGATATCTTCATATTGGTCATGCAAAATCTATTATATTGAATTCTGGTCTTGCAAAGGAATATGGTGGTAAGTTCAATCTTCGTTTTGATGATACAAATCCAATGAAAGAAAAGACGGAATATGTACAGTCTATATTAGAAGATGTAAAGTGGCTTGGTGCTGATTTTGGAGAAAAGATATATTATGCTTCCGATTATTTTGATGCAATGTATGAAGGGGCTGTTAAGTTAATCAAGAAGGGAAAAGCCTTTGTTTGTGATTTGTCTGCAGACGAAATTAGAGAATACAGAGGTACATTAGAGGAACCGGGAAAGAACAGCCCATATCGTGATAGAAGTATAGAAGAAAATTTAGACTTATTTGAACGGATGAAGAATGGTGAGTTTCCGGATGGTTCAAAGGTATTACGTGCAAAAATTGATATGTCCTCAAGCAATATTAATATGCGTGATCCTGTTATTTACCGAATCGCAAGAATGAATCATCATAATACAGGTGACAAATGGTGTATTTATCCCATGTATGATTTTGCTCACCCAATTGAAGATGCTGTTGAAGGTGTAACCCATTCTATCTGTACTTTGGAGTTTGAGGATCACAGGCCATTATATGACTGGGTTGTTAAGGAATTAGAGTTTGAGAATCCTCCAAAACAGATTGAGTTTGCAAAACTATACTTAAAGAATGTTATTACAGGAAAGAGATATATTAAAAAGTTAGTTGAAGATGGTGTTGTGGATGGTTGGGATGATCCAAGACTTGTTACAATTAGTGCCCTTCGCCGTAAAGGTGTTACACCGGAAGCTATTCGTATGTTTATGGAGCTATCCGGCGTTTCAAAAGCAAACTCCACCTCTGATACTGCCATGCTTGAGTATTGTGTAAGAGAGGATTTAAAGCTTAAGGCAAAACGAATGATGGCCGTACTTCATCCTATTAAACTTGTAATTGACAATTATCCTGAGGGACAGTCGGAATTAATGGAAGTTGAAAATAATCAGGATAATGAAGCATTAGGAAGCCGTCAGGTATCCTTTAGCAGGGAATTGTATATTGAGAGAGATGACTTTATGGAAGAACCGCCAAAGAAGTATTTCCGGTTATTCCCCGGCAATGAAGTACGTCTTAAGAATGCATACTTTGTAAAATGTGTTGGTTTTGAAAAAGATGATGAAGGAAATGTTACAGTTGTGCATTGCACTTATGATCCGGAAACAAAGTCAGGTTCCGGCTTTGAAGGACGTAAGGTGAAAGGAACCATTCACTGGGTTGATGCAGCCACAGCAGTGGATGCAACTGTTCGTTTGTATGAAAACCTCATTCAAGAAGGCGATGATGTTTTATTAGAGGATTATTCTAATTTAAATCCAAATTCTTTAGTTGAACTGAAGAATTGTAAATTAGAGGCTGCATTTAAGGATACACCAAAGGGTGAAGCATTCCAGTTTTTAAGAAATGGATTTTTTTGTACAGACATTAAGGATTCAACTAAGGAACAGTTAGTGTTTAATCGTATTGTTTCATTAAAGAGTTCTTATAAGCCTGGTAAATAGGAGGCAGTAGTTTGGGGATTTTGTCTGGGTTAGAAGCCCTTGGTTTTAAAAATGAAAACCGGCAGATTTTTGAGGATAATTGTGCCGGTGTAAAAGAAGAAACAGTGATTCATAATGATACATCAGAAAAAGAAGTTAGGGAGGAAGATTATCTTTTTCTTAAGTCATTTAAATGTCCTATTTGCGAAAGAAACTTTAAATCATTAATGGTTAGAAGCGGAAAAACACGCTCCATTGGGCAGGATGATGATTTGAGACCGAAGTATAAAGATATTGATCCTATTAAATATGACGCTATTGTGTGTCCGTATTGTGGATATAGTGCTGTTGCCAGATATTTTGATTATGTTATGCCGCTACAGGCTAAAAAGCTTCGTAATGAGGTAATGCCTAATTTTCGTGGTATTGATTTAAGTAATGAAAAATATTCCTATGAAGAAGCAATTATGCATTATAAGCTGGTTCTCATGTGTGATGTTGTAGGCGGAGTTTCCAATAGCCGGAAAGCTTATACATGTCTTAAAATGGCATGGGTGATTAGAGGTTGGTTGGAATCTGATGATTGTAATCTGTCAGATAAAAAGAAAGAGGAACTAAAGAAGGATGAAAGGGAATGTATTCAAAATGCTTATGAGGGATATACAAAAGCCTTCTCAGTAGAGACTTTTCCTATGAGTGGTATGGATGAGATGACACTTTCTTTCCTATTGGCACAGTTGGCGTATTCTCTTGGAAAATATAGGGAGTCGTTAAAGATGTTGGCGAATATTATTGGTAAAAAAAATGTATCTGCCAGAATAAAAGACAAAGCGCTGTTATTAAAGGAACAAATTAGAGAAGCTATTAAATAAAGTAAAGGAGATATTACCCCAAAAGGTAGTATCTCCTTTTTTGAATAAATACAAGCAATTGACCTGTACTGACCCAAAGAGTGAATAATGGGAAATAAAAAAAGCCTTGAAAAATCAAGACTTTTCGGGAAATAAAAAGAGCGCGAGACGGGGATCGAACCCGCGACCCCCTCCTTGGCAAGGAGGTGCTCCACCACTGAGCCACTCGCGCATGTCCTAGCGACATGTTGTATAATATCAAAGATGAATATATTTGTCAACACTTATTTTTAAAAAATTTTTTATCTTTTTTTTCGCTTTTTTGCTTCTCTGATTACTGGCAAGAAAATGGAATGAATGTTATAATATTTTTAAAATGATAAATGCAATAGGTGTGTAAAGTAACAATGGAGTATTATGTATTAGGGAAGATTAAGATAGGTGAAAAAGAATATGATATATGAATCAGATAATAACAAAGAATATGACAGCTCATTTTTTGCAATGATGTCCCGGATGAAATATATAAACAGATGGGCATTAATGCGAAATTCTTATCCCGAAAATATTAGTGAACATTCCTTAGAAGTAGGAATGCTTGCACATGCTTTAACCTTAATTAGCAATAAACGATTAGGGAATCATTATAATGCGGAACGGGCTGCATTAATTGGAATGTATCATGATTGTACAGAAATAATAACCGGAGATATGCCAACTCCCATAAAGTATTACAATCGGGATACAAAGGAGGCATATAAAAATGTTGAAGAAGAAGCAGCTAAGGAACTTCTTAGTATGCTACCGGATTATCTTTATGATGATTATGTGAATTTGTTGTTGCCGGATGAAGAAGATGCGTATCTTTGGAAGTTAGTTAAGGCAGCAGACCGGTTGTCGGCATATATTAAGTGCGTGGAGGAGGAAAAGGCAGGTAATAAGGAATTTTCAAATGCAAAAGCATCCACTTATGAAAAATTAACGGCTATGGATTTACCGGAGGTGCGGATTTTCATGCAGGATTTTGCAGAGGCTTATAAGAAGACCTTGGATGAATTAAAATAAAATGAGCCACATGATAGAAAATATTATGGTGATATATAAAAATGCCGTAATAAAAATATCTTGAGGAATAGACAGAAGATAAAAAAAAAGGTATAATAATTCATTATGGATAAGGTTACCGGTATGAAAATAGCAAATGTTTTATTTTTATGCAACGTTTCGGTATACAGAAATATGGAGGGTGTTATTTATGAAAAAGATTTTATTTGCAGCATCAGAATGTGTTCCATTTATTAAAACCGGCGGCTTGGCTGATGTAGTAGGTGCATTGCCAAAGATGTTTCCAAAGGAAGAATATGATGTAAGAGTTGTCATTCCTAATTATACATGTATTCCACAGGAATATCGAAATCAATTCCGGTATGTACATCATTTTTATATGGATTTAGGACAAAGATTTCAGAACGTCCATGTTGGTATTATGACATATGAATTGGATGGTATTACATATTATTTCATCGATAATGAATACTATTTTTCGGGATGGGCTCCATATGGAACCATTCGGTTTGATATTGAAAAATTTACATTCTTTAGTAAGGCGGTTCTTGCAATTTTACCGGTTATTAACTTTAAGCCGGATGTTATCCATTGTCATGACTGGCAGGCAGGTTTGATTCCTGTATACCTTAGAACACTTTATCATGATAATTCCTTCTTTTCAGGAACGAAAACGATTATGACAATCCATAATTTGAAATTCCAGGGCGTTTGGGATGTGAAAACCTTTAAGTATATTTCAGGTTTGCCTGATTATGTATTTACCCCTGACCGTATGGAGTTCTTTAAGGATGGTAATATGTTAAAGGCCGGTATGGTTTATTCCGACTATATTACAACTGTAAGTGATACTTATGCAGGAGAGATTCAGACACCGGAGTATGGTGAAAATTTAGATGATGTACTCCGTTTCCATAATAATAAGCTTTGTGGTATTGTGAATGGTATTGATTATGATGTATATAATCCAAATACAGATGAGAAACTGTTTAGAAAGTACAATGTTCGAAGCTACAAACGTGGAAAAGCTGAAAATAAAATGGAACTGCAAAAGGAATTGGGATTACCGGTTGATGAGAACAAGTATATGATTGCCATTATTTCCCGATTGACAGATCAAAAAGGTCTTGATTTGATTGACTGGGTAATGGAACGAATTGTTGACCCATATATGCAGTTTGTTATTATTGGTACCGGTGAAGCAAAATATGAGAATATGTTTAAGCATTATCAGTGGGTATATTCTGACAGAGTATCAGCTAACATTTTTTATTCAGATGAAAGGGCTCACAAATTATATGCAGCTGCGGATGCAATGTTAATGCCATCAAGATTTGAACCTTGTGGTTTAACACAGTTAATTTCCCTTCGTTATGGTACAGTTCCTATTGTTCGTGAGACAGGTGGACTTAAGGATACAGTACAACCATATAACGAATATGAAGGTACAGGTACCGGATTTACATTCCGTAATTACAATGCAGATGAGATGTTAAAAATCATTAATTATTCTAAGGAAGTTTACTACGACCATAGAGAAGACTGGAATAAGATGGTTGTTCGTGGCATGAAGGCTGATTTCTCTTGGGATAAGTCTGCTGAAAAGTACATGCAGCTTTATAGTAAAGTGTTAGGCTGGTAAAAGCTGTAAAATGGAATTATATAATTACAACTGAATTTGTGATTATTGTATTTAATAAATGATTTAGAGGAGTTTTAAAATGATTGACATCAAATTTTTACGAGAGAATCCTGACATCGTAAAGCAGAATATCAAAAACAAATTTCAGGATGACAAATTACCATTGGTTGATGAAGTAATAGCGTTAGATGCAAAAAGCCGTGAGGTTAAGGCTATGGCCGATAATCTTCGTGCAGACCGTAACAAAATTTCCAAGCAGATTGGTGCATTAATGGCACAGGGCAAGAAGGAAGAAGCGGAAGATACAAAGAAGCTTGTTACCCAGAAAGCAGAGGAGCTTGCTTCATTAGAAGCTCAGGAGAAGGAGTTACAGGAGAAGGTTACCCAGATTATGATGGTAATTCCTAATATTATTGATCCTTCTGTACCAATTGGTAAAGATGATAGTGAGAATGTGGAGATTCAGAAGTATGGCGAACCTGTTGTTCCCGATTTTGAGATTCCATATCATACAGAAATAATGGAGAAATTTGATGGAATTGATTTAGATGCAGCAGGTAAGGTTGCCGGTAACGGATTTTATTATTTAATGGGAGATATTGCAAGACTGCATTCAGCCATTATTTCTTATGCCAGGGACTTTATGATTGACAGAGGATTTACTTATTGTATTCCCCCATTTATGATTCGTTCTAATGTGGTAACAGGCGTTATGAGCTTTGCAGAAATGGATGCAATGATGTATAAGATTGAGGGTGAGGACCTTTATCTGATTGGTACCAGTGAACATTCCATGATAGGTAAGTTTATTGATACCATTATCAAAGAAGATCAGCTTCCAAAGACCTTAACAAGTTATTCTCCATGCTTCCGTAAGGAAAAGGGTGCCCATGGTATTGAAGAGCGTGGTGTCTATCGTATTCATCAGTTTGAAAAGCAGGAAATGATTGTTGTATGTAAGCCGGAAGATAGCCCTATGTGGTTTGACAAGTTATGGCAGAATACAGTAGATTTATTCCGTACATTGGATATTCCTGTTCGTACGTTAGAGTGTTGTTCCGGTGATTTAGCAGATCTTAAAGTAAAGTCTATCGACGTAGAGGCATGGTCTCCAAGACAGAAGAAGTATTTTGAGGTTGGTAGTTGTTCCAACCTTGGAGATGCCCAGGCAAGACGTCTTAAGATTCGTGTGGACGGACCGGATGGTAAATATTTTGCCCACACTTTGAATAATACAGTTGTTGCACCACCACGTATGTTAATTGCATTTTTAGAGAATAATCTGAATGCAGACGGAACTGTTTCCATTCCGGAAGCTTTAAGACCATATATGGGTGGAAAAGATAAGCTGCAGTAATGAAATAAAAATACCCTCAAGATGATATGATTCCCCTTAAGTAGACACGGTAAATAACCAAAATCTACTTAAGGGG
>JBJENY010000074.1:0-55351 GCA_051880435.1 Lachnospiraceae bacterium | reverse complement strand
CTACATCAATAATATAATCTGCAAGCTTCATGACATCTGTATTATGTTCAATAACAATCACTGTGTTACCTCTATCTACAATCGCTTCCAAAATATTAACTACTTTTTCTATGTCCGCTGCATGCAAACCGGTTGTAGGTTCATCTAATATATAAATATTTCCTTTTGTTTTGATGTTCTGTGCCAGTTTCACTCTTTGGCGTTCACCACCGGAAAAGGTTGAAAGTGGTTGTCCCAAAGAAATGTAGGAAAGACCCACCTCCATAAGCGCATCTAATTTGGCCTTAATCTTTTTATTATCCTGAAAAAACAATAATGCCTCTTCAACACTCATATTTAACACATCTACAATGGTTTTACCCTTATATAACATGTCCATAGATTCTTCGCTGTAACGGGTACCTCCACAATACTCACATTTTGTAGTAACCGGCTCCATAAAAATAAGCTCTGTTGTTATAAATCCTCTTCCTTTACAATGAGGACAACCACCCTTTCCATTAAAGGAAAACATTCCTGCCTCTACATTATTTTCCTTAGCAAACACCTTTCTGATTTCATCAAAAAAGCCTAAATAAGTACAAACAGTAGAACGTCCTGTAGCTGTAATGGCACTTTGGTCAATTAATACAACCTGCTCCTCATATTCCTTGGCAAATACATCACGAATCAAAGAAGATTTTCCACTTCCCGCCACACCGGTTACAACTGTAAGAATTCCCGTAGGAATATCAACGTCAACATTTTTCAGATTATGGACATTTGCCCCCTTCACAGGCAAATATCCCTTTGGTTGTCTGACAGTATCCTTCACCATGATTTTGGAACTTAATGCCTTACCTGTCTTTGTATTACTAATTAATAAATTCTCATAGCTTCCCTGGAACAAAACCTGTCCACCGTTTTTGCCGGCAAGGGGACCAATATCAATGACTTCATCAGCAATGCTTATAATATCCTTGTCATGTTCCACTACAAGTACAGTATTTCCTTTATCCCGCAGACTTTTTAACAGTCTTACCATTCTATGCACATCTCTTGGATGCATACCGGTACTAGGCTCATCAAAAATGTAAATCATACCACATAAAGAGCTTCCCATATAACGGACTAATTTCAGTCTTTGAGCCTCTCCACCCGAAAGTGTGGCACTTTCACGGTTCATAGACAAGTAGGGCAAACCAATATCAATCATGCGGTCAAGGGAATCCGTTAATTGTTTTACAATGGCCGTTGCCCTTTGATCCTGGATTTTTTCTAATTCTTCCCGAAGCTTTACAAATTCCATTTCACACATTTGGGCAATGTTATATCCGTTGATTTTGCAGGAAAGGGTTGTATCATTTAATCTTTTTCCCTTACAAGCCGGACATTCACACTCATACAAATACTGTGCAATTTTCTTTAAGGTATAATCCGTTTGTTCCTGAGGACCTTTCATCAAAACCAAACGCTTAAACTGATTATAGATACCCTCTATTTTCTTATCAACTCTTTCTCCATCCGGAGTATAACTTCCATAAAGTAAAAGATTTTGTTCTTTCTTAGTCAAATCCTTCCATGGCACATCAGTTCTAAAATATTCCGGATGTCTGTATACCTTCCAGTAGTATTTATCCGGGCCAAATGCAGGAAGCAAAAAACACCCTTCATCATAGGTTTTATCTTCATCAATTAAATTATTAATATCAAAATCCATCACCTTGCCAATTCCTGCACAGGTTTCACACATACCATTTGGATTATTGAATGAAAAATAAGATGCCGGACCAATCGCCGGTGTTCCAATTCGAGAAAACAATAATCGTAAGGAGGAATACATATCACTTATGGTACCAACCGTAGATCTTGCATTACCGCCTAATCTGCTTTGGTCAATAATAACTGATGGATTCAAATTATCAATTTGCTCTACATTTGGTTTTTCATACTTTGGCAGTCTCCCCCTTACCCAGGCTGAATAGGTTTCATTCATTTGACGCTGACTTTCTGCCGCAACAGTCTCGAATACAATACTGGATTTTCCAGAGCCTGATACTCCGGTAAAAACAATAATCTTATTTTTAGGAATATCCAAGGAAATATTTTTTAAGTTATTTTGTTTTAGTCCTCTAATCTTAATCGCTTCCATTTTATCCTCCTGAATCTTTTTTACTTCAAATAAGATTCTAAAACCTCCCCTAAAGGGAGAGTCAACCTATTTTTTACTTAATTTCACTAAAGGAATCCAACCATCCTCTAACACATTTAACTCTTTGAAATAAAAAGCCTCATTCTTCAAGATACTGTTTCTCCACTTTTCCTAAACATCATATTCTCCTTAATAAATTAATACACTAACACAAGTATAGTTAACGGTGGTTTTCTCGTCAATATTCCAATTCTAATATCTATAAAATCATTTTTACAATATAACATTCCATCCAAAATACGGTCTTTTGAACGCAACATTTTTTATTAATATGCACTCCTACATTTCAATGGAAAACAAATATCTATTTCCATATAACCATCTTCTCTTACCATACGGTAAATATCAAGAATCGGTCTTTCATCCAACTGGTTTCCGGTTCTTGACAACCATCTGCAAAATATCTCCTGATACACCATAAACAAAAACTGCGGATATCCCTTGAAATGATACACCGCATAGATTCCACCATCAAAGCTCTGTGTAAGAAAATCCGGATTCTCCTTTAAAGCAGGATGTTCCGGCGAAATCGTCTGGCACAGCTCATACATACATTTATCTTCATCTGTAATAGAAGGGTCATCAATTGTACACTCAATATATATCGTGTCCTTCGTTGCAAGATGACTATATTTTTCAATAAATGTGCACCACTCATTCGGAAGATTATGATAGTTACCCTTTTTTCTCTCGTAAATCACGGTAAAGCTTTCAAGATGTTCAACTGTAATCAGCTTTTCTGTATTTTCTAATTCGTCCAGTGATATTCCATTTGAAAATGAACTTTCTTCCACCATTTGTTCACTCATCTTTCGAAAATCAGCCGGCGAAATATCCAGATGCTTCTTAAATGCTGTTGCAAAATTCGAGGAAGAATACCCATAATCCTCCCCAATTTCTGTAATGCTTTTCTCTTTCTCAACCTTTAAACGCCATGCACTTCTCTCCAGACGTACCCGCTTAATAAATTGATATAACGCCTCATCTGTATCCTCCTTAAACATACGGGTCAGATGATATTTTGAGTATGCACAGTGGCGTGCAACGTCATCTACAGTGATATCTTCTTCGATATGGTCAAAGATATAGTTGATCGCCTTATTGATGACTGCACTTCGTATGGTGGTGCTTTCCCGATTTTCCATTAACTTACCTCTTTTAATCTTGTTTTTGTGCTCTTAACAGATATACTGACACAATAGCTGTCAGGGTTTCCGAACATGGTGCACTCATCCACACACCCGTCATTCCAAACATTGCCGGAAGAATCATTGTAAATCCTAATAAAAGTACAATTCCTCTCAGGGCGGATATAATGGCTGATGATTTTGCATCGCCACAGCTTGTAAAATACATGGAATTAATCACATCATATCCCATAACAAGAAATGTCACCGCATAAATTCGAAATCCTGTTGCCACCATATCTGCTACATTACTGCTGCAGCCAAACAATCCTGCATAGCTTCTGCCTGTAAGAAAAAAGATGCTTGCAATCAGAAAGCCCATGACGAACAATATCCTGTTTGTCATCTTTCGTATGTTAAAAGCTGCTTCTTTTTCCTTTGCTCCCCAGCAGATACTGATTAAGGGCATAATTCCCTGACCGAAGCCAATACATATCATACTATAACCATACACCACAAAGCCCAGAATTGTAAATGCTGCAACACCTTCAGCACCCACATATTTCATCAAAACATAGTTAAACGCAAACATGGATATGGCACTTGCCATCTCTCCGATAAATTCAGAAGAACCATTTAGTATCATTTCCCTGTTTATCATCTTGTTAAATTGAAACCGGTGAAATCTTATCCCTGCAGTATGACTTAAATAATAACCAAAGAAACATAAAACTGTAACAAGCTGTACTATAAACGAACCGATTGCACTTCCCTGTACTCCCAGTCCCAATACACCTACTAAAATGTAATCAAAAACCAGATTCAGAACACATCCTGCAATGCTAACAAGCATGCATATCTCTGGCTTTCCATCAACACGAATAAACATACCCAAAACGGTTCCCACTACCATAAGTGGATAGGTAAACAACATAATCCGGTAATACTCTGTAAAATAACCGGACAAACCGGCATCTGCTCTCAATACATTAAGTATCGGCGTAAAAAGAAGGAACATCAAAAAAGAAATAACTATACAGATGCACATAGCTGTTACCATTGTCTGCGAAAATACCTCTGATGCTTTTTGTTTTTCCTTTTCCCCAAGAAGTCTGCCACAGATTACAGAGCCACCTACTCCTACACAAAGTCCTGCTCCCAGATAAAAATAGAGAATGGGGAGCCCAAGATTAATTGCTGCCAGTGCATTTTCACCTACATAATTCCCTGTAAAATAACCGTCCGTTATGGTTATTACCGTTTGTAACAGCATCGCTATGATACTGGGGATTGAGAATCCCAGAATCATTTTTAATTTGTTTTCCTTGATTTGTTTAATATCCATACCTGCATCTCTCCTTTACCATAACCTATTATAGAGATGCAATTGCATTAATACTTCTGAATTCGTGCTATCAATTCCTTTTCGGTGAACGCCTTCATCTTCTATTGAATGGTATTCTCTGTATTATTTCGTCGAAGCCCTCAACAATGTGACACTCTGTTGGTTGAAGGGCGGACAAAAAAACACCTCAGCAGTAAGCTGAGATGTTACGGATATCTACCTTTTCAGAATGTCTATCAAAGCTAACATGAGTTCATCAATCTTTATAGGCTTAGAAATATTATCAATAAGATATTATGCACACAAAAAAAGCGAAGTTTCTCCAAGAGTGAGTACACTTCACTTTTTTTAAACCATCATAATCATCTCTTCACATTTCGAGCAATTGCTTTCATTACCTCATCTATGTCGATTGGCTTTGCAATATGACCATTCATGCCTGCATCTATCGAGGTCTGAACATCCTCAGCAAATGCGTTAGCAGTCATGGCAATAATAGGAATGTTACAATCATCCGGGCGATTTGTCATGGAACGAATAGCCTCTGTGGCTTCATAACCATTCATCTCCGGCATCATAACATCCATTAAAATCATATCAAAGGTCCCCGGCGGATTCTCTGAAAAGATTTTTACTACTTCTTTACCATCAGCTGCTCTTATCACCTGAATACCAACTTCCTCCAGCTGCAACATTGCAATCTCTGCATTCAGGTCATTATCCTCGGCCATCAGAATCTTTACACCTGCCAAGTCTGCCTTGATGGCAGGAACATCCTGATTATGAACCATGCTGTCCTCCGTTAGTTCCAGGGGTATTTCCACGGTGAAGATAGAACCCTCGTTCTTTTTACTTTCCACAAAAATGGTACCACCCATCAAATCTACATACCGTTTTGTAATAGCCATGCCAAGTCCGGTTCCCTTATACTGTGTTCGTGCGCTGTTTTCCTCCTGGGAAAACTCATCAAAGATATGCTCCACAAACTCCTCACTCATACCCACACCGGTATCAGAAATCCGGTAGCTGACAACGATGTTTCCATCATCTTCCCCCGGACGATAGCTGGTTTCAAAAGTAATAGTGCCCCCATCATCCGTAAATTTCACCGCATTTCCCAAAATATTCACTAAAACTTCTCGGATACGAACAGCATCAGCAAGTACATAGGGTGTTTCAATCATTGCCAGATTAGTGCAAAATCTGATATTCCGATTGGACAAAAATCCATGCATAATATTTAGCACCGTATCTGTTACTGACCTAATATCGGTGGGAATAGGAGAAAATTTAATTTTCCCACTTTCGATGCGGCTAATATCAAGAACATCATTAATTAAAGTCAATAAATGTTCCGAACTGTTGCTGATTTTCTCAAGACAATTTTTCAACTCCGGCGTTGGATTTTGTTTCAGACCGATATTGGTAAAACCTATGATGGCATTCATAGGTGTCCGGATATCATGAGACATATTGCTAAGGAAAGTGCTTTTCGCCTTATTTGCAGACTCTGCTGCAACCATCGCCTCCTCCGCCGCAAGTCGAAGCCTATTAAGCTCCTGATTATTCTCCTGCTCAATTTTTATCATCTGACTACTTCGCTGCACCATAATGATACTCACAAAAGCCAGCACAATCAAAATAGCCATGACCGTCATAATAATGATTACCACCTGAATAGTTGAATTCATCATATTCATGGTACTAGCGGCAACATATTCAGCCGGAATCAGCAAAAGCAGCGTCATATCATATGTGTCTAACGTTGCCAGACAGTAATAATACTCCGTCTCGCCAAGCAAAATATTGGTGGCAACAACGCCTTCTGAATTCAAATGTTCCCTGATTTCATTGAAGGAACGATTTTGAACATATTCTGCCTTTTCCAGCGACTTAAATATATTTTTTGCCCCAATGATATCATCCTGTGCATCATAGTAAGCGAGAGTACCATTTTCCTTAATGATATAAGTAGCTGCATTACCACCATAACTCTCAGTAGTATAATATTGTTTCAGCGTCTCAATGTCCTTCAAAAGTACCAAATGAGTGTATCTGTTATCATCCTCACCAACGATAACAGGCTGGTCCAGCTTTTGCGTAAACGCAAGGAAGGTTCCATCCACATTGCTGGTATCAGAAACAAAGGTATGGCGTTCTTCTCCATCTGCCAGACGTCCGATATCATCCCAAATACCCTTATCTCCGTCAACCAGATGGGCTGTTCCCATGGTATCTAAAAGCATCACCCGGCAGCCATATAGTTCTGTACAAAATTCTCTCTCCAGCACACCAATGTATTCCATTAATTCCTGCTCATCCTTATAGCGGGTTCCTTCAACAGTTCCCTTGATTCCGGTGACAAGATTCCAGTGTGTCTCCAAACCAATGTCCAAGTTAGTTCGGATTTGTGAAGTCATTTCCTCTAACTGTGAGGAACGCTCCTGAACTGTCTGTTTCATCATATAGGAACGGATATATAAAACACCTACCACAAGAGCAGCGGTCAATACGAACGCAAACAGCACAGGTATAAAATATTTAGTTATATTTCTTCTTTTTAACATCTCATTGTTCACCTCAAATTTAACACCATCTGTTTACATTTTGTGTCCGAATCATTGCAGTGTGATATAATCTGTTGGCTCCTCCAATTTACCACCCTTTTCAATTAATCGCTGGAAAACATATTCTTCAAAGTGGACATCGTCGATCTCGTAATCCTCACATCCAATCGCCTTCATGGCATCAACCACATACCAGTCGTAGTCACTGCACAGAAGTACAGAAAATTTCTCGTTTGGATCTAATTTTTCACCTTCCACAGTTAGATTATTAAGTGTATAACCACTGTCAGTCCTTGAAATCTCCATCTCAAATCCACTGGATACATATAGGGTACTGTCGTTACAAACAGCACCTCTATTTCCCTTTAAGGAAAGGGTGTTTGAAACAAGATTAAAAAGCTGTTCCCCAGTCAGGCGAGCAATCACCGGCTTACCCACATCGTTGTTAATAAGATAACCCAGATCCTTCTGTGTATAATCTCCCTCATAGACATCACTGCTGATATAGCAAGACTGTCCAAACACCATATCAACATCTGCTTCCGCAAGCACCGTGTTGTAAACAGCTGATGCTGCCAAATTGCCATGCTCTGTCGTAAACTCATTGGAATAAGGGGTATCAATATGTGCTACTACATCATCAGATTGCCCATCTTCGGTCATTAAAGTATTAAATGCCTCAAATGCCTCTTTCGGTGTACGCAATTCACCTAGCAGAATACGCTGCACCACATTCTGAGAGATACTAAACATCTCGCTGGAAGCAAGGCGGATATACATCTTGTTTTGTTCAATATATGGTTTTATGTTATCGAGCTCAGGTAACAGTTCCAAATTCACATCCTTATTATATGGAATCATATTCTTGCCATAAGATATACAGCTCTGGCCTTCCTGATTCAGCATGGCTTCCATAATCCTTTGAATTAGTTCCTCCCGCTCAGGATCTTCCATTGCTTTCTTGCTGGCAGCCACATGAAAAGAGGGATATGTCAAATACCAGTTATCTTTCTCATCATCACCGAAATATGGAAGCAAAATAGACCGGTCTCCCTCGCGGCCGGGAAACGCAATTACATCCGTACCTGTGCCACGATACATTGCCAGCTTACCTGCGGTGTATAGTTCCTTGGGATTCTGGTTGGTCATCTTTGTTTCAGCTTCGCCAATTCCAGTCTTCTCTTTCATGTCAAAAAACTTCTCAAAAACAGGCATCCATACTTCTTCGGAGAGCTGATTTGTAACTCCGCTTTCATACTGCTGACGCCACTCTCTTCCTTCCATGGACAGAAGCTGTGAGGTAGAAAAGCCCTGTAGCACTTCCATACAGGTATAATCCGAGCCAAAATCGGAAGCAAAACCTTGAATACCCAACTCCTCAAATGCCTCACAGGCTGCAATAAAGGAGTCATAATCCGTAGGAATCGGAATGTTGTTCTCTTCAAATAAGGTCTCATTGACAATGATACTATCTACATCTGCACACGCAGGCAGCCAATTGACAGTACCGTCATCATAGGTATAATTATCCAAATAAGTACCGTAAAAGGTAGATGCCAGCTCCGTATCACCTAAATCATACAGAAGATCTTTGATAAGAACAGCATCTTTCAGGGAAAACCGGCGTACTGTCAGAATATCCGGAAGGTCATCATGATCGTTTAAATAACGGTAAAAATCCGTGGAATTGGTAGCCAGGAAAAATTCAAACTCTACTTCCGGAAATGTATCGCACAGATACTGGGAGTAATTCTCCAGAAGCTGTGTTCCCCATAGAGCAACCGTTACTTTTTCTTTTTTGCTTTCGTTTTTTTTGTTTTCAATGTTGGAAGTTTGTGCTCCACATCCAGCCAGCATTGTTGTCGCCATAATCATGACTAACAGCAGAGATAGTAATTTTTTCATATGCGTTCTCCTTATTATTTTTTTCTCTTTTAACACATTCAGTACAATCAGCTGTTAGATTCTAACCAATGGCCTTTACCACCTCTTAGATTTGATATTCTCCACCATCAGGCCAAAAGTACCTGTTTATATGCATAAAAAATCCAAGTTATTATACTATCGATTCCCCTAAAATACAATAGTGATGTAATGGAATTCTTTCTTTACTCATTTTGATTATTGAATCAATTTTTCTCCAAAAGACAAGTTACCTGTAAATCACTTTCAACATAGTGACCCACAGGTAACTTATCAATTATTCTTTTATTAAATTAGGAACTTTTCCTTCCATTATTTTTTATACCACATATATCCGTTTCTTCCCCGTTCCTTAACCTTATAAAGAGCATCATCCGCATATTTTACAAGCTCCTCAAATGAATGTCCATAATCCGGGAATGCCACAATACCTGCACTATAATGAAGCAGGAAATTGTTATCCCCAAGTTTTACTTCAGAAAGCTTTTTCTTAAGAAATTCCAGTCTCTCATTTAACTTCTCGTTGGTACTCACATTTCTAACCAATAAAACAAATTCATCTCCACCATATCTGGCAACAAAGGAGTCTTCCCCAAACAATTCTTTTAATAACCCGGAAAAGGCGATTAATGATTTATCACCTATGTCATGACCATAATTATCATTGATTTGTTTAAAGTAATCCAAATCAAGAAATACCAATACACCTCGTTTTGTCTTACCTTCTCCATCAAGATATTTTTGTCCAATCAAATCAAAGGCATTACGATTATATACATTGGTCAACGGATCATGAGTTGACATATACTCAAATTTTTCTTTTTCCAGCCTATCATTTCGACGCTGAACGAAAAGAAGTAAAATGGAAACGAAAACAAGTACAGCTACAAGAATGACAGTCACACTTCTAAACTGTTGCAAAGTGTTCGAAAGATAACTGTTGGGAATTCTAACAACGATGTACCAGTCCTTCATGGATTCTATGCGTTCAGATACCTGTGTATACTCTACACCATTATACACATACTTAATTGCACCTGCTTCATTACCGACTCCCATTTTGTCTTTCCAATCCTCATATGCCATAATGGTATCTTCGGAAATGTCATGTTTTAATAAATATGTACTATTCCATTTTCCTATGGCATATTCATCAGAACCGGAACAAAGAATAACATTATTAGAGCGAGCATCCATTAAATATATTTCTGCCTCATCCTTTAAAACATCGGTATTGGCAATTTCCTGAATTTCAGATAGCGGATAAGTTACAAAAATGCATCCCAGTCTTTTACCCTGTTGAAAAATAGGGGAAAACATAGTAAAAACAAGTTTTCCTGAAACGGCTGAACGATATGGTTCCGATATGGAAATGCTGTCAGTTTCCTCTGCCATTTCAACAAGCCTCCACTTTTCCATCTCAAGCTTTTCAGATTCCAAACCATACACATTACCGTCAATATCAATAATTCCTATACTAAGATAATCCGCTTCCTCTGCACTTTCAACCAATTGACCATACAACTGGTCTAATTCCAATAAATCCTGATATGACAATACAGATGCCATTTCCTCTACAGATTGCTGCATATATTGAATCGAGCTATTCATTTTTTCTGCCATGAGATTACCAATATCAATTGTTAATTTATTATCATGATTGGTTATTAATCCATTGAATCGATGAACGCCCAAAAAAATAACCAAAACCGTTACGGCAAGATATATCCATATTAACAATTGACCGGAAACATTTTTTTTCTTCATTTCTCTCACCCTAATCTGCCAATAACAGATTCTTTACTTCATCTGTCTGAATTGATTCTTTGTTTACAATAACAACACCTGTATCCACATATTTTACATCACTCATTTTTCCGCTAATTGCATCCAATGCTGCCTGAATCGACCAGCTTGCCATAAAATCCTGATGCTGTAATACGGTTGCCGCACAATAATCAGGATCCCTAATCACCTGTGCCATTTCATCGGAATAATCAAAGCCTACCAGGACAACATCCCTTCTACGGTTATCCATAATAGATTTCGCAAAACCTACTGTTGAACCATTATTACATCCAAACATCCCTTTTAAGTCAGTATACTGAGAAAGATATTCGTTACCAATTTGAAATGCCAAATCCACATCTCCATTATTTATTTTGACATCGTCGATTACCTTCCACTTCTCCGGTGCATGAGCCACCCAGTATTTGGTAAATCCGCCAAGACGCTCGTTAATTGTCTGAGAGGAACCTGAACCAACCTGAACAGCAATCAGTGCAGCTTCGTCCTCTTTACACCCATTAAGCTTTAGCTGATTAAGCATTTCCTCTGCAGCCAATTGTCCTGCCAAAAGATTATCCGTCATGTAACAAACGTCATAGTTTTCAGTTGTAATGGTAGTATCAATTAATACCACCGGTATTCCCTGATCGTAAACCTTATCTATGGGTTTCGACAACAAAAGAGAGTCATCCGGTGCAATAATAATGGCATCCGCTCCCGCATCTACTGCCTTTTGCAGCAAAACAATCTGAGCCTGTGGTTCGGTTTCCACCTGACTTCCACTATAGTACAAATTGCACCCCTGCTGCTTGGCTGCTTTCTCTGCAAGCTGTTTCATTGTGTCCCAATAACTATTATCCAATGCTTTCACAATAAGATAAACATTTGGTGCATCCTCATTAATTTCTGTTAAAGCCTCAAATTCCTTAACTACAATTTCTTTCTCTGTTTCTTCTGCTCTCTTACAGCCTCCGGCTATTAAAGCAATCATCAAAATCACGAAAACAAAATATATTTTTCTCATCTTCACTATATCTACCCCTCGCCAAAAACAAATACTTACCTATATTCGACATTATATCACAAAATTATACAATTAATAAAGCGACTTTAGCAAAAATAGATACAAAAATAGCCGATGTAATCGGGGGGGGAAAGAAATCACATCGGCATATTTTCCCTATTCGACCATAAGGAAAAATCTATTATTTTTTTTTATAAAAAATTATTTAATTATATCCACAAATCGTAAAAAGGCTTCCTTTCCTTCCTCCGTTCTCTTATATACACCGGCACAGGCCAATACCTTAACAAACACCTTACTGATTTCATCATGTAAAATATCCATTACATTTTCCTTTGTTATCACGTAGTCATTTTTCCATGTATCAACCCAGTCAGCATGCTTTTCTATCAATTCATTCTTTCGAATATCTTCATCATTTAATAATGCATCTGAAAGCACAGCCATTTCTTTTTTTAATCTGGCAGGAAGTACCGCAAGACCCATCACCTCAATTAATCCAATGTTCTCTTTTTTAATATGATGTAAATCTGCTGAAGGATGATATACACCCCATGGACATTCATCACTTGTAATGTTATTACGTAACACTAAATCCAGTTCATAGAGCTTTCCTCTCATACGGGCAATTGGAGTAATGGTATTATGAGGAATTCCCTCTGTCTCGGCAAAAATAAATGCTTTTTCATCTGTATAACCACGCCATGTAATAAGAATGTGATCAGCTGCCGCAACAACATCTTCCATATTTTCGCCCTGAAGACGAATGACTGACATCGGCCACTTAATGATACCTGCTGTTACAGACTCAAATCCTTTCATAGTAAACATGTTTTCATATTCTGCTTTTGCCATGGCAAAGGTATATCCACCACCCTGAAAATGGTCATGACTTAAAATAGAACCACCTACAATGGGAAGGTCTGCATTTGAACCAGCTGTATAATGTGGAAACTGACTAACAAAATCCAATAGTTTTTTAAAAACAGCACGGTCAATCTTCATAGGAATGTGTTGTTCATTAAAAATGATACAATGCTCATTATAATATACATATGGTGAATACTGCAAAAAATACTTTTCTCCATCTAATGTAACAGGCATAATTCTGTGATTTTGTCTGGCGGGATGTGTAAAATGTCCTGCATACCCCTCATTTTCTTTACATAATAAGCATGCGGGATAACCTGACTTTTTTGCCTGTCCTGCACGGGCAATTTCTTTTGGGTCCTTTTCCGGCTTTGATAAATTAATGGTAATATCAATAGGACCATACTCTGTCTGTGTTACCCACTTTTCATCCTTTGCAATCCTGTCTTTTCTAATATAGTTTGTTGCAACGCTAAAATGATAATAGTAATCCGTAGCTTCTTTTGAGGAAACAGCCAGTTTTTCAGCAAAGGTTTTACGAACAACACTGGGCGGAGGTGTTAAACATCCCATTATTTTGGTATCAAATAAATCCTTCACTGTAATGGTATCCTCTTTCATAATTCCCTGTTGGTATGCAAACTTAAGCATATCTTCCAAAATCTCATGTACCGGACGAGTTTCATCAATATCATCTTGATCATCATTTTCAAATACTTCAAACAATTCCAACAGACGATTTGTTATATACACTTCATCATCAGCTTCAACAAGTCCATTTTGCATACCGTATAAAACTAATTCTTTTATCCATCTTGTAATCATAACCTACCTCCTATCTGTTTCTATTCTGTTGTTCAGTCATTTTCAATCTGCATTAGCAATAATCCATTATCAAATTATAAATTTGCGTCTTTCAAAACTTACTCAACAACCTGCATACCACCATACTTTCGAATTTTAAGAACCTTACATGCACCTTCGCCAAATACTTTATCCATCATTGTCTGATAATGAGACACCGCATCATTTTTCACAATTGCCTGAATGGTTCCGGCAAATCCACCTCCATGAACACGACATACACCCTTTCCACCAGATAGAGCAATTTCACTTGTTGCAAGTGCAAGAGAAACATTCTGACTTGTTACATCCTGACAAGAATAAACATTTTGCAAATATTTATATGAAGAATCACCCGATTCTTTTACAAGCAACAGAAATTGTTCCATATCTGAATTTTTTAATGCCTTTACCTCTCTTTTCACACGTTCATTTTCACAAATAAAATGTAATGCACGTAGCACAGCACGGTCGCCACAATTCTCCCTTAACATAGAAATATTACAAATAATATCCTCTAAAGTTAATCCAATCAATACCTCCTTGTCAAAACACTGTGCAATCTGCTTCATTTCATGAGGAATAGCTGCATAATCAGGAGTCAAATCCGCGTGACTTCCTTTTGTGTCAGTAATACACAAGCTGTATCCATATGTATTCAAATCAAATGTAACCTTTTCAACTACCGGCTTACCAGGAATTCCAAAGTCCACATGAACAAGATTACCCACAGAGCATGCCATCTGGTCCATCAGTCCACAAGGTTTTCCAAAATATGTATTTTCAGCATACTGACCAATGATTGCGTTGGTTACACTATCAATACATCCTTTATTATAAAAAAATGAAACAATTGTCCCTATCAAAGTTTCAAAAGCAGCAGAAGATGAAAGCCCTGCTCCGATTAGCACATCACTTGTAATATAACCTTGGAACCCACCGATCAGGTATCCTCTATCCTTTGCTCCGGCAAGTACACCTTTAATCAGTGATACCGTTGATTCTTTTTCTTCCTCCTTCAGTGTCAAGTCATCAACAGGAATAACAATTTCGTCATATCCATCTGATACAATTCGAACAATCGGTTCTTCTAATTTCTTAACAATTGCAATAGCATCTAAATTAATGGATGCTGCAAGAATTTCTCCATGCTGATGGTCTGTGTGATTTCCTCCAATTTCACTTCTTCCCGGTGCACTAAAAATACTAACCTCATCTTCTCCATATAAGTCCTCATATTTTGAAATTGCTTCCATATAACGCTCTGTCTGATAAGCAATCACTTTTTCATCCACATAAATATCTAATAACTTCTCCTGAAAAATCCCCTGTTTCAATTGTTCCTTTAGTATTTTTGTATTTATCATCATCTTACCTCCAACACAAGTTTACTCTTTAAAAACAAATCATTCTCTTGTATACTAAACATATCATTTGTTTAGTAAATTGTCAATATATTTTGTACTAAATTAATAATATTTTTATTAATTTAAAAACTGCATTCTTTAACATATTATGTATAATTAAATCTAAGTACAAACATTTTCTATCGACAAAAGACATTACTTATGCTAGTATATGTTTAGTAAACAAAAGGAGCATATTAACATGGCAACAATTCGAGATATTGCAAAAGAAGCAGGTGTTTCACCCGGTGCAGTTTCCAGAATATTAAATAATGATGCAACATTAAGTGTATCACCAGAAACAAGACAAAATGTTTTCGAGATTGCAAAAAAACTTAATTACAACAAACCACAAAAAAATATCAGAACAGAAAAAGCAGCATTTACCATGGGAATCGTTCAATGGTTTAGCGCCGAAGAAGAACTAAAAGATAACTATTATCTATTAACAAGACAGGGGATTGAAGATTTCTGTATCAAAAATGCCATTGCAATTGTAAGAGTTTTTCCGGGACAATCTGACGCAAAGAAGATGCTAGAACATGTAGACGGTTTAGTTTGTATTGGAAAGTTTTCCCAAAAGGAAGTCCAGGAATTTATTAAAATATGTCATAATACCGTATTTCTCGATATGCCTGTAGCGAAATATAATATCACATCCTTATCAATGGATTTCGAGCAGGCTGTTTATGAAGCATTAGACTATTTAACGAATTTGGGTCATACCCATATTGGTTTTTTAGGCGGTGTTGAGTATGTTGGTAATCATGAACTGGTTAAAGATGCCCGTACTGCTTCTTACAAAAAATATATGAAGCATCGCCATATGGATTATAAAACTTATTTTAAAGAAGGGCATTTTACGTCCCAGTCCGGATATGAAATGATGGAAGAATTGTTAGAATCCGGCAATGTTCCTACCGCAATTTTTGCAGCAAGTGATGCCATTGCATTTGGGGCGATGCGCGCAATAAGAGAACATCAATTACGTATTCCGGAAGATATTTCAATCATTGGCTTTAATGATGAAGAAACCTGTGCTTATATGAATCCACCACTTACAACAATTCATGCCCCTGCTTATGACATGGGACAGCATGGGGCAAATTTAGTATACGTTGCATCTAATTTAAGTATTCATACCCCGCTTAAAGCGAAAATCCCATGCAAACTGGTCGTTCGAAACAGCTGTACAAACCATAGCTAAACATATTTTTTCACATATTTTCCATAAAAATTGCACCTCTAAATTTTAGTATTGAATTTGAGGTGCAATTTAATATGATTTTAACACTAAACTAAATTTTTTTCAAAAAGTGTTCCCGATTTGGATAAACGAAACGAAAAGCTTCAACAGCTGCTTTTTGTAACACAAAAAACTCTTTATCCATTCGAAGCATATGAGGAGCGAAATAAACAACAGAACTTAATTGTTCCGCTATTTTTTTGGCAACACTTTCTTCAGATAACTGACCCATACCAAAAATAACAGAAGTAAACCCTCTTCCATTTGCACTAATGTCAATATATTTCAAACAAGTATGTTTAAGCTCCTTAAAAATCAGTTCTTTTTCTAATTCGCTTCTATTTTCATACTCAAATATTTCTAATCCATTAACGGCCTCTATGGCAAGTTTCTTCTTTTTTCCACCAAAATCAACCGTCCCGCTTTCCGCAATATACTTTAAATTCATTAGATACCCAACAAATGCATCATTTCTTGGTTTTCTTTTTCCATATCTTGCAATCCACAAACGTTCCCTAATGAAATCCGTTTCAGTTTTTGGTTCGGAAAAATGGTCCTGTAAAAGAATCTGCCTTTTTTCCCCATCCATTTCTAAATAAAACTCTTCCATCCAATCCAGATCGTCCTTCATCTGTTTCATTACTTTATCCTTACCTTTCTTTCATTTAACCAGAATACTGTATTATTGATGTTCAATATATTCTTCCACATTATTGCGGTCCACCTTCTGATAGGGTAGGAAAATATATCGCCCATTTACAAAATCATAATGATCCAAAGCATTATTCTGGAATAGGTCAATTGCCATATTAGCAATTTGCAACGCCTGTCCTTCTTTATCATTATACACTGTCCCTTGTATTGTTCCTTGTGAAACCATATTAAGCACGTGGTCAAGTCCATCAATTCCAAATATAACAGGACGTCTGAAAGGTACATATGCATACTGGTCATATGCATCAACGGCACCGGCCGCCATTTCATCATTATTTGCTAATATAAGCTCTATGGAATCTCCATATTGTTCAATGATATGCATCATTTTATTTTCAGCCTGCCCGCGGTTCCAATCAGCAAATTGATAACTTATTTTTTCAAGTTCAATTCCACTATTCATCAAAGTTTTAACTACACTATCTGTTCTTATTATTGCATCCTGATGACCTGCTTCTCCTTCAAGCAATACATACTGAATTTTTCCATCCTGATTGCGATCGATTCCATTATCAGAATGGATAACATCAGCTGCTATCTCACCTTGCATGATTCCTGATTGAGCCGCATCTCCACCTACATAATATAATTTATCCCATTGCATCAAATCCTCACTCACTGGTTCCCGATTAAAAAAAATCACAGGAATATTCTCTTTTTTTGCCATTTCTATAATTTTAGATGGTTCTGTTCTATCTACAAGATCAACGCAAAGAATATCACAGCCTGCATCTATTATTTCCTCAACCACTTCATTCTGAACAGACTGATCATCCTTTCCATCTCTGACTGTCATTATAATTCGCATGGATTCTGATTCTTTTTTTACAAATTCTTCCTTCAGACAATCTGTTAATGCATTAATAAATGGATCATCCTGTGTATATAAAACAACACCCACTCGTAATGTTTTCTGTGTTTCAATATCATGCCTATCACATCCAAAAAGAAATACCATCAACACAATCATGCAGGTCATGATGCTAATTTTAAAATAACTCATATATCACCTCTTACCGGTATTTTTACTCATAGGTACAAAGAAATTGCTGCATTTCCTCAGTAAAAATATCTTCTTTATGTATGATTCTACAATCTATTGTATAGCTCTTAATTCCATAAAATTGATGTTCAAACGCCATTGCCAGTTCTACAACACTATCATATCCCATACGATATCCATCGGTCATGACAAGACAGTCTATTGCCTTTTCATCCAAATAGTAAACACATTTCATACTATTTCCAACACCATAAACAGTAGGTTTGTTTTCTATTTCATTTAGATACAACTCACCAATTTGCTCTAATGACTCTGTATCAAGAACTATCCAATAGTCTATGTTTTTTTGCTTTTTTACAAAGGTTACAATGTTATCATCATAGGTTTTGTACATATCATATATGATTTCACATCCGGAGCCATCCAAAGCATCCATTAATCCCTGAAAGCACCTTTGGGCACCTTCTGTATATTTCAAACCTCTAATTACTCCTATGTTTTTTCCTTTTAAATCATTGTTATTATTTCTTAATAATTCATCTCCAAGAAGATATCCCATATCATAATCATTTTGCATAATCCGGGGAAGTCCTGAATCTACAGATTCATTTCCATTCTCTTTTTTTGCGAGAACATCATTGGCAACAAGTACAACCGGTTTTTGCTTATTTACTTCTTGTAACATTTCCATTACATCGGGACCGGGTGCCGCTTGTACAATAAACCCATCTACCTGATTATTCAACTGCTCATATATTAAATCTTTCTCTTCATTCACATCCTCAATCTCATCTGTATTGCATATAATTAAATGTATATGATACAAATCAGCTGCCTGTTTTAGTCCATTGATAAAAGAATCCCACTTTTCATCACCAGAATTTTCTACAATTACAGCCACACGTTTTTGCGGTTTTTCATCTATAAATATTTGTCTCACAAAAAAAATGACTAATAAACCAAGACAAATTTCCGCAATCAGGAAGGTGATTCTATTTTTCTTCATAATTTTACCCTTTCCAGATTTTTGATTTTTCCAGTTCTTCACAATTTTCCTTTGTAAACAAAATAGCCGGCAAATGAACAGTAACTGTTGTTCCTTCATCTGCCTCACTTTCAACAGCAAGACCATATGCTACACCAAACATCAGCTGAATTCTTGTATGTACATTAATTAATCCTACTCCTGAACCATGTTTCGGAACCTTTTGATTATCTGTAAGAATATTTCTTACATCTTCCTCACGCATTCCCATGCCATTATCTTCAACTGATAAATAAATATCATTTCCTTCCATTCTTCCTCTAATAATAATTTGGGCATCATCGTCCTCGTCCATATCACCTACACCATAATAGATTGCATTTTCTAAAATCGGTTGTAAGATAAGCTTCACGGTACAATACTCATATATCCTTTCGTCAATATCGTACACTATTGCAAACCGTTCCTTATATCTGTGTTTTTGGATATTCATATAACTTCTGCAATGTTGTATCTCATCCTCAATACTAATAATGGTTTTTCCCTTGGACAAACTGATCCGGAACAATTTTGCCAGTTCCGATATCATAAATACTGCCTCCTTATTTTTATTTCCCTCAATCATCCATGTAATTGATTCTAACGTATTATATAAAAAATGAGGATTAATCTGACTCTGCAATGCATCTAATTCACTTTTACGACGTTCATTTTGCTGTTCAACAATTTCCTTCATCAGATGTTCTATCTGTTCATAGGATTTTTGAACTGATTTACCAAGATGTCTGATTTCAGACGAACCGCCAATATAAATATTAGGTTTTCCTCCTGCTTCATAAGCCTTTACAGAGTCATCCAATTTTAAAATCGGGCTGGATATTTTCCTTGTAATTAATTTATTGATTAACAAAAGCATCATAATCAGAAGAATTACAATGGTTATAATATAATATCGAAACCGAACCACCCTGTCATTTTTTACATTTTGAGGAACAACACCTACAAGCTTCCAGCCTGTATAGGAAATTGTATTAATGATAACCGTATTTTTTTTCTTATTAACCGTTTGTATATCTTCATAGATTCCATCCTCATAATTTTTTATAATATCGGAATTTTCCTGAAATAAACCACGACTCATTTCCATTAAATGAGGATGGAATATCATGTTTCCTTCACTGTCACATAAATAATAATATCTTTCATTACTTTCTTTATTAATTTTATCAAGCATCTCTGAAATACTTGAATATTTCATATCAACCAGCAGAACTCCATTTCCAGGCGTTCCTCCATCAATAATATCAACAAAACGACTTAAGGAAACCACTCTATGATACCGATAAGAATCATCATCAAACAAATTCTGGATATGGGGTAGCGAAAAATGTATATTCTCAATTTCATCTACTGCATTAACAAACCATTCCCGCTCCGATATCATGACATCTTCTTTCTGTGATGTAACAGGCTCTGCGACAATTAATTTTCCCGTACCATCATACAATGCCATACTTTGCACCTGGTCTTTATTCATTTCATATAGCAAACCGAATTCCTGATTAAACTCCGCACTTGAAACATCCAATTCCTGAATAACATTAAAATTAATTGTATTCGATATTTGTCTCATATATTTTAAATTGCGTTCTATAGAATCCACGGTGCTTTTCATCAGCACCTGGGTATCCTGTACTTCAACCTGTTGCATAGATTTTTCATATCGGTTATACAATATTAATCCCATTACAATTGATGTAACAACTGTTAATAATGTTAGTGCAGCCATAATCATTGACTGAATATCAAATTGTATATTTTTAATTCTTCTTATCATATATTATTTCCCTATATGTTCCGAACGATATTTTGAAGGAGACATACCATATTTACGTTTAAAAACATAACTAAAATAATTGGCATCTACATATCCTACATGTTCTGCGATTTCATAACTTTTTTCATTTGTTTCTAAGATTAAGCGAAGAGCCTTCTCCATTCTAAAATCCGTCAGATAAGTAATAAATGATTGTCCCACCTCTTTTTTAAACACTGACGAAAAATACGAATTAGATACACCAAGTCTGCTACAAACCACATCTAATGATAAATCAGGATCTTCATAGCTACTATGGACTATATTCTTAGCCTCCGTAATTAAAAACCTGAGAGATGAATTTCTGGCATTTTTTAATTCTTCACTAATGGATTCTGATACAAATATAATCCATGTAGTTAATGCTTTTTCATCCATTTGCGGAACTGCCTCATATGGATTTTTCACATCTCCAATATGGTCATCGAAATTCATATAATTATTACTACAAAACCGGTACAAATGACCAACAATCTCCATAACAGCAAAATTATACTGTGAAACAGTTTTTGCATTCGTACGTAAATTATTAACTAACAGAATAACTGCATTTTCAATATCTTTATTATCGCCAAGATGAATTGCTTTAAACAAATCATTCATCTTGATTTCATCTAATTGCATTGAAAGTTCCTGCCCTTTTGGAGCAATATCACTGATGTTAATTGCACGACCTGTTCCATAAATCACTCTGTAAGACACCGCTTCCCTTGCACCCTCGTAAGATGTATCAATTTCCCGAAATGTATTACATACTTTTCCTATTCCAGCAGTAACAACCGCCCCCAGAAAACGATTTGACCATCTGCAAAACCAGTCACAATCATCAGTAAATTGGGAAATACTTTCTTCTGATGACAATTCGACTATCATAATCGTGTTACCTAAATGTGTAAAGTCTACACACCTCCATTTATCTCCAAATTTTTCTCTTGCCTCCCGTTGCACCGACATATTAAGTAACAACGGACTCATTTCCTGCGGCTCATGATTTTCTGACGTATGTAACACTACACAACAAAAATAAGGTCCTCTTAAAGAAATCTGATAATCATTTATAAATCTTTCATAATCATTTTCCTGAACATGGCCTTCAATTAATGAGCAAAAAAAGTTTGTCTGAAGCAAGGACAACGACTCCATATAATATTGCTCCAGTTTTTTTACATTTAATTTTTCATCTCGTTCTTTGTCCAATGCTTCTTTTAATCGAATCATACAATCCGCTAATTCCTTTGCATTAACCGGCTTCAAGACATATTCTTCTATTTCAAGATGTACTGCTTCCTTTGCATATTCAAATTCATCAAATCCGGTTAATATCATGATTCTAATACTTGGATTTTCTTTCTTCAAATTACGTGATAATTCAAGTCCATCCATGTATGGCATTTTAATATCTGTTATCACTACATCCGGCTGCATTTTTTCTGCAACCTCCATAGCCTTCACACCATTTTGAGCTCTTCCAATTACTTCAAATCCAAGCTCTCCCCAATTTATCTTATGTTCGATAACGTCCATAACCTCTTCTTCATCATCCACAAGAAGTACCTTATACGTCAACATTTTCTTACCTCCTATATCCGGTAACAATGTCTTTATTATATCAGATATACAATAATTTTTTAATTATAAAATTATGGCACGAATCTACTTTACAATAAATCCGTGCCATCCGTTCTATTATTTTTTAATAACTTATTTCTTCTTTACATACTTAAGACAATCAAGTGTTACAGCAGCAAGAATAATAATACCTTCAAAAATAAACTGTAAATTTGTATCAATACCAAGAATGGTAAGTGCATAAGTAAGAGATGTAAAAATCAATACACCTGTTACAACACCGGAAATCTTACCAATACCACCTGTAAATGAAACACCACCTACTACACAGGCTGCAATGGCATCCATATCCCAACCTTGTCCATAAGCTGCACTACCAGAACCAATCATTCTGTTACACTCTAACCATGAACCAAATCCATAAAGAATACCTGCAAGGATAAATGCACCAAGCGTAACCTTAAATACAGAAATACCGGAAACAGCAGCTGCTTCAGGATTACCACCAACAGCATATAAATTTTTACCAAATGTTGTCTTATTCCAGATAAACCAAACAACTACAATAGCAACTACCGCCCATAAAATAATTGTTGGGAAGTTTCCTATTCTTGGAATAAACATATTGGGAATAGAAGCATCAATTGCACCAAATGATACACCCTTTGTTGCATACGTAACCAAACCAAATATGATCAGCATATTCGCCATGGTGGATATAAACGGATGCATTTTAAATTTCGCCATAAAGAATCCAGCTATTGTTGCAAATGTAGTTGTAAAGATAATACAAGCAACCAAAGCAAGAATTGCTCTTCCCGCTACCGGAATACCACTAAAATCAAATATATGACCAAACACTGCACCGGTATTAATTCCATTATGCATGATTATGGTTGCCGTAACCATTCCCATACCAACCATACGACCTACCGATAAGTCTGTACCTGTTAAAAGAATCAAACCTGCAACACCCAATGCAAGAAACATACGCGGAGAAGCCTGTTGTAAAATATTTAGTATATTTGTAAGTGTAAGTAGTTGTGTATGTTTTACAACAGGAGTAATGATGCATAATGCAATGAAAATCAAAATAATTACAATATACAATCCATTCTTATACAAGAACTGCGATGTATTAAATGTATATTTGTAATTTTCAATATTCTGTGCCTGCTTCTGTGCAAAAGTAAATTTTGACATTCGAAGCAAATCAATCAAATGATACTTATGGGAATATGCATCATGTTTTCTATCCTTAATTTCCTGAAGCTTTGATTCATGTGTCATCTCCGCATCAAAAAGACGATTCTTATAAACATATTTTTCATCTTTTATTTCATGCTTGTCTGTTAACTTACTAACAATTCCTTCATGTTCTTTTTTAAGGTCTGCACATATTTTCTTATACTCAGCATTCTCAATTTCTTTCTCAGCCTCGCAGCTTGCAACAACCTTCTGATAGTACTCGCTATCAAAATGTTCAGCTAAATATTTTTCTGCATCAGCAATTAATTTTGCAATCTTATCCTTATTTGCAGCTTCAACAGCCTTTGCCTTTTCATAATTTTCTTTATCCTTTTGAATGACTGCCGCTCTTTCTTCTTTTGTATAGTTCTTATTCTCTTTTGCAAGAGCCATATGGTTTCTGTAGTACTGAACCTTATCAGAACCATCTACACGTAATGCGTCAATTTCGGACTGTATCTTACCTACATAATCATCAATCGGTTTCATTAACTTTGCTTCATCTTCAACCGAAAGAATTCTAGCATCTTTTGCCATAGTCTGTTCTCCTCTCCATTACAAATATTTTGCACTAAGTCTTAACAACTCTTCCTGATTTGTTTCTTTTGTATTAACAATGCCAGCCAAATGTCCATTTGACATAACACCAATTCGATTGGTAATACCAAGAATCTCCGGCATTTCAGAAGAAACAACAATAATTGTTTTTCCTTGTTTTGCCATTTGGATAATCAACTCGTATATTTCATACTTGGCACCAACGTCAATACCTCTGGTTGGGTCATCCATCATAAAAATATTAGGAGAACGCTCTAACCATTTACCAAAAATAACCTTTTGCTGATTACCACCGGAAAGATTTGAAATCATATCATCCGGTCCCATACACTTTGTATGCATAACTCGGATTTCCTCTGCAGTAGCTCTTACCATCTCGTCATTTGACAAGGCAATACCAGACTTATACTGTTTCATATTTGCAATCGTTGTGTTAAATGTAATATCCGCCTTTAAAAATAAACCATCCGCTTTTCGTTCCTCTGTAATTAATGCAAATCCATGATCCATGGCATCCTTTGGAGAATGGAAATTCATTAATTTTCCATTATAATAAACACGACCTGCAGCTCTTGTACGAATTCCGAAAATCGTTTCAAGAAGCTCTGTACGTCCTGCACCAACCAATCCATAAAGACCAAATATTTCACCTTTTCTTACTTCAAAGGTAATGTCTTGAAGTTTTGGTGCATATTTAGTAGACAAATGCTCTACAGAAAAGATAACCTCACCTGGTGTGTTATCTACCGGTGGAAAACGATTATCTAATGAACGTCCAACCATTGCAGAAATCAATTCATTCATATCTGTATCCTGGCTATCTTTCGTCATTACCAAAGTACCATCACGAAGAACAGAAATCTGATCACATATTTCAAAAATCTCATCCATTTTATGAGATATATAAATTAATGAAATCCCCTGCGAACGTAATTGTCTCATCATTTTAAATAATTTTTCTACTTCAGGCGCTGTTAATGAAGATGTTGGCTCATCTAAAACAATTACCTTGGAATTATAAGAAATCGCTTTTGCAATTTCACACATCTGTCTCTCAGAAACAGACATATTTTTCATCGGCTGTGTCAGATTAACCGTAATACCTAACTTACGGAATAAGTCTGACGCTTCTTTTTTCATTCTACCTTCATCTACTACACCAAAAGAATTTTTCGGGTAGCGTCCAAGAAATAAATTATCAATTACACTTCTTTCCAGACACTGATTTAGTTCCTGATGAACCATGGCAACACCATTTTCCAATGCATCCTTTGGTCCGGAAAAATTAATTTCTTTTCCATCAAGAAATATTGTTCCTTCATCTTTTTGATACGTACCAAAAAGACATTTCATCATTGTCGATTTACCGGCACCATTCTCACCCATAAGACCCATAATGGAACCTTTTTTCACATCTAAATCAATGTGATTCAGAACCTTGTTTCTTCCAAATGACTTACTCATGCCGCGAATCGATAAGATGTATTCATTCTTATCTTCTGCCATATCATTACTCCTTTTAGAAAAAGGAGGACGTCAGACCTTCCTGACGACCTCCGGCTTTTTACTAAGAATCTTACTTTATCTTACTGCTTAAGAATTGATGTGTAAGATGATGCATTGTCTGTCTTAACCATGTTAATTGCAAATGCGTCATATTCACTTGGGTTACCAAGACGGTTTGTAATATTTGATTCTGTCTGACCATCTCCACCGATATAATCAACCTTTAAGTTTAATAAATCATCATAATTCTCAAGAAGAGGCTGATATGTTGAGCTTAAGAAGTTATCAGAAGCATTGTAAATATTTAACCAAACCTTCTTCTCTGGGCTTGTTGAAGCATCAAGCTGATTAGCAACCTTGTCATAAACCTTTGTTGAATCTGTGAAATCCTGATAGTTATCAGCTGTTACAGCAATATTTAATGCATAGTATGATCTTTCTTCTGCACTGTATCTGTAATCAACACCTTCTTCAAGCTTGTTACCTGCTGCATCAGCAGTTCCAATACCTGTATCAATATCCACGCCATCAAGAGCGTTACGAAGAACTCTTAATGTTAAGTATGCCTGAACATCTGCATGCTGTGAAATTGTTCCGCCATAGCCTTCTGCAATTGCTGCAACTGCATCACTATTTGCATCGTATCCAAATGTAGGAACCTTATTGTCCTTTGCCCATGCATTGAACATTGACATTCCCATACCATCGTTATTAGAAACAACTACGTCAATCTCATCACCAAATGAAGCTGACCATGTTCCAATTGCATTACCGGCTGTGGCTGCATCCCATGTAGCTCCGGCTGAATTCTTCATTTCCTGAGAGGCAAGTTCACGAACTGTATAGGTCTTACCTCCTGCTTCAATTGTTGCATCCTTTACAACTGTTGCAGAACCATCTGTGTTTGTTCCTGCAGGTGTTGCATCAACACTACCTGAAGCATCAACACCGGTTCCAAGTGCTGAACGAACACCACGTGTACGTGCAATAGAATCATTATGTCCAATATCACCAATTGCAAGTACGTATCCGATTACGCCATCACCATTACGGTCAATAGAATCTGCATTTGCTAAAATGTAATCAAGTACCATCTGTCCCTGAAGCTCTGCACCCTGATTTGCATCGAAACCTACATAATAGGTATCCTTATTGAAGTTCATTGCCTCCATATCAAGTTCTCCTGTAGAACTGTTAGATGGCTGACGATTGAACCAACAAAGTGGTTTCTCACTGTTTGCACCACCACCTGATGTCGAACCGGAACCACAACCTACAAGGGAAACTGAAAGTGCTGCTACTGCAAGCAGCGATAATAATCTGCGTTTTCTCATAATCTCTTCCTCCTATGAAATAAAATAGTTTGTTTTCCTGTCTCATTGACTATAGTCATTATATTTTCTTTCCAAAAGAAAAAACATAGAAAATTTTTTCATGAATCGTGAAAATTTTATGCATATTTTTATTTCATAAGAGAATTATATTTTATTCGTACGAAATCAGAGTATGAATTCCATCCTCCCGTTCTTCATAATGAACAGTAATCCGGTCACCCTCCTTTAAGAAAATCAAAGCTTCATTATCAGCAAATGCCTGCTTATATACATTCCCCTGCTTATCCATAATATAAACAAATGTTTCACCATTCATATCTACATAACGGATGGTTTCTATACTAATTTGTTTTGAAAGGTCTTCCCCTGAATCAGCACTCTGACCAATACCATTTTCCTTCATCAACTTCTTATAGGAAGAAAGCGCCTCCTGCTGACTGGCACCCGTAGCCACAATATTATACTTTTCTACATTTACCAATGCGTACATTTTCACAAGTCCGGCTTCATCCTTCATGGCCATAATGTAGGTTGGCTCACCACCAATATTAATTAAGGATGGGAAAGATGCGATATAACCTAAATGCTGCACTTCACCCTGTGCAGAACTCATGGCAGAATACTCCTCTGCACCGGATATCTTGTAATATTTTGCCTCTGCCGTACGTTCATTCATTAAAACAAATCCAATATTGGACTCATCTGCATTCACGGAGGTTACACCGGTATATACCCATACATCTCCGTCAATCACCTTATATCCGTAATCATCTGTGGTCATTTTACATCCTTTATTACCAAAAATACTATTCCAGTATCCACCGGAAAGTCTGCCGTACCAGTCATACTTTTGCGTTAATAAATCTCCATCATAAACACGATCTACCCAGTTTGGTACGTCAGCCACGTCATAATACTTGCTGTCTCCCGTGCATGGATCACAAATTACCACACCTTTCACATCTCGTGCTCCAAAAAGTCCTGCATTTGCTTTTAGAACTGCACAAACATAATATGGATTTCCATCAGGATCTAACTCAAAGGAATAGCTGTTAAATAAAAATGTAGGGTACTGAAATCTTAGATGTCTGCTTAAATTTTCGTTAAAATATGCAGAGGGTGTATATTTCATCGGCTTATCCAGTTTCACATAATTTGCCTCATTGGATACCGGATCCACTATCACATAACCCGGAATTCCATTACTTCTATTATTGAAATATTTAATGATACCTGCATATTCTAATGGCGCCACCTTCATTGGCTTGCCATTATAATCAATTTGACTATAGTCAACACTAACTACAAACTGGCTGACAATATCCGTTAACGAACCAATGGCACGATTACCAATGGTAATGGCAGTCTGGGTATCCATAATTGCAATATCACTAATACTATCTGTTTCCTTTATATCAGTTTCAAAATCCCCTTCCTCTACCGTCAAAAGGCCGGCATACTTAGAAGAAGAAAAAATCTGAAATGATGTAATACTACCAATAATCAAACAAACAACTGCGACTATTATGACATACATTGTACACTTGCTGAATCTGGTGTGATGAATACCATCCCTACCCCAGGATAGGGTTGCAAGCATTACCAAGGCCAGTGCCACAATTAGAATCATCCAGAATGAATCTGAATATATACTAAGTGCAGGTATGCTGATATAGAATAAAAATGCTGCTATCACCATCATACATATTAGTGCAATCACATTTCCCATTTTTAGCTTTTTATACTTTCCATTAGGAAATACTTCAATAACCTTCTCTTTTTTCTTTTTTTTACCCATATTTTTTCCTTCTTTCCAAAAATGATTCCAAACACTGGCAAAGCACATTTCTACTATAGAAATGCGTTCCAATATCTAATGAATTTTTTCTTCTTGTTAGATAATACATCTACTTCATTATCTGTTACAATAACACCAAAATTAATGATAATAATCTACAGGTATTGGCTCGCTGGTTATACATAGATCTTTATCTGCCTTCTTCCATATATCCCGAAGTACATCAGTCATTTTTCTTGCGTCACAGCAATATACGAATGCATTTCCCAAATAATGATATGTAACTGCACCGACATATTCAAAAGCCTCCTTATAATTAGGATAGTACTCCGAAACACATCTGTCTGCAGCCGCCGTAAAATGCGTATGAAACGGTGGTGAAACCATGGTATTTCCATCGTAATCTTTAATTGTAATCTCAAAGGTGTCCGGATTTAATCTGTCCGGAATATTAAGACGTTCATCGACGGCATGAAGGTATGTATTTCTTTCATGCCCAACTCCTACTAACAGAATCTTTCCATTTTCTTCATATAATCTGCTAAGACACCCTCCAACAGGAGCCGGTGTTGCTGAGTTCTCCTCTCCTTTTACAAATTCCGACCCATTTTTACCAAATACGGCAACAGAATGGGTTGGATGAAGGGAACGCACTCCATCCTTCCGAAATGCTGCCACAGTTGCAAGGGTACCAATACAAGGTTTTGTTGTTTTTACATCATAAAAAGGATGTTCCCTATCTACATTATCCCATGTATGGGTAGGTACAATAAACAGTCCCTCTGTAAGATACTCACAAAATGCATCAATTAATCCATCAGCACCATTTTCTATTTCCCCTATGGAACGAAGGGAAGAATGAATTGTTACCTTATCATCCTTTTTCATTCCGCATTCCTCAAGAAATAATTTTATATCATTTTTTGTGACCAATATTTTTCACTCCTTAATAATTCAAAATATGTCCCATTTTTTCCTGCTTTGTCTTTAGATAAAATGCATCATATTTACCAGGTTCCATAACAATCGGAACACGCTCTACGATTGACAAACCATATCCCTCCAAGCCATACACCTTAAGTGGATTATTGGTCATAAGACGAAGCTCCTTAATGCCGAGGTCAACCAGAATCTGGGTTCCAATGGTGTAATCCCTTGCATCCTCAGGAAATCCCAATTCCAGATTTGCCTCAACAGTATCCCTTCCATTATCCTGTAACTGATAAGCACGAATTTTATTAATCAGACCGATACCTCTTCCTTCCTGACGAAGATATAAAAGAACTCCTCTTCCTTCTTTCGCAATCATTTTCATAGCCGCATCATACTGCTGACCACAATCACATCTGGCGGAACCTAACGCATCACCGGTTAAACATTCAGAATGTACACGACAAAGTACAGGTGCTCCATCTGTAATATCACCCTTCACTAATGCAACATGATGCTCCCCATTTAATTTATTTACATATCCATAAATGGTAAACTCTCCGTAACGGGTTGGCATTTTTGCACTGGCAACGCATTCAACAAAAACCTCATGCTCTTTACGGTATTGAATCAGATCCTTGATTGTACCAATTTTAAGATTATGTTTTTTTGCAAATGCCATTAAATCTTCCTTACGTGCCATCATACCGTCGTCTCTCATAATCTCACAGCAAAGCCCCACCGGCTTCAATCCAGCAAGTTTACATAAGTCTACTGTTGCCTCGGTATGACCATCTCTTTCAATTACGCCTCCGGGTCGAGCTTCTAACGGAAACATATGACCCGGACGGCGAAAATCCTCCGGTTTTGCATCATCATCTACAAATTTTCTCGCAGTAATTCCTCTTTCATAAGCGGAGATACCGGTTGTTGTATCCACATGGTCTACTGATACAGAAAATGCAGTACAATGGTTATCTGTATTGGTAATGCACATCTGAGGAAGATTCAGCTTATCTGTATAGCTGGCATCCATAGGCATACAAATTAATCCCTTTGCATAGCTTGCCATAAAATTCACATTTTCCGTTGTGGCAAACTCTGCTGCACAGATAACATCACCTTCATTTTCTCTATTCTCATCATCTAAGATAACAATAATTTTTCCTTCCTTTAAATCCTGTATTAGTTCTTCAGTCGTATTAAATTCTGACATCTTTTACCTCCTAAATATAAAGAATACATTCCATTACAAGTCGAAATTACATCCGGACTATCTATTTCACGTCTTACATAAATCCGTTTTCCGCAAGGAAATCCATAGATATTACCTGAGACATATTTTGATTACTATCCTCGGTTTCTTCAACCTCTTGAAAATGTATTAATTTATCTATATATTTTCCAACAATATCATTTTCCAGATTCACCAAATCACCTGCTTTTTTCATAAGCAATGTGGTATTTGCAGCCGTATGGGGAATTAAGGATACTTTAAAACAACGATTATCTACATATGCTACTGTTAGAGAAATGCCATCAATGGTAATAGACCCCTTCTCAATAATATATTTTAACAGCTTTGCTGTCGTAGCAATCGTCACCCAGACTGCATTATCCTCCTGTACAAAGCTTTCTATGGTTCCGGTTCCATCAATATGTCCACTTACAATATGACCGCCAAAACGTCCATTTGCTGCCATTGCCCGTTCCATATTAACTTTACTTCCTTTTGACAATAAACCAAGAGAAGAACGACGCAGTGTTTCAGCCATTACATCTACTGTAAATGTATTCTGCGTTTTTTCCGTAACAGTAAGACATACACCATTTACCGCTATGGAATCTCCAATGTGCATATCTTCAAAAATAATCTGTCCTTGAAGTGTCAGTTTTGAAGACTTTGCACCTTTACTGATAGAAACAACCGTTCCTAATTCTTCTATAATTCCTGTAAACATTTTCACTCTCCTATTTGACTACAGTTAAATTTATGCTTTATAATCAAGACAGCTTCGAATCTGTGTATAAGGACGTACTTTTTCATCTGCCACAGCTACATGGTCAGGATGAATGGCATAGCCTTTTAGTGCAGCTTCATTTTCAAAACTGCTTTCTAACATGAGGTCTGCATTAGAAGTTGGCAGTCCGTTAATATGAACCTTAATCTCTAACAAACCGGGAATTTTTCCTGCAAGACCTTCCAATCCTTCTTTTATTCCTACTTTCACTTTTTCCTTTTCTTCTACTGTTAATTCTTCCTTTAATGTCCAAATAATCATGTGTTTAATCATCTTATCTCTCCTTTTCACTCCATTAATCTATATAACATATTTTTGTAATATATTTACATAACATATTAACTGAAAGCATCACTACGCATTTTACATAATATATCGCAAAACAAATTTACATAATAAATCAACATAATGCATTTACATAATATTATCGCGTATTATATTCACATAACAGATTCTTACAATTATCACTTATGTTCCATTAATTTGTTTCAAATATTATACTCACTATCATTTTTCACATTCGGTTCGCAAAATATAGTTTACATAACAAGTTTACATAATAGCTTTACATATTGTATTAACATAATATCACTCGTCAAGCATCAGATATTTGCGCCGTTCATTCCGAATTTCATCCGCAAGACTGACTTTCGGTTGTTCCCCTCTGTTGTTTTCTACTTCCAAATGATTATCCTCTATTTGTTCATCTTTTGGTTCCACATCATAAGTCAAGAGAATATCCTCTCCCACAGGTATAGCAGATACAAACTTTGCCTGTAATGCATCAGTTGCAAATTCTACCCCTTCACCACCAACCGGTGTAAAGAAACCAACTCCTCCAAATATCTTTGGTGCCACATAGGCTTCAATACGGTTTACAATACCTTCCTTCAAAGCCGAATAATTAAGATCGGAACCTCCTTCAATTAATACACTGTCGATTTGCAATTTGCCAAGCTCGATCATCAAATCCCGGAGGTCAATTCTGTTATTTTTCTCTTTAACAACTAATACCTTAACATTATTTTTCTCAAGAAAGGCTTTCTCCTCATTCCAAAAACGCTTATATTCCGGATGAGGCAAAATGGTTGCCACAATGGTAGGAACTTCATTTGCCGTATCAACAATCTGACTGGAAAGGGGAATCCGCAGCTTTGTGTCACATATAATCCGGGTTGGATTGGTTTCTCCCTCCATACGACAGGTAAGAAGCGGGTCATCATTTAACACCGTACCGATCCCTACCATAATACCGGCTAAGGCATTACGGGTTTCATGCACTCTTGCCCGGGAACTTTCACCGGATACCCAGCGGGAATGGCCTGTATGGGTTGCGATTTTGCCATCTAAGGTCATGGCATATTTCATCACAACATAAGGAGTCTTCGTTGTAATATAATGGAAAAATACAGGATTTAGAGCATCACACTCATCCTTTAAAAACTCGGTAACCACTTCAATGCCTGCATCCCGAAGCATCTGAATCCCTTTACCCGCTACCAATTCATTAGGATCATTAGACCCAACATACACCTTTGAAATACCATGTTCAATAATGGCTTCCGTGCAGGGTGGCTGCTTGCCATGATGACAGCAGGGTTCAAGGGTAACGTACAGTTCTGCTCCCCTTGCATCTTCTTTCTTTTTTAGATTCCTAAATGCATTCCGCTCCGCATGCAAATCACCATATTTTGCATGATAGCCTTCTGCAATAATTTTACCATCCTTTACAATCACAGCCCCAACCAACGGATTAGGATTTACCTTTCCAACCCCAAGACGTGCAAGCTCTATGGCGCGACGCATATATTGTTCATTGTTCATATCATTAACATTCATTTTTATACACCTGTCTTATTAATCAAATTCATTCTTTTTCTCATTCATCTCATAACCGGAATCGTAAATATTCCTTGTCAAACCATAAAAAGCCTTGAAATATAACTTATACTTCAAGGCTTATAATTTCATAAAATTCTGACATTCATACTTCATACATATATCTCATCATAATAATGTCATCCATGTATCTTTCTTCTTCCATCCAGACTATACTGTCGGCACCAGAATCTCACTGGCTCCTGCCTTACGGCTCGCGGGCTTAGGAATCATTTTATCATATGTGATTCCAACACCGCCGGTGGAGACTTTCACTCCGCCCCGAAGAACTATTCACTTTTCGTAGGTCATTATAACTCGTTATGAGAGGTTATGCAACCTTATATTGCAGAGTTTTTAAAAGACTATCCTTTCACATCCAATCAGCATACAATATAGTAACATAATTTTGTCGTGAGCCCTATGAATCATTGCACCAACCTCTATCTATTGTCCACCATAGCATGCCAGCTTTCAGAATGTCTTGATAAGGATGATTTGGCTATACTTGCTGCTGACCTTGTGGTTCTAAGCGATATGCTGGCAAATATCCTTGCACGCCAGGCTGCCTGTCAGGAAGAGGACATTCAAACAGAAGCCTGCCCTCAAAACAACAATTCGGAAGAATATTTTTCCGAAGATTACCGCTTAAAAGAATAAAAAGAAACAAAGCAGGATTTTAACAGGTACACATCTGTTTTTAATACTACACGATTACTATCTCATTCCCATCATCATGCCGATAATAAATGGAATCAGCCATATACACCAGACCAGTACACTGAACCGATGGAACACCTTCTGCTGTTTTTCCTGTTTCTTCGCCAATACAACCGTTGCCCAAACTGCATGTACGCACATCAAAATAATAGCAATGAGTCCGGTAATTCCGTGAGCACTCAATAGGCTTCCGCCACCATTTTCCCTACTAATGAAACTCATAATGGTAGTTCCCGTTGTATCAAATACCAGTCCAATCCAGAAAAATATTACATGAAATGGTTTCAAACATTTCTGGTGATGCTCAGTCCATACTCCGATGGTGTAGCATATTAACGCTGTCGTAATCGTTACGATTGCCAAAATCAATTTAATACTCATCATATACCTCCGTTTAATCCTTAGCACAGAAAACACTTACATGCTTCCAGACTTTATTTGTCCCCAATCATTTCCCGGAACAATTGCTATTGCATTTTCATATATTCCGTCAATCAATCTTTCCCCAATTCTAGCTTTCTTTGCAAATATGCTCCATGACAATACCTATGTCGGTGTACCAACCTCAATGAGATTTCCGTCGGGGTCATAAAACCGAATCACCTTTTGTCCCCAGCTATGGGTCATTAAGGGATTCACATATTCAATTGGATGGGGATAATTATCTAGCTTCTCTTTAAATGCTTCTATGTCCCGCTCTTCAAAATACAATTCACTCATATTGTTTCGCGGAATACAATCCCGTTTCAAAAACTGTTCCCAGTACTTAATATCCTGAAGAACAAGACCTTCCGTCATAATAACATTTCCATCATTATTTAAAATAACCTCCAGTCCAAATAACTCCTTATAAAAGGAAATAGACTTTTCCATGTCTTTAACTACAATCAGTACATTTTTCAGTTTCATAGCATTCTCGCCTCTAAATCCTTAATCCCACTCAATCTCATTGCCTTCTTCTTCCACAATACGGTATAACTTCTCCGGATTATCAATCAAATCACAAATGATTTCTCCAAATTTATTTGCCTTTTTTTCATTTTCTTCCGAATATGGATAAAATGCAGAATACAATGAAGCCTCCGGATCCGTATCTAAATCCTCTAAAATCTCCGGTGCATTCTTTTTTAAATAGTAATTGAAAAATGCCTCCCAGTTATCTCCATTCATATAAGCATCATCATTAATTTCTTCCATCTTAGAAGCAACTTTCATCACGTCCTCATGCTCGATATAAAATGTAACGCACATATCATCCTCAAATCGTTCTACATTAACATAATCTTTCATTATAATCCTCCTAACATAATGTGTTACAGCTATTATTCTTGATTGCATCTTGCCGAATAATCATCAAATTTATATCCCAACTCTCTGAAAATCATCTCTCCCTTCTCATATATCAAAGTTTCTGATTTATTAAAATCTATATTTTTAGCCAATAAATACTCTATTATCTGTACTACATATCTTGGTCGATTTAGATTTAAATACATTTCTTTCCCTTCAAAAAATGCAAGGGTTCCCTCATCCCGTTCCAAAATCATTGGTGGTTCTAACTCTCTAAACAATACCTTAAGTATGAATTTTTTATTTTCATCTGGAATAATCAAGTAGTACGAATATGGATAGTTTTCAAAATCCAAATCATCATACACATATTTCCAGCTATATAACTTTCCTCTTACATTAACGCTACGAAATGATTTCATATGTACTCCCTTCTATTAAGATTACTTTCCATTTATATTGGTTTCAATTAAAATTCCTACCCGGTTTCCCACTATTATATTTCTCCAGATGCTTCATCTCCCGTCGAATTTCTTTTTTCACCTCTTCATCCATCACTTCCAGCCTTCCTGCATACTGCATGGCAAAATGTACCATTGCATCCGGGCTGCAGGTTACATCGACATAATCCCATCCTTCTTCCTCGCAGGCATATACCTTATAATGTGTTCCAAACCAGTCATGCAGCATAGTATAAGAATCCTTACGAATTTTCAGTCGGATTTTTTTTGGTACATCATAAAACATATACAAGTGCTCCCGCATATACTGTTCCGGATTCCACTTATCTTTAGTAGGAAGATTTTTAAAATTACGCAAAGGTTCAACAGGAATCTCAAGTCCCTCCCGATCTAACAGCAAGGCAACATCCTGCATCAAATCAATTCGATAATGCATGGCATTCTCATTGCCTTTCATTCCACCAATCAGGTAATACATTTCATGATAAACAACAATATAATAGGGACTTAACCGGTATCTTCCATCCTGGCTTTTTACAGGATTCGGAACCAACTCATTTTGATGATTATAAGAACAAAAATCAAAAGAAATCTGAATTCCTTTTTGTATGGCTTCCTGAATTACATGAATACTTCGAACCATTTCCTCTTTTACATATTCTGCCTGCAAATCAACATTTCTCCCATGTAATCTGGAATAAATGCCGGACTCATAAAAGCGTACCCTTCCTGTTTCTTTATTATAAAAAGGAGACTTATAATACTTACTGGCTGTTTTTTGCAGCTTCATCATTAAATTTTCTTTATCCTGTAAAGACAGTCTTCCGGAGCTGTTAACTGCGTCCATCAACTGGTCAAGTTCTTTATAACTAAAATCGTGTACATATGAAAGATTGGTAATGGATGGGGTCTTTTTAGACTTTTCATTTGTTACAAGAATATTGTCCTGATATCCTTCATAACGAATACGGTATTCTGGTTCATTACTCTTTTTATATCGGGACGGATTAATCCCTAACAAAATCTCTTTTATAGTTTTTGCCAAGGTTGCAGGATTATTGGTTTTCGGTTTTTTTGTTTCCTTCATGGCCTCCATAATCTCTGCCTGTTTTACAGGATGATTTTCATCGGATATTTCCTTTAAGATATCCAAAACCTGCACCACTCTTTGCTCCGCAGCAAAACAAACATCATGATGCCTCTTGTCATTTATCAGATTTCCTGCCTTGTCACGTAAATCTTTTTTCTTATTTTCTGAATTTGGCACTATTTCTTTTCCCATAACATATTCCTCAGCTTTTCTAATGCATCCTCAACCATCCACTCTATTTCTGTTTCTGACTTATCTAATATTATGCCAATTCTTTGATAAGACATTTGTTGCTCCGAATCATATAACAGATTCAACACCTGCTGTTCCTCCTTTGTCAGGCAGTTCATTTCATCATGTACTATTTCTGACTCTGACTGCTCCACAATTGTCTGTAATGGATCCTTGTCCCTGCTTTCCAGACCTTTCCCCAGTACCGTGTTTTCTTCTGCCATTGACTCAATGGACAAGGGTTCTAAAGAGGAATTTTTAATCGTCTGCTTTTGCAGTTTTATTTCGTCATCAATGGCAAATCCAATATTTTTGTATGCATAAGTAGAAAATTTTGCCTGAATTTCCAAGGAATAATACTGTGCAGATTTAATTAACTGCTCGCTTCCTGCCTGCAATAAATCCTCAATTGCAACCTCAGGATAATCCTGCCACTTACTGTATGCAATTTTATATACTAATCCAAGATTCCAAAGCACCAGCCGGTTTCTCGATTCTTTATCCCCCTGCTGTATTTTTTTAACCAATTCCAATACTTCTTCACCAGATAGGATTCTGTTATTTTTTACTCTCTCATATTGAATCTTATGATTATCCATTTGTATTTCACCCTTTTTAATGAACCAAACTCACTTTAATTAATTGTCTCTATATGCTTCAATAATCAACTGATTTCTAATCGCCCAATATTGCTTTGCATATTCACAATATTTATCCCAAGCAGAAACATTATTTTGAGTAAATTTTTCTTTGCCTAATTCTGTCATATTTTGAATCAATAAAAGAATATCATCCCGTTTCTTCCCCCAAAAATATACTTGTATACAATAATTTTCATAATTTTCAAACAAATCCAGATATGCACATAATGATGGAACATCTGTTGTTTCGTATACTTTAGAATTTGTTTTGTTACATAAATTATTTTGGGCATATTCTATTTTTTTGTCTTCACTGAGCAAATAATACTCTGAAATTTTATATAACATAATTGGAAAAATGTCCGAATAACTATTCCCTTTCCTACAGTTCATTCCACCTGTACATGGACATAATGAAAAATTATAAAACTGATGCATCTTTCCTTCAGCATTCCCTATCAGTTTTCTTAATTCTATATTTGTACTTTCTTTCATTCCAAAATCAGCGTCCCCTGACAATTTAAATATACCTGAATACTTTAAAATGAATTTTTTATAACTTTCCTCTAAATCATCAAAGTTTTGAATCTCATTTGCAGGTTTTGTTACGGCATACCATCCACATTGGTCTGTCTTCAGCTTATTAAAATCAAACAACGACCAGACTTTACAGTTTTCCTGCCGATACATTTTTTTATAAAGCAATTCCCATGTTAACCATTGTCTATCCTGATCATAATTAATATCTATCGACCAATCCCGTTTTCTTCCCATGTTTTCACCTTTTTACCTATCTATATTTTTGCAGTGTCATTCCATAATCCCTTATCAAATTTTTTCATAATTTAATATCATTTACCTTATCCATTTTAAAATACTTAATTTCAAAATACCTTTTTACATTATATCACAGCTTCTACATACAAAATACAGTTTTTCTCCTCCACAACAACATAATTTACAATTCCTGCTTCATCAATCTCATAATATGGGAATAGGTCCGTCCTCGTTTTCTATACTTTTGAAAGGTTTCCAAATAATCATTCCTTACCCATACTTTAGTGAAGGACAATCTTCCATGGCTTTCAAATAATATCCATCCATTTATATCCCCTTCCGACATACTACTGGTTATTTCTTTATATGCATCCTCAGTCGCCGAAGCAATAATTTTGTCTGTAGTCAAATATTGACAAAACTTAAATCTGTGGATATAGTGCATATTCATATCAGTATCAATCTCAAAACAGCTTATTATCATAACAATGTTTTTCATGGTTTTCACCCTCCATTCATAAAAGTAAATATGTATCATATCATTCCTATTACAAATTAAAAATATCAGGCTTCAAATCATCCGTATTGCCATCTCTATCCTGCAATTTTCTATATATGCGATAACTTCTGTTCTTAATCCATTCCGTAGCATTCGTCCAGTATTCAAAAAATTGATTTTCCTTATAGGGCAGACAGTTATTTTTACTATAATTTGTAAAATGTCCTTTCCATAGTTCCTTTGGTTCTCCATAATAGCCACCGGGATGACAAGTCACAAAATCTTCAAAACAGTTATCTATTACAAAGCCTTGCCATCCCGGAAGAATATTTTGAATCATCCACCTTGTATCCGCAATATCATCAACCAACTGACAATCATGGTCTTCATATCTGCATTTATCTTCCTCAATAAAAGGCATGAGAAAATACTGCATCATTAAAACAAGACGTCGGTCATAACCCAAAACAAAAGATAATGTGACATCACTTTCTACCGTTTCACCATTCATTTCTAAGAAAAAATGATAAATCGCCAATAGATACAAATCAAAATAATCCTTTGATTCACCACACCCTCTTGCCTGATTTAAACTGAATTTACTTCTAAAGGGAAGCACCATAAAATTACCCGGTGTATGATATACATCCATAAAATCCAGTGCTTCCTTTGGCCATGGAAAGGGTTCATTTTTTTTGTGGAGTTCCTTGTGAAACCAATAATAAGCCCTGTTGGTAGTAGCCACAGAATTCATGGTATCTCCCCGATAGGAAAGACCACCCATACAATCAGGCTCCCCCAATTCATATTTCAAGCCATAACGGTTGTACTTTCCATTATGATCCATCTGAGGTCTGATTACCTTCTCGTCAATGCGGTTTATAAATGGAAATACCTCCTTATAGATAACATTTGCTTCGATAGATACATCTGCATCATAATCAATGGTGTTGTTTCGAAAAGAATAGTACCGTTCAAGAGGAGAATCCAAAAAGTTAACCAGATATTCTCCCGTTTCCGGATTCACACAATCTTTCACCACATCATAAAAAATAAAATCCAGAGAACTTCTTTTCATAATTCGACTCTTTACTTCCTTCACAACACTTTCCAACTGTCCCCTTTCATATATGGAACTACCACTATTTCCTGATTTATAATATTCTTTTTCTATAAAAAAACCTCCATAATTGTAATGTATGATTACCGGTTACATTACAATTATAGAGGCAGAAATCTTCGAAATATCGAAGATAACAATCAAATTCATTTAATAATGACAATAAAATTTAACAATATTATTTTTCAATCAACCTTTGGAGATCATCTGCTAAAGCTTCCGTTCGCTCTAATTGAGCCTTTACTTCTGTAATGCTATTAAGATAACCTTCTGCTACAGAATTCGTATCATGAATGGAAGCTATGATAGCATTCAAATGACTTGAAATAACAGATAATGCCTTATCAATCTCATTGGCAGCATTACCACTGTTATTTGACAGTTTTCCCATTTCCGATGCAACTACCGCAAACCCACGTCCGGCTTCACCACTTCTTGCAGCCTCTATAGATGCATTCAAAGACAAAATATTGGAACGGGATGCATTACCACGGATTCTTCCCGCAACATTAGTTGCCACCTTAACATCAGACTCAATTTCAGTCGTTCTCTCATTCATTCCTTTCAGCATATCAAACAGGTTCTCAAAGCTTTCTACAACACTTGTAACAGACTCATCAATCTCTGATACAGATTTTTTAAAATCTGCTGTAATGTTACGTGCATGTTCTTTTTCATCTGCTGAGTGGGTGTAGGTTAATACACCAACTACTTCCCCATCATCCATAATAGGTGCTAAAACACCCTCAAAAGCCGTACCCATTACTTCTTTAGGCAGATAATTATATTTCTTTTTTCCTGTTTTTAATACCTCATCAAAAGCACCACTTGGATCATGAAATTCGGTTCCAATTTCCATTAGGGGTTTTTGTCCCTCAGGAATCGCATAACCTCGAACAATTCCTTCCCGGTCCATAACCGTAATATAAGATATATTATCTAATATTTGACGAAATACCGGTAATGCATCTACAATACTTTTCACTTTTTCATTCATAATTCAAGTCACTCCTTTGTATATTTTTTCATAGTCTCATATTAACCTTGTTTCATTTTGTATTCTTTATCTTTATCTATCAAAGAAAGCATAATTTCTGCAATTTCCTCGTCAAACTGGGTTCCTTTTCCCAGAACAATTTGTTCTCTGACTTTTTCCTGAGACATAATATCACGATAAGCTCTTTTACTGGTCATTGCGTCATATGCATCTGCTACCGCAATAATTCTGGCAATTTCGGGAATCAATTCTCCATTTAGTCCATCCGGATATCCTTTTCCATCAATTCTCTCATGGTGCCATTTTGCTCCATATGCAAAATTACCCCGAATAGATATTTTTTTCAGTATTTCATAGCCCATCAAAGGATGTCTTTTTATTTCCTTATATTCCTCTTCCGAAAGCTTTCCCTGTTTATTAATGATTCCATTATCAATACCTAGTTTTCCAACATCATGAATCAGACCTGCACAATATATTTCCTCTAACGCTTCATCTGAATACCCCATACATTCTGCAATCATTTTAGAGTATTGTGCAACGCGTCTGGAATGTCCGGCAGTATAAGGATCATTTATATCAACAGCTTTCGCAATTGCTTCAAAAGCTTCATTTGACAGTATCTCCAACTCTTTATTCTTTTCATTTAGCTCGTCAATATATTTTACCTTCTCAGCCTGAACCAGTGCATTATTTAATTCAACTCTTCTGTTAGCCAAAACTGTAATAATCATAGTGGAAAAGACACTAATTAATATTAAAAGCGAAATAGAAATTATGGCTTCCGGAACAATGTCTGTATTATATAGGGAATCCCCGCCTCTTGCAAAAACAGGAAGCATTAACAAAGCAATCACCACAACTGTAATATTCCGGCACATTTTTTTATCTTCATACATGATTGTAAAAAGAATCGGAATAATAAATGTCAAAAAAGTTGGTGCAAACTGATAGTGGGAAAATGCTGTATTAAGGCAAATCAAAGACATTGCGATAGTTAAGATATACTTTTTCACCTGATTTTTTCTTATATATTTACACATAATCCAGGAAAGAAAAATAGGAAAAACATTACACAAAGTTGTTACTAACTGGTATCGAATCAACTTCTCTACAATCGTATCCGGGCCATATCCCTGAGATCTGGTAACATACAAAATAGTATTTACAATAGCCTCAACTATAAAAACACAAATTGCCATACCAATTTGAGCACGGATTATCACTTTTCTCCAATATTCATAATTAATATAATCGTAGCCCATAGTTCGTCCCCTCACATTCTCTTTTGTGATTACAGCTTCGTACTGCCATTACAATATGGACAGCTTACAGTCTGACCTTTCACCCCTGAAATACTTGCTCCACAGCTGCTACATGCTCCTGTAACCTGGGTTCCAAATGCGTTCACAAAAACATTAAGTGTTTCTTTCAACGATTCTGCCACTACTTCAGCATTAGGAAGAATCTGGGATGCAAAAATATCCTGCATGGTTGGATCCTCTCCGGTAATTAACTTATTTAATTCCCTGACAAATTCTTTTGCCTTTTTTTTCTCATTGGTTCGATAAGTCACATCATGGTCCGTATAATATATTTTTAATTGAAAAGCACCGCTATTTTCTATTTTATCAACCTTTGCCTGCACTCGGTTTTCATAAAGCTTAACCTTGTCAAGCCCCGTCTTTTCCGGCTCCTTTAATCCACCAAAAAATCCCTTTCGGCACCAAATAATATTTTTATTGGTTAATACTACATTCCCCTTTTTCTTAAAGCCAGGACCTTCCTCCCACTTCATATTTTTAATCTCTGTTATTACTACTTCATCAAAATCTAAATCATACGCTGACATAATGTTCTCCTATGTATATATCCATTTACAAACTGTATCTCATAACCAAAGTCACAAATAAGCTATGTCTAATCCAAAAACAGACTATCGCCTTCCTGCATGTTTTCTTCTTTTTTCTTCATACAAACGTTCATCTGCTAAATCTAATTTCTCATAAATATTAACAGAAGGTTCACACTCAAACTGACAAATTCCCGTGCTCATTTCAATAGGATATGGTTTACCGCTATTTTCACTATGACGGAGTGTAATCTCTTCGATTCTTCGCTTCATAATATTCTCATACTCAGATACACCTACTATGGCAAATACAACAAACTCATCGCCCCCATAACGACCTATGACATCTGAACCACGGAATGCTTCCCGTAAAATCTGGGCAATTTCCCGCAACGCAAAATCTCCTTCGTCATGTCCATGCTCATCATTGATTATCTTTAAATTATCCATATCAGCATATACAATTAATGCCTGTTTACCATGATTTTTAGGATTTGCAATGGCATTCTTGGTATATTCCAAAAATCCCCGTCGATTATTCAAACCGGTCAATTCATCTGTTTTTGCCATTTCATCCAACAGCTTATTATTCTTCTTCATAACCTGCATATTAATTTCTAAGTTACGCTGAATTTCCTGTTGCTTTTCCAATAGTAAAAATGATTTTATCACCGAAGACAATTGGAAAGAAACGGGTGCTACATTATGGAAATTCTCATAATCCACTTCACATAACAACAAACCAAAAATTTCCTCACCGGAAAACAAAGGACTTAACACCATGGTCATTCTATGATCATCCTTTATATATTCATTGCAATATAATTCATCTAATGAAACTAATTGTTTTTCAAGGGGAACATGAAATGCTCCATTATTATCACCGTAAGCACGCAATAATAATTTTTTAGGCGGGGTGAACACCTGATTTCTTTTATGGCAGATTGGTTCCTGAAAGGTATATAGATAACTGCTTTTCAAACCTACCTCATGTAAATTAATTAATATGCTTTCAAATGGAATCTCAGTATTGTCCTCCATCATCAAAACACCCACAGTCATATTATTAATTAAATGAGACATTTTCTCCATACCTGCCTGTTGGTTTTGTACTACCTGACAATTAGAAATAGCAAGTCCGCGATACATTTTTGCAAACAACTGCATCAACCGTACACGATCCTTGTCATCCACTAAAGCCTGTTCAAATCCACTTTGCAAGGATTGTAATAAATTAAACAATAATTCTACTGTTGTGTACTGAAAGATTGGTTCTTCAATTATCTGTTCAAAAAGTACTTCAATATCATTTTCATACTTGTAAAAGCTTCTACTCTTCACCATATCTATCATAAGTTTAATTAAAACAGACAAATCATCCTTTAACTGCTGCAAAACCGAGGAATTCATGTAATCACCAAACAAATAGGAATGCATTTTGCTTATCTGAATACCTTCTTTGGAAAGGAATGAACCAAAGCCAAGCTTTTCAAATAAATTTTCGCAATCAAACCGATGACAGCCACAGGAAGAACGTTTCACAAAATGAGTTGCAATTTCAACATCATCAATCTTTCCTGTTTCTAAAAAATTCTCAGCCCGCACAATAGCCTGATAAGCCAACTCTGCAGCATTTGCTTCTACTGTAGTCAGGGGTGGATTTAACATCGCTGAAAAAATGGAATTATCAAAACTGACAACTTTAAAATCAGTACCGATTTCAATACCCAGCTTTTCGATTGCCCAATATCCCCCTTGTGCCATTCTGTCATTGGCAAAAGCAATACCTTCCAATTCCGGATTATCTTCTACAAACTGACGGATGATTGCTTCACTGCTTTCCTCAAAATTACCATAAACCACATATCTGTCACGATAAGGTATCCCTGCATCTTTAAGTGCCTCTTTGTATACATCAAGACGCTCCATAGCATCTACATTTGTACGGGGACCACTCACAAATCCCAGTCTTGTAACCCCATGATCAGTAAGTAAATGATTAATGGCTTCTTTGAAACCAATGCGGTTATCAAAAATAACAGATGTATAACCCTCCATTCTTGTATACAACAACACAATAGGGATATTTAAATATCGTTCCAAAAATGCCACACGTTCTTCTAACTCAATACGTCCTGCAATCATCCCCATCATAATATACAGCACATCAATCTGATTCTTTGTAACAAATTGAAAAATGGTATTATATTGATATTCATATTTTAAATGGTCGCTGGAAATAACATCTGCATCCAAGTATCCGCCTGCATATACAAACATATTGGCATCAATTGCAATAGCACCAAGCTGGGCGCCCTTACAGGCCTCATTTGTAAAAACTGCATCTAATGAATCTACAAACAATCCAATATTTAAACGTTTCTTCATACCTTTCTCCTTTGTTAACCCCTCTATGCTTTTTCAAAAGTCGTAAAATATCCCAACAAAAGTATAATCGTGTTTCTATTTTAAAAATCCCTGTACAATTCTCTCTTCTGCTTCACTTTCTGATAACCCTAACGTCATAAGCTTTAACAACTGTTCACCCGCAATCTTTCCAATTGCTGCTTCATGAACTAAAGAAGCATCTACATTTTCCGCATTTAATTGAGGAATTGCGAGAATTTTTGCATTGTCCATAATAATACTGTCACATTCCGCATGACCCTTACAAGCCGCTTTTCCATTAATACCAAGTTTTATTTCCTGACGGCTGTCATCTTTTGCAACACCACGACTAATAATATCACAATTACTGCCATCCCCATCCATATCCACCATAATTTCAGCATAGGCGTTCTGTTCACCTGTAGTCATAATTTTATCGTGAATAATCAGTGTTGCACCTTCTTTTAAGTCTGCTTTTGTAATACGATTTGTATCATCAACACCGGCAATTTGAGCCGTTTCCAACTCCATTGTTGAATTCTTTCCCAAATGAATGATTGTTTCCGGATTCATAATCCGCTTGCCGGTTCCGGTTCCCTCCCCATAGTGTTTTTCCACATAACGAACATTACAATTATCACCTATAAAAAATGTATGAATACCATCATGCTGGCTGTCACCATTACCACAGTTAGATATTCCGCATCCTGCAATAATCGTTATATCGCAATCATCACCAACAAAAAAGTCATTATATACACTTTCTTTCAAACCACTTTCTGCAATAATAACAGGAATATGTACACTTTCTTTCTTTGTTCCAGGTTTAAACTTAATATCTATTCCTGACTTATCTGTTTTTGTAATGATATCAATATTTGCAGTTGTATTTCTGGCAATACTTTTACTGTCACTACGTATGTTATAAGCCCCAACAGGAAGTGCATCTAACTGGGCTACTTCCTTTAGCAAATTTTTTTGTATCTCGTTCATACAAGCCTCCTAGTCTATTATAACAATCCCTTTAATGCATCCTTAGAATCTTCTAATATCTTGCCTTCCTTTAAATATATGATTTGGTCGGCGATTTTAAGAATCCGTTCCTGATGACTTATAATCAGAATTCCACCATCAGTTTCTTTCTGCATTTTTTCAAATAAATGAATTAAACTTTGGAAGCTCCATAAATCAATTCCCGCTTCTGGTTCATCAAAAATAGAAAGTTTTGCTTTTCGAAGCACAGTCATGGCAATTTCTATTCTCTTCATTTCTCCACCGGACAAGGTATCATTTAGCTCACGTCGTAAATACTCTTCCGGTACTAAACCCACATCACGTAAAGCATCATAAACTAAATGTTTATCTTTCGAGACATTTGCAATATCAAGTAAATCTTTAACCTGCAAGCCTTTAAATCTTACCGGTTGCTGAAAAGCATATCCAATTCCCCTTTTTGCTCGTTCGTCTATTGTTAATTTGGTAATATCTTCCCCATCAAAAATAATGTTACCACTGGTTGGTGTTATTAATCCCATAATAATTTTTGCAAGAGTTGACTTACCACTTCCATTCGGTCCTGTAATTGCTACAAATTGATTTCCCAATTCCATATTAATATGATCAAGGATTTTTTTCCCATCAATTTCATAGCAGATATTCTCTAACTGTAACATGCTACTGCCTCCGACAATTTATCTCTACTCCTACTATAAAATATAGCAAAAGATACTCCTACTCATTTTACATGAATTATAGCAAAAAAGCAACCATACACCCTGTCAGCATTAGGATATTTTAATCATATGATACAGTTTTAAAAATTTTCACTTGCCTATTAAAATGATGCTTGTTATACTTCTGTATGGTTAATCATTATATTAGATAACCGCATGTATAAGATATGTATAAGACATATAGATGCTCTTATGAAAATGTAATTACACAAAATGTAATTACACATTAGAAAAGGAGATAAAACCATGGGCGGATTTTTTGGCGTTGTCGCAAAAGAGGATTGTTTATTTGATTTATTCTTTGGAACAGATTATCATTCACATTTAGGAACAAGACGTGGTGGTTTAGCAGTATATGGAGAAAAGGGCTTTGACCGTGCAATCCATAACATTGAAAATGCACCGTTCCGTACAAAATTTGATAAAGATGTTCAGAAAATGAAAGGTTATATGGGAATTGGCTGTATATCTGATTATGAACCACAACCTCTTATTGTTCGTTCTCATCATGGCACATTTGCCATTACAACAGTAAGTAAAATAAATAATGTTGATGAAATTGTAGAGTCCATTTTTTCAAATAATAATACTCACTTTTTGGAAATGAGTGGTGGCGATATTAATGCTACCGAATTAGTTGCTGCAATTATCAATCAGAAAGAAAATTTGATTGATGGTATCAACTATGCATTAGAATTAATTGAAGGCTCATTAACATTAATGGTAATGACTCCAAAAGGAATATATGCAGCACGTGACAAGTATGGTAGAACCCCATTAGTAATTGGCAAAAAAGAAGGTGCACATTGCTTAACCTTTGAAGATTTTGCATACCGTAATCTTGGGTACGAAGATTATAAAGAATTAGGTCCGGGAGAAATCGTGGTTGTAGACCAACAAGGGGTAAAAACTTTGGTTGCTCCCGGTGATAAAATGAAAATTTGCACCTTCCTTTGGGTATATTATGGCTATCCATCAAGCTCTTATGAAGGAATCAGTGTAGAACAAATGCGATATAACTGTGGTGCAGCAATGGCCAAACGAGATAATGTAAAGCCCGACATTGTTGCAGGTGTACCGGATTCCGGTACAGCCCATGCTGTTGGATATTCCAATGCGTCAGGTATTCCATTTTCAAGACCGTTTATTAAATATACACCAACATGGCCACGATCATTTATGCCTACTATCCAAAGCAAACGAAATCTCATTGCAAAAATGAAACTGATTGCTGTTCATGACTTAATTAAAGATAAGAGCTTATTATTGATAGATGATTCCATTGTTCGTGGAACACAGCTTAGGGAAACAACCGAATTTTTATATCAAAGTGGTGCAAAAGAGGTTCATATCAGACCGGCATGTCCTCCACTTGTATATGGATGTAAATACTTAAATTTCTCTCGGTCTTCATCAGAAATGGATTTAATCACCCGTCGTGTCATTGCCAGATTAGAAGGAACAGAGGATGTATCTAATGAGGTTCTACAACAGTATTGTGACCCGGATTCAGAAAAATATGAAACAATGGTAGAGGAAATCAGAAAAGAATTAAACTTTACAACCCTTCGTTTCAATCGTTTAGACGATATGTTAGACGCCGTTGGTATTCCAACAGACAAGCTTTGTACCTACTGTTGGAACGGTAAAGAATAAATAATACATGCTGCAAAATATTCATTTCATATTTTGCAGCATATTTTTTGTCACATTTATTTCATTGTTGCATACAATAGCCATTGAACATTTATTGTGAGCATGGCTATGAAAAAACATTTCAAAAAAGGAACTCTTTTTTACAGGCGAATAATTGCTATTATTTTGGTTCTGCTTATGCTATTAAGCTTAAGAGCAAGTCAAAGTTTTGCATCACCTACATTTCTGGCTGAAAATCCAATCAATCCGGAAAGCACAAAAACACAGATCTATACCTCGCAGAATAATTTTGGGGGCACTACATACACCTCCCTTGCTTTTGACTTCCACATTTTTGCGGAAGAAGTTGAGCTAAACGCACATACTAACGGAAATATTGCATCAAATGTACTAAAAGCAAATGAACAGGCCTTTGGTGCAGATGAACAAAATCATTTACACAAAAGGGAGGATAACTACATCGGAACCTTTGCATCCGGCATTTCTAATATTGCCAGCAATGGTAATACAATTATAGGTAATTCCATCGAAACACAAATAAACAGACAGGATAAGCGATTAAAAATTGGTCAAAGCCAAAATTATTTAGATCATTCCACATCTACAAAAATATATAAAGAGACATCTGACTCTGTGAAATATATTGACATCGGGAAGGAGCTTGCATATCTTTCAACTCTGTCTACAAATTTGTCCCAAAAAAGTACCTCAGCAGATGTAGCTGTCAGCCCATCTATCAATAACACCCACAACATTCAGGTTACCAATTCCGGGGGCAATCATTATCTATACATTAACGCAAAAGAATTCTTTAACCAAGGACAAAAAACAACTTTAAACATCACACTTCCTAAAAAGACAACATTAATTGTTAACGTAGACATGAATGGTGCCAGCTACGACATATTGAAAAATATCGTAGTAAATCTCAACAATCATACAAACGGTGAAGCAATAGCTCCAAACTATTGCGGCTTATTGTGGAACTTATGCGACAGTGGAAATAGCAATTCACAGTTCTATTCCAATTCTTATATTCCTGTTGCATTAAGTGATTATTTTTTTGGAACAATCTTAGCGCCCAATGCAAATATTACCTATGGTGCTGTTAATGGTAGTATTATTGCAAGAAAAACAAAACAAGGTGGTCGAGAGTCTCATCGTTTTGATTTTACCGGCTATGAAGATCCATTTGACGAACCTACCACGGAAGCTAGTACAGATGAACCTACTACTGAAATCACAACGGAAACTACCACAGAAGTTCCTTCTACTGAAATCACAACGGAAACTACCACGGAAGTTCCTTCTACCGAAATCACAACGGAAACTACCACGGAGGTTCCTTCTACCGAAATCACAACGGAAACTACCACAGAAGTTCCTTCTACTGAAATCACAACAGAAACCACCACGGAGGTTCCTTCTACTGAAATCACAACGGAAGCTACCACGGAAGTTCCTTCTACTGAAATCACAACAGAAACCACCACGGAAGTTCCTTCTACTGAAATCACAACAGAAACCACTACGGAAGTTCCTTCTACTGAAATCACAACAGAAGCTACCACGGAAGTTCCTTCTACCGAAATCACAACAGAAACTACCACAGAAATTCCTACCACCGAAATTACAACAGAAGCTACCACGGAAATACCTTCTACCGAAATCACAACAGAAATCACTGCTACAAGCACCACAGAAACTACCCAAATCACTACGCAAAGTACCACAGAACGACCACCACGTTACCATATCAGAACCGAAGACGATACAAAAGTTTTCCTGCTTGTTACAATCTCAGTTGCAGCACTGGGCTTATTGATATCACTTATTATTTATAAATATAATCAAAAGAAATAAGGACATAAAAAGACCGACCTCCAATTATTAGATCTAAGTCTGACTTTTGGGGGTCGGTATATTCATACTAACAATTGGAAGTCGGTTATTGAAAACATAATCGATATTTATAAATATAAATTTAATTCTTTGCAGCCTTTTTCGCTTCTTTTTCCGCCTTTAAAATTGGCTGAAATTCTTCCATATCCTTTGCAATTTCTCCACTTAACAACAACATACAAATCAAGTTTGGAATTGCCATTAACGCATTTGCAATATCTGAGAAGTTCCATACAATATCTAAAGTCTGGGTACAACCAATATAACAAATCAAAGAAAATCCAATACGATAAATCATATTAAACTTATGAGTTCCAAATAAGTACTCCCATGCCTTCTCACCATGATATTCCCAACCAAGAATGGTTGAAAATGCAAATAATGCAATACCAATGGATACTAACCATCCACCCGGCTGACCAAGAACTGTCTTAAAGGCTGCGATTGTTAAATCAGAACCTTTAATTAACTCTCCTGCTTCATTTACCATACCTAACACGCCGGAAGCTGCAATTGCAAGACCTGTAATGGTACATACAACAATGGTATCCCAGAATGTACCGGTCATGTTAATATATGCCTGACGTACCGGATTATCAGTTGTAGCTGCTGCTGCTGTAATTGCGGCAGAACCCATACCGGCTTCATTAGAGAATACACCTCTGGCAACACCATATCGCATTGCATTCATCATAGAGGCTACTATGGAACCAAGTGCACCACCGGTAACTGCTTTTACGGAAAATGCCATTTTAAAAATCATTACAATACCGGATGGTAAATTACCAATATTACCAATAATAACAATCAAACCACAAATCACATAAAAGATTGCCATTAAAGGAACAACAACGGATGAAACCTTTGAAATAGACTTAATACCACCAACAATAATTAATAATGCTAATATTGTAATCACAATGCCGGTTACCTTAGTTGAAACATTAAAGGTTGTATGTAGCGCGCTGGCAATGGAATTACCCTGTGTCATATTACCAATACCGAAGGATGCGATTACTGCAAATAATGCAAATAAGAAACCTAAAACAGCACCTAAGGTCTTATTCTTCAAGCCTTTTTTCATGGTGTACATGGGACCACCGGACATTTCTCCCTTTTCGTTTACCTCACGATACTTAATTGCAAGCATACATTCTGAAAACTTAGAGGTTAATCCAAAGCATGCAGAAATCCACATCCAAACCAAAGCACCCGGACCACCGGAAACCATTGCAGTTGCAACACCTACAATATTACCTGTACCAATGGTTGCCGCAAGGGCTGTTGTTAATGCAGAGAATGGGGATACATCTCCTTCTCCACGACTTGTGGTACGTGCTTCTTTACTTAATGTGCTCTTAATTGCGTATCCTAAATTACGCCACGGTAAGAACTTTGTACGAATTGTTAAGAAAATACCTGTACCAACCAATAACACTAACATGGCCGGTCCCCAGACAAAATCATCAATCGCACTAATAACTTCTGCTAAACTCATACTTCTCTCTCCTTTATCATTATTTCCTTAGAACATGTATATGAAAATACATCCATATTTTACAACTCTTTATCTCTCTAAAGAAATAAAGTGTTATACAAAACAAAAAGAGGACAACTTTTACATCATGTCCTCCTTTGGATATATTAACTATACAAAATAATACCTTGTATTGTCAAGAAAACAAACAAAAAAATTCAACTATTTTTTTATTTCCTGAATCAATACCATATAAAATATCTCTTTCTCTTCAGAAAACGGCCACAACAGCATTTTTTCATAACAATTATTTTCTCTCTTTCGTATATCACAAATTGCCTGATATGCTCCTTCAATTGCATGTCCGGGAGAATCACAAAGGATATAATTCTCATTTTTGTTGTGTAGCAAATCCCATTCATTTCCTATAATCGTACACTCATTAGAACTTTCTATAAGCAAATCATTGATTTCAGGTATCAGTTTTTTATTCATAATCCGTAATTTGTCAAAAAAAGGATGCTCCGTCATTTCCTCAAAAGAAAAAACTTCTTCCTTTAAATATGCCAGGAAGGTATTATAAATATATCCAAACATACTTTGAAGCTGACTATGTACACCAAAGCACCACACATAATCGTACTGTCCAAAATCACGAAGGTTTGATACTTTACTTTTTTCTTTATACAGCTGCTCCATACAATCAATTGCATAATCAGAAAAACGCTGTGGCGTTATATGATGCATATTTTCTTTTAAATAACACTGCAGTATGCCTATGAAATCCTTGTAATCCTCATCCATAATCCCGGTTAGTGAAAGAATTCGTTTTTCTATTAATTTACTATCCTGCAATCCTTCCCTGCACAATGCTTCATGAACAGAATGCTCATCCACATCAATCAGTGTAATTTTCGAGAAATAAGGAAGTATTCTATTTAAATCGATATCATTACATGCACCTGCACCAACAATAGCAATCGTAGGTAACTTTAAATCAACAGATATATGGCTCAAACTATCTAAACTAAGTTTCTCGCAATCAACCAAACCAATCAAATAATCCGTTAATGTCTTTCGATAAGCTGCCCATTCTTCATATGCTGTCTTTATTTTAAAATTTTCTTTTATTTGTTTATATAAACTCATAACAATTCACTAAACTTATACAAGACCCGACAATGCGGGTCTTGTAACTATAATCTAACGTTCATCCATTGGAACATAAGGACTGATTTTCCTAACAGCTTTATATGCCGGTCGAATTATCTTGCCTTGATTGATTAATTCTTCAATTCTATGTGCGCTCCAGCCTGCAGTTCTTGCCACAGCAAATAATGGCGTAAATAATTCCGACGGTAATCCTAACATTTGATATACAAAACCGGAATAAAAATCCACATTGGCACTTACACCTTTATAGATTTTTCTTTCTTCCGCAATCACTTGTGGTGCTAAACGTTCTACATTTGCATATAACTGATATTCTTTTTCATAGCCTTTTTCAACAGATAATTTTTCTACAAACCCCTTGAACACTTTGGCTCTCGGATCAGAAATAGAATATACCGCATGTCCCATACCATAAATCAACCCTGCATGATCAAAGGCCTCTTTATGAAGTAATTTTTTCAGATATACTTTAATCTCTTCCTCATCATTCCAATCCTTAACCTGCTCTTTCATATCAGCAAACATTTTAGTTACTTTAATATTAGCACCACCATGCTTTGGTCCCTTTAACGAACCTAAAGAAGCAGCCATAGAAGAATATGTATCTGTTCCCGAAGATGTAACTACATGTGTCGTGAAAGTAGAATTATTTCCACCACCATGTTCTGCATGAAGCACCAAAGCCAAATCTAATATTCTTGCCTCTAACTCTGTATATTTACTATCAGCACGAAGTACATATAATAAATTCTCAGCAGTGGATAATCCCGGTTGTGGACTATGAATAAACAAACTATTACCATCATGATAATGACTATAAGCCTGATATCCATAAACTGAAAGCAACGGCATTACTGCAATCAACTGCAAACATTGTCTTAATACATTAGGAATGGAAATGTCATCACCCTTCTCATCATAAGCGTATAATGTTAATACACTTCTTTGCAATGTATTCATCATATCCTTACTCGGTGCCTTTAAAATAATATCTCTCACAAAATGAGTTGGCAACGACATACGATAATCAGATAAGATTTTATTAATTGTCTCTAATCCTTCTTTATCCGGCAGCTTACCAAATAATAATAAATAAACCGTCTCTTCAAATCCGAAACGTTTTTCATTAATAAAACCGGCAACAATATCTTCTACATCTACGCCCTGATAATACAATTTTCCCTCACAGGGAATCATATCATTATCTTCAACTATATAAGATTGAATCTTAGATACTTCTGTAAGACCGGCTAGTACGCCCTTTCCATTAATGTCTCTAAGTCCCCTTTTCACCTCATATTTCGTGTACAAATCCGAATCAATCTTCAAGTTTTCTAAACATAATTCAGATAAATCACTTATTTCTTTTGTAATTTTAGAATAACTATTTATTCTCTGTTTGTGGTTGTCATACATGCAATCACCCTTTCTTAAATCTGCAACGAATTTTTCTCCAGATGATAGTATACCACATTTTCCCTTTCAACACTAGAGAAAAATAATATATGACGACTTATTGCACAAAAAAAGGACTCAAATCTGATATGATTCCCCTTAAGTAGACACGGTAAATAACCAAAATCTACTTAAGGGG
>JBJENY010000073.1:0-13349 GCA_051880435.1 Lachnospiraceae bacterium | reverse complement strand
TTAACATCGTTGGGTTGGTCTACCCTTAAAAATCCTACTGTAAATTTACGCTATCCAAAACAGATGATTTGGTGGTAGGGATTGATGAAACGTGATATACTATATGTAAGAAATAATTGATAGTTATAATAGATGGAGGTGTTTATATGGAATTAACAAATGTTGAATTACAGGTGCCAACACAAATGAAAGAGTTTGTTCAGAAGAAGGACGAAAAATCTGTATTACTAAGAAATGCTATGCTATTATATCCCTTTATTAAAGACGGTACGATTTCTCATGGAAAAGCGGCAGAGATTTTAGGAATAAACAAATTGGACTTGATTGCCCTTTATAGTAGTATGGGATTGGCTTATTTTGATATGACTGAGGATGAATTAGAAGAAGATATGGAAACATACCATAGAATGAAAGAGGTGGCTGGATGATAGTTATATCGGATACCACGCCTGTTATTTCATTAATAAAGATGCGTAAATTGGAACTTTTGAAAGACTTATTTGGTGAAGTTCAGATTCCAGAGGCTGTATATCGCGAGCTGACAAGCAATAAAATGTTTGAAGATGAGGCAGAACAGGTATTGTCTTGTGATTTTATCAAATGTGTTGCTTTGTCTGATATACATTCTGTAGATTTGTTGCGAAGGTCTACAAATTTGGATGCTGGTGAAAGTGAGGCAATCATATTGGCAGATTCTATTTCGGATTCTATCTTATTAGTAGATGAAGAAAAAGGAAGAAAGGTTGCTAAAAATATGGGCTTAAATATCATGGGAACGATTGGTGTCTTGCTGGCAGCATATGAGGAGAACTTTCTGGATAGTAATGATATAGATGATTGTATTAATCATATTCGGAATTCGCAATTAAGGATAAGTGAAAAATTGATAGATTTGTTATATAAAAGAACGCATTCATTCTGATAATCAAACTGGCTCAATTTGAGGCATGCCTTTTTGTTTGGGAGTAATCTAATTATGCATTTTAATTTTTGATTTTCAATGAAAAATATAAAGACGGTTATATTGTTGACAATGGAAAATCTGATGAAATTTTCCGTTGCGGGAAAAATGTGTCTGTTTTTGACTATGATTATGTGTTGAAGATAAAAGACAGATGTGTATCTGGTTATGGTAAAAATAATGTTTGCAAAAAAACTCAGGGATTCGAAAATCCCTGAGTTTTCTTCATCGAGGCGACAGGATTTGAACCTGCGACCTCTTAGTCCCTAACCAAGCGCTCTACCAAGCTGAGCCACGCCTCGATATAACGATAATATAATATATCGAATAGGAAAAAAAAGCAAGGACTTTTCCTTTGACTTGTTTTTCTTCCTAAGTTACAATAAGTATGTGATTTGGAACTGTTACGGCAGTATACAAAACAAAAACTGTTTTTTGAATACTTACCACAACAGGAAAATGTACATTGAAAGCTATGGAGGGAAATGGAACATGGAACCATCAAAGGTTTATTTTACAACATTTAAGACAACCGGTTCGGAAAATTTATTGCAGAAATTACATAGACTTATGAAACAGACCGGATTCGAAAATATTGATTTTAAAGAAAAGTATGCAGCCATTAAAATTCATTTTGGTGAGTATGGAAATCTTGCATTTTTAAGACCTAATTATGCAAAGGTCGTGGCAGATTATGTGAAGGAGCTTGGTGGTAAGCCATTTCTTACAGACTGTAATACATTATATGTAGGTAGTCGTAAGAATGCATTGGACCACTTGGATACTGCATATGTGAATGGTTTTTCTCCATTGCAGACCGGATGTCATGTCATTATCGGTGATGGCTTAAAGGGTACGGATGAGGCCATTGTACCTATTGATGGAGAATATGTGAAGGAAGCTAAGATTGGTCAGGCAATTATGGATGCTGATATTTTTATTTCTTTAACACATTTTAAGGGACATGAAATGGCAGGCTTTGGTGGTGCCATTAAAAATATTGGTATGGGTTGTGGTTCCCGTGCCGGAAAAATGGAGCAGCATTGTGATGGGAAACCAAGTGTTGACAGTGAAGCCTGTGTAGGCTGTGGAGCCTGCTTGCGTATCTGTGCCCATGAAGCACCTGTGATTCAGGAGGGAAAAGCAACTATAGACCATGAAAAGTGTGTAGGCTGTGGAAGATGTCTGGCAGTATGTCCGAAGGATGCCATATCTGCTGACTTTAGTGACTCCATTGCCATGTTAAATTATAAGATGGCAGAATATACCTTAGCAGTTTGTAAGGAGCGACCTTGCTTCCATATTTCTTTGATTTGTGATGTATCACCTAACTGCGATTGTCACTCTGAGAATGATATTCCTATTATTCCAAATGTAGGTATGTTAGCATCCTTTGACCCTGTAGCCTTGGATCAGGCATGTGCAGACCTTTGTAATAAAATGCCGGTTAATCAGGGTAGTATATTGTTTGATAACATGATGGAACATCATAATAAAGAAGGTCATTGCCATGAACAGCATGATGAAAAAGAATGCTGCTGCCATGGTAAGGAAGAAGGTGTATATCACGGAGATCATTTCCATATGACTCATCCGGATACAGAATGGGAGTCTTGCCTTGCACATGCAGAAAAAATCGGCATTGGTACGAGAGCGTATGAATTGGTTACCATTTAATGCGGATATTTGATGCGGAAGTTTCGAACAAAATAGTAGCCCCTTGCATATAATAGAAAAAATGCAAGGGGCTTTTTATGGGTGTGAGTCATACTGAAATTGAATTTGCTATCGTTATGATTGCATATTTAATTGGTATTACAGTAAAAGCAAATCCAAAGATAAATGATAAATGGATACCTTCCATTGTAGGTATTACCGGTGGAATCTGTGGCATCGTAGGCTATTATTTTGTGCCGGGGTTTCCTTCTGATAATATATTAAATGCTGTTGCCATAGGGATTATATCCGGTTTGGCATCAACAGGGGTAAATCAAGCCTACAAGCAATTACGCAGCAAGGAGAAAAAGTGATTATTCGATTAATATATCAATTGCATCTTCCCCATTTAGCTGGTAGCTCGTAACAGAATTACTGGTTGAGATGTAAAGATAATCTCCAATATAAATTCCGCGTACCTGGTCCGAATCATAATCCTCAGTGTCCACAAGATACATTCCGCTTTCCATAAATCCGTAATCTTCCTGGTATTCATAGGTTACAAAATAGCAGTTTGTTACATAGATTCCGTTATCTGCTCCTACTTGTTCCTGGTATAAGAATCCAATGATGTTTTTTTCCGGGTTTATCATCAATGCTTTGTGATTGTATTGGGCCGGGGCGTAATAAGCTTCATCAAGTATATATTGATCCTTCACCTGAATGTTGGTTGGATTGCTAATATCAAACATAGATATTTTTAATCCTTCAAAGGTCTGGGTTTGTGGATCGTATTCTTCTCCTAACCCAAACAGTAATCCGTCTGCATATGGATGAAGATAATTGGAAAATCCGGGTACCGTAAGTCGGCCTTTGATTTCAGGATTTTCAGGGTCAGACAAATCAATTGCAAAAAGTGGGTCAACATTTTCATAGGTAACAAGATATCCCATATCCCCAATATAGCGTACTGATTTTATCTGTTCACCGGGAGCAATACCTGAAATCTTGCTTACAAGGGACATGTTTTCATCCAAAATATAAAGAACATTAATGTTTTCTGTTAATTGGGACATATCCACAGCTTCATCATTGATTATGTCATTGGTTGCATTTGTTTTCGGTATCATATCTGAATCTTCCCGCAGTAAATTAATATTACTAGGTGAAATCGTTGCGAGAATGCGTAAATATCCATTGTATTCACTTAAGGCAAAGCTGTCATATACATAACCGGTAATAATGGTACTTTTGCCGGGAGAAAGTTTACCCTCCCTATATGCTACCCGGAGAAGCTTTGTTTTACCGGGTTCGCTATATACATTACCGTATATATAAATGGACCGGTCGCTTACATATATTTGGCCACCTGCTGTAGGAACTGCAATACTATCGGTTACTTCTAAGGTATTTAAATCAATACTGCTTACTACATAGGTAGACTCTGCTAATACATTTTCAGGAAAATGAATGTTACTACAATCAATTAGTTTTCCGGCTACAGAAGGAATATAATTTTCATAAGGCTTCTTTGTACTAAAGTCAGCATTTGAGAAGTTACTAATCGTATATAGGATACCTTCATGTATTCTTGAACTTTCGTAACTGCCGGATTGTGGGATTACCTTTTTTTTCACAGGATTTGATTTGTTTGTTACATCATAAATCACAATGGTTGTTTCCGGTTTATCAAAGTCATTCATAAAGACCAAAACCAGTTGGTTTTGATATAAATAAAATTCTTTGAAATATACATAGTCCTCTTTGTTATCTGTAAAGCAGCTGTCTAAATGAATCGTACTTTCTAATGTAAGCTTTCCATTGACAGTTTTAATAATGGAAAGCGTATTGGTAAGAAGTCCATCTTCGATTTTTGTTGATACCTTGTATATATATTTTCCATCTGTTTTTATAATATCACCCTCATCAATATTTTCTTCCTGGATATTTGTTGTGGAAAAGTCACTATTGGTGCCTGACTCCATAGCGGCATCTTCAAAGACTACAGAATTTTCTGCTTTTGATGTATTAAAATCTTTCACTTGTAAATCTGACCGTTTATTAGAATCCTGTACCTGGGCAAAACTGTCATAATAGGCGTCTAGATTACTTTTTATTGTGTCGTAGTATTCTTCGTAGCTTTCCGGTGTGTTTAGATCAGTTGCACAGGCTAAGTCAGAATCTGATGCATCATCTTCGGCGGCGGCACCTGTTTCCTCAACGCAGGCTTCCTGTGCCATATCCATGGATGTTTCTGATTGTTTAATCATATTTTTGGTTGCCATAGTAAGTCCGGCACCGCTAACTACTAAAAGCATAGCACAGGCTACAGTGGTGTATGCCAGCCATTTTTTAGAGGATGTGGGTTTCTTTTGTTCTTTAGAAGGTTTGGTAGTAGTCATATGTTCGTCTAACATTTTTTTCATATTTTCAGGGGAAATGCTTTCCGGAATTGGAGCATTTTCCGCTTTTTGTTTCAGTTTGTTCATATATTCCTGTTCGTTCATTGGAAATCCTCCTTTAATTCTTGTGATAATTTCGTTAATGCCCGGCTTTTTATGGACCGGATGGTTCCCTCTTTACTATTAAGAAGTTTTGCAGTTTCTCTGCTGGAATAACCGGCAATTACCATAAGGGAAATGACAGTGCGTTCCATATCATTCAAAATAGAAAATGCATTTTTTAAATCAATGGAATCTGCATAGGCTTTTTCTTCTACCGGTATATCCATAGCTTGTTCGGCATCTGACAGATTTTCTCGATTGCTTACATATACTGCCATTTGACGCTTACATTTTGTGGTAAGAATCTGAAAAATCCAGGCCTTAAAGTTTTCCGGTTTTTTCAGATTTTTAATCCCTATAAATGCATCTAAGACGGTCTCGCTAATAACGTCCTTGGCATCTTCTTCGTCCTTTAACATGTAATATGCAAATCGGTACATGTCTTTGTAGTAAAGCTCATACAGCTTGCAAAAGGAATCGGTATTTCCATTTTTTGCAAGTAGTACATGAGCTGTTAGTTCTTCTTTGTTCAAGTGGCTTCACCTCGGCTTTCTCTTTGTCATGACTTTTTCTTTGTCTATCTGATATGTGTATAAAAAAATGAAAAGTGTTGCAATAAAATAAAAAAGTTGAATGGAAAACGAAAATGCAGACCTTTGCCTGCATTTGATATTACGTTTTTATTACGTTTCATATTACATTTCTTGTTACATTTGTTATTACATTTCCTGTATTGATATTATTGATTTGTATCCCTCTGTATTAATTGATTTAATTTATTGATAATGGTTTTTCCTGCAATGGTGTTTTTGTCAGGAATTGCATCATATAAAGTCTGAAATTTTTCTTTTTTATTTTTGGATAAATAGTAATTGCCCAATAATGTATAAGTAGCAGAAATATCTGTGCCAATTGCCAAACAATATTCACAAATTTGTACTGCCTGTGCGGGAAATTCTTCGTAAATACATTCGGCGTATAATGATAATGTTCTGATGTATTGGTTATAATTTCCCTCGTATTGGGAGAGTAATTCTAAATTGGCGGGTCCATAGGTTTCTTTTAGCTCAATATTTGAATAACCGGATAAGTTTAGCATCTTTGTTTCTGCCATATTTTTAATATTTTTTTGATATTCTGAAATCTTTGATTGCATATTTACATCATTTAATGTAATATCAAGGGGTAACTTGTCAAAAGGAATTTGAATATAAGGGAGCTGAGAGATATCTTTGCGTCTTGCAAAATTAGCTTCGTTATCTCTTTTTAAATAAGAAGAAATATTTTCTTTATCGGATCCCTTCTTTTTGACATTGTGTTGAATCACCCAGGCAAAAATAATGACTGCCGGTATAAATAATATTTTCATAAAAGTTCCTTTCAGAAAAGAGGTGTAGGAATTGTTTAATTTTAGTAACAAAAAAAGAAATCGTGTTGTTTCTTCTGTTATTGCTATTTTGTTAGCAATTGTAATGGTAATCAGCGTAATTACATGTGTGTTATAATCAGACACGTTTTATTTTGTGTGGTACTTATAATGAAGTAAAAATGCTGTGTTATATTTTCATATGGAAAACCACTTACATGATAAATCGAGTAGGAGCGCCTGCTCGATTTTGTTACGTTAAGTAAAATATACAAAATTGAAATATAAAAGTCAAATTCTTAGTAAATTCTGACAGTATTGTTTTAAGTACTTGAAATGAAGTAAGTTTGTGATAAAATGTCAAATATATGATGGGGAAAGCAAGAAAATAATAAGGAAATGATTATATGAAGAAAAAAAATTGGAAATTAACAGCTTTGTCATTGCTAATTGGTTCTGCTGTAGTGATAGCAGGTAGTGCAGTTTTTGCAAAATCGGATAAAGAAAATGGAAAAATATACGATGGTGTATACATAGATAGTGTTTATGTCGGTGGATTAACAAAAGAGGAAGCATTAGAAGCGTATAGTGAATATGTAGATAATATTGAAGATTTAACCCTTACGTTTCGTTCAGATAATGGACAATTTATGACAACTCTTGGTGAGATAGATATTAATATCTCTGTCCAAAATGCGGTAGACCAAGCCTATAATTATGGAAGACAGGGTAATATTTTATCCAGATACAAAGAAATCAGAGGCTTGGAAAAAGAAAATGCTATCTTAATTCCGGAAAAAACCTTTGATGAAGACGTCTTGGCGCATAAGTTAGAGGAAGATGCAACGGAAATGGTAAAAGCACCGGAGAATGCATCCATTACCATGGAAGATGGTGAATTCGTTGTACAACCGGGAGTAAAAGGAACAACGGTTGATGTGGAAAAAACAACAAAAAATTTAAAAGATTATCTCGCAAAGGCATGGGAACAAAAGCCTGTTGAAGTGGAGGCAGTTGTTAAGGAAACGGATCCGGAATATACAGAAGAAGATTTTAAAATGATTGATAGTGTATTAGGATCTTATTCTACAAAGTATTCTGCAGGTAACTCTAACCGTATTAATAACCTGATTAATGGTACAAACCGGATTAGTGGTTCTGTATTAATGCCGGGAGAACAGTTTTCTGTAAATAAGGGATTAGGAGAGCGTACAGAAGCCAATGGTTATTCTACTGCCGGCCAGTATGTTAATAATGAATTAACTGATGGTGTTGGTGGAGGCATCTGTCAGGTGTCCACAACCCTTTATAATGCCGTGCTAATTGCGGAGCTTCAGGTAGATGAACGTTATCCACATTCCTTAACGGTAAGCTATGTAAATCTTGGAAGGGATGCTGCCATTGCAGGGGATTATATGGACTTTAAATTTACCAATAATACTAATTATCCGATTTATATTTCCGGTTATGCCGGAGGCGGAAGCGTTTCTTTTTCGATTTATGGTCATAATGAAAGAGAAGAGGGACGTACCATTGACTTTGAGAGTAAAGTAATTGAGACTTATGAACCGGGGGATCCGGAAGAGATACTAGACGATACATTAGAAGAAGGAAAGCGTGTTGTAGAAGAACAGCCCCATACAGGTTACTATGTAGAGCTCTGGAAAAAGGTATATCAAAATGGAGAGTTGGTAGATTCTTATCTTGTACCTTGGGGAAAGAGTCAGTATTCTAAGACAAATGGTAAAGTTCGTGTTGGAACCATGCCGGTAGCACCAACAACGGAAACACCGACGGAGCCAACTCCGGATGATCCAACTACACCACCGGATAATCCAACGCCTGATACCCCGACATCAGAGGAACAGCAGCCAACGGAGCCGACACCGGATACTCCAATGGCAATGGTAGATAGAAGTATTTTTGTAAAAAGATTATGGGAGAAGATTCATGAAAACTGGTAAATTACCAGAGCATACATTGAAGCGTTCTGTATTATCACCCATAAGATACCGAAATGATGAGATAATTTCATCTCCCGGAATTGGACGTGATGGGGCAGTGGTTGGCGATATCGTAACAGCGATGGCCTCCACTGCCTTTTGCTATACAGGAAATGAGATATATGCTTTGCATAATGGATTAAACAATATAATAGCAGCAGGTGGAAAACCCTATGGAATAGAAATCGGTATTCTGTTGCCGGAGCATAGTGAAGAAGCGGATTTGCGACGTATTATGGATAACCTATCCAAAAAATGTGAGGAATATCAGGTGGCGATATTAGGCGGACATACAGAATTAATTCCTTCTGTAAGTGCACCAACTGTTGTAGTAACCGGTTTTGGAAAAAGATTATGGAATAATGAATACGCAAAGGTGAAACCCGGTATGGATATTGTTATGACGAAATGGGTAGGCCTGTATGGTGGAGCACTGCTTGCGAATTTGAAGCAGGAGGAACTGCTTACCAGATATCCAAAGAGTTATATTCATCAGGCGGCGGAATACATGGCGTATACATCTTTGATGCCGGAATTATCAGTCATAGAGGCTGCAGTCGCGATGAATCCCGGTTGCATTTTAGCTGCCCATGATGTGTCTAATGGAGGTTTGTTTGGCGCGTTGTGGCAGCTTCTTAGCGGATGTAACTGTGGCGGAATATTTCAGCTTTCTGATATCTATATGAAACAAGAGATAATTGAGATATGTGAATACTTTGATTTGAATCCGTATATGATGAATGGTCAGGGAAGTTTGCTACTCATTTCAGAAAATGGATCGGAACTGGTGAAGCAGTTTCATCGTGCAGGCATAGAGGCAAATGTAATCGGGAAAACCACAAAGGAAATGGACCGTAAAATCATGATTGGTGATGAAGAACGTTTTTTGGTACCTCCTAAGGGGGATGCCTTGAATGTAGTATTTTACGGACAGAAAATGCAGATATAAAGGAGAAAAGTATGCAAAGTACAAGAACGCAGATTTTAAAATTAATAGAGAAAAACCCTAAAATAGATATAAAAGATATGGCAATTATGCTTGGGCTTGATGAGTCTGTTGTTGTTAATACAATTAGTGATATGGAACAGGAACAGATTATATGTGGATATAATACGATTATTAACTGGGATAAGACGGATGATGAAAGAGTGATTGCGCTTATTGAAGTTAAGGTTACGCCGCAAAGAGGTGAGGGTTTTGATCACATTGCAAAGAGAATTTATAATTATGAAGAAGTAACATCGTTATATTTGATGTCTGGTGGATTTGATATGACTGTCATTGTTGAGGGGAAAACCATGAAGGAGGTTGCACAGTTTGTATCAAGAAAATTAGCACCCATGGAGGGTGTATTAAGTACATCTACTCATTTTGTGTTGAAAAAATACAAAGAGGCCGGTACAAAAATCGAAGATCAGAAAAAGGATGAAAGACAGGTGGTGACAGCATGAGAAATCCCTTAGCAGATAAAGTTGTTGCAATGAAACCATCCGGTATTCGGAAGTTTTTTGATATTGTAAGTGAAATGCCGGATGCGATTTCCTTGGGTGTAGGAGAACCTGATTTTGATACTCCATGGGCTGTAAGAGAAGAGGGTATTTATTCTTTGGAGCGTGGAAAAACCTTCTATACTTCCAATGCAGGCTTAATGGAACTTCGAGAAGCCATTTGTGAATATATGACCAGAAGATTCCATGTTACATATGACCCAAAGAAAGAGTGTTTATTAACTGTAGGTGGCAGTGAGGGAATCGATGTTGCTCTTCGTGCCATGTTAAATCCGGGGGAAGAGGTGATTATTCCGGAACCTTGTTATGTATCTTATGTTCCATGTGTAGAGTTAGCCGGTGGGGTTCCTGTTACAATCAGTTTGAAGAATGAAAATCAGTTCCGGTTGACAAAGGAAGAATTAGAGTCTGCCATTACAGACAAAACAAAAGTAGTGATGCTTTCCTATCCCAATAATCCAACAGGCGCAATCATGGAGCGTGAGGATTTGGAGGCTATTGCCGAAGTGATTATTTCCCATGATTTATTTGTTATTTCTGACGAGATTTATGCAGAATTAACTTATACAAGCGGACATGTGAGTATTGCTTCTTTGCCCGGTATGAGAGAGCGTACCATTGTAATCAGTGGTTTCTCAAAGGCATTTGCCATGACGGGCTGGAGACTTGGTTATGCATTAGGACCTGCTTTGATATTAGAGCAGATGACAAAGATTCACCAGTTTGCCATTATGTGTGCACCTACTACCAGTCAGTATGCTGCGATTGCGGCTATGAAGGATTGTGACAAAGATGTTGAACATATGAGAGAGTCTTATGATCAAAGAAGAAGATACCTGTTAAATGAATTCAATGAAATGGGATTACCCTGCTTTGAACCAAAGGGTGCTTTTTATATGTTTCCTTGTATTAAAAAGTTTGGTATATCCTCAGAGGAATTTGCTACCAGACTATTACATTCTCAGAAATTAGCTGTTGTACCGGGAGATGCATTTGGTGAATGTGGAGAAGGTTTCTTAAGAATATCTTATGCGTATTCCTTGGAGGAATTAAAGGAAGCAATGGGAAGAATCAGAGTGTTTATTAGGGAATTAGAAGCACAATAATTTGCAACTTTGTAATATGATGTGAAAAAATCCTAATTGTTGTAGCATTGTAATGAAACGAAAAAGTGTGGTTATTATGGGCTATGATGATGTGAAAATTGGTTGTTATTATATTATAACAAAATGAAAAAGCCTGGGATTGTATTGTCGTTATGATGAAATGACAAAACAATCCGGGGCTTTTTTATTTGATTTCGGTTATATTACTAAATGACCAGGAATGAATATTGATTTCGATAATTGCTGTACCACAATACGCACAGTGCTTTGCACCTAGGGATGATATTGGGGCACCACAGTTTGGACAATTAAGTCCAAGGGCAGAATCGGATTCGTTTTTTAATTTTTCACGATCCTGAATATAAATCATATCAATATTATATTTTGTCTGGTATTTGTACTGTTTTTCTCCTTTTATCACTTCATCTGTACTATCTGTGACATAATGATAACATTCTAATGCGGTTTGGAAGGTAATAATACATTTTCCTTCTGTTTTCCGATATTGATAAATTTCTGTTCTGTGAATGTGAATCTGTTCAAAGTGTTCGCGAACACCTTCACCCCCAAGCATAATGATATAACGTTCTAATTTTTTTGTTAATTCATCATTCTCATTTTTAAAATCGGAAATACTATTATTGTTAATCGCCATTAAATAAGAGGTTAATACATTCTCAGCGCGGACTTTCATCTGGTTATATTCAAAGTCAGGAAAGTCAGAGGTGATTTTGGGTAATAACAAAGTGGTCATTCCGGATACGGACTTTGGTGTAGTTGCCTGTTCCTGTTTTAGCTGGGTTGCAACCTCTGTAACATCGGAGGTTCCAAACAATTCGGTGGAAACACGTTTTATCTTAGTAGATATTTTTACATAGATTACAATTCCGGCTATTAATAATATTAATAATAGAACTAAAATAATAATTATTTGAATTAGCATAATAACATTCCTTTTCCTATCATGAATCGTTTATTATCTTAGAACACCTAAGTAGTATAGAATTATAATAATGGCAATCACGGCAATTACTGTGAGGATTACTTTTGGTATGGAAACAGGAGTTTTACCGGAAATCTTACCTGTTTGACCATTTACCATAAATTGATAAACCTTATCATTATATTTAAAGTTAGATACCCATATCGGTAATAATAAATATTTGTAGGTTTTATTTGTAAATACCGTATTTAAACTGATGTTTCTTGTTTGGTCTGCGTGGTGTTCCTTACGTATTTTGTCGGCAATATGATATTTTAATTTGTTTTTTATAGATGTTTCTGCAGTTTTCCATGCATCCTTTAAACCGACAGAGTAACGTTCTGCAACAAAGCCTGCAATATATTCAGGTTTATATGTTTTGTTATTTGCAGTGTCAAAAGGTTCAATGCCTTTTAACATATTCCTATCCTGCTTGTTTGTTGCAATTACTAATTCATCATCAATAAATTCATTGTATTTACCACTGGTACGATGCCAGGTAGTTTCCACACGGACATTACCATCTTTATCTTTTCTTTTATGATCAATGCCATACTCTCCTGAATAGGTGGAAAAGGTTTGTGCATCAAAGGTCCAATAAGGAAGATAAATACCTTTGAATTTGTCTGCTTTTGCACTTTGTTTGGCAAGCTTAGGGCAAAAGAATTTTTTCTTAATCCATTTATGAAATAATTCGGAAGCCTGTTTGTCTGAAATTGAAAATGGTACAACGCCACCTGGAGCAATGGTATCTGTATCGTTTTGGTCCATAACCTGATTCGAGCCACAAAACGGACAAACTGCAGAGGTTTGTAATGCATCATAAATTGATTCTGCACCACAGGCCTTACATAAAACGGTTTTTGTTGCAACGCCCCAGTCTTTATTTGCAGTAAATTCTGCTGAATCAAAATCTAATTCTTCCGCCTGTTGTGGCGTTTGTTCGTCTGTGGGAATTGTTTCCTCGTAGTCACAGTATGGACAATGAAGATTGCCGGTTGCAGGGTCAAAGTCCATAACGCCACCGCACCTAGGACATTTTTTGTCAGTTTCTTCTTTTGTATCAACAATATTCATATCGAATTCGTCCATGATTCTCCTCCTCATGATGGGATATTAAACAGGCGTTTGCAAAACGTATTTAAATTTGTACAAGTTGTGAATTTTTAACAAACCAACGCAGGCACGCTTGCGCTTCATCCACACGCAACGGTACTAAACAATGTAACACTATGCCCACTAAGCTCGGAATCTCGCTAAGT
>JBJENY010000072.1:0-2529 GCA_051880435.1 Lachnospiraceae bacterium | reverse complement strand
AGGAATTTGGTCCGGAGTGTTTCAGAGAGCAGCCGGATGGAAAGCTTTTATTTCAAGCAGATTACACAGATAAAGAGAATCTGATTACATGGTTGTTGTCCTTCAAGGATAAAGTTGAATTGCTGGAACCGGAAGAAATAAGAGAAGAAATCGTAAAGATTGCCAAAGGGATTCAAGCAATATATTTATAGGAGCTTCCTGTATAATTAAAAATACAGAGAATCCTAAGAAAGAAGGTTGAGAAAAAAATACCTCAGTGTAAAATAAGATTACTGACTTTAGCCGGTTAGTAAAAAATCTTATTGAACAGAGAGGTATCTAAAATGAAGTATAACACACAAAACAAGAAAATTGCATCTATTACGGAAAAAACTTTGATTATTGGAATTGATGTGGGAAGTCAGACACACTATGCCAGGGCATTTGACTGGCGAAATTACGAGTATTCCAGAAAACCATTTGCATTCAGCAATGATGAATCCGGCTTTTTGGCGTTTAAGGCATGGATGGATGAGATTGCTGAAAAGCATCATAAGGAAACCGTAATTCCGGGCATGGAGCCGACAGGGCATTACTGGTTTAACCTTGGAGTGTTTTTGCAGGAACAGGGAATGAGAGTGGTGCATGTGAATCCACATCATGTCAAAAAGTCCAAAGAACTGGATGACAACAATCCAAACAAAAACGACCGTAAGGATCCAAAGACGATAGCAGCATTGGTGAACGAGGGAAGATTCTCGTATCCGTATATTCCGACCGGAATCTATGCGGAGATAAGAAATCTGTCCAATCTGAGATTTCAGACACAGGAAGCAATTACCCGGCTCAAGAATCGGATTGCCAGATGGTTTAGCATTTACTTTCCGGAATATAAAGACGTTTACGGGAAGTTGGATGCTATCAGCGGAATGATGGTTTTAAGGGAAGCCCCATTGCCGGAAGACATTGTGGCACTTGGTGTGGATGGCATCAATCAGATATGGCGAAACGCGAAGCTGAGAGCAGTAGGATTAAAGAGGGCAAGAACCCTGGTAAACAAAGCAGAGCATAGTGTTGGAAGCCATGAAGCACCAGAGGCGGCAAGAGTAGAGCTGAGCCTTCTCCTGAAGGATTATGAAATGTACAGTCAGAGGATGGAGGAGTTGATGCAGACAATTGAAGAAAAGCTGACAGAGATTCCCTATATTGATAAGCTTTTGGAGATTAAGGGGATTGGAATGACAACGGTATGTGGTTTTATAGCAGAAGTGGGTAACATTAGACGTTTTGATAATCCGAAACAGTTGCAGAAACTTGCAGGATATGCCATTGTCAGCAATAATTCTGGGAAACACAATGGAGAGAGCCATATCAGCTACCGTGGAAGGAAAAGACTGCGTTATGTGTTGTATGAAGCAGCAATCTCAGTGATTGGGAAGAACGCGGAATTCAAAGAAATCCATCATTACTATCGAAGCAGGGAGAAAAATCCGCTGAAGAAGATGCAGTCGGTTATAGCGGTTGCGTGTAAATTGATACGGATATTTTATATGATAATGACCAAGGGAATCGATTATGATGGAGAAAAGATGTTAGGAGATATTAAGCGACCATCAGTATCTGCAGCATAAGAAGCAAGGAAACAGGCTTGTTATCGCGGTTGAACAGAGTGATCAGAAGCTGATGGTTCTGTTCAGCCACGATAAAGGCTGAGCAACAAACCGGACTGAGAGATCAGTTGATGTTGATATGGAAGGAAACGTCCACCGAAAGGTGCTTTCATAGAAACGGTCAGTAAGAGTAATTTACAAAGTATGAGCCAGTAGTCGGCAGGAATATTATCCATAGGGCATGACCCTGCAAAGGAGCTAAGCTGACACCCTGGTTATGGATAGGCGGAACGAAGGAAGTGAGGACTCTCCAGAAATGTGAGATGATCCTGGTAGACACGGGAGGTACGTCGCCATAGAGGGAAGGGTATACAAAAGGCCATTTAAAACGAGAATATAGAGACGTTTTAATTCGTGTACCCAGAAACCACTATTTTCGCACCAGATGCGTAGAAATATCCATGACAATGGCTCATTTATCTGAGAAACAATGTAAACAAATCCCTTATTTTAAGGGAAAAAAGACTTGACTATATAGGGAGGTACACTAGATATAAATGTAAAATCAGGATATATAAATTATATTAAGGAATGTAAATTAAAATGTTCCGTGGCATTTCATAGTGGTACTTACGAGGGAGCTACTATAGTTGACGAAATAAATAAAGATAGACCATGTCATTTGATTTTGCATAATCATTATAGGTATGGTGATCATTCAGTTTTAGCTGTCGGGTATCAAAAAAATATATACGAGGGGTGATTTGGGACACGGATGAAATTTATATTCGAATTGCAGATGGTTGGGATAAAAGACCTGGACGATATGTTTAGGGAGGTTGCATCATGAAGAAAAGAAACAGGATAATTGTATTTACAATGATAGGTCTTTTTATTATAGTTGTTACATTGTGTTTTATTTTTTGTAAAAAAACCGACG
>JBJENY010000071.1:0-13595 GCA_051880435.1 Lachnospiraceae bacterium | reverse complement strand
CATAATAAGAGGTCTCTGTTGTAGAACCCATGGCAAATTCATCCATATTTGTTTTACCCACAATCACAGCTCCTGCCGCCTCTAACTTTTCTACTGCGGTAGCGGTAAAGGTTGGTTTAAAGTTACTTAATATCTTAGAGGAACAGGTTGTAAGCATACCATTAATACACATATTATCCTTAATGGCAACCGGAACCCCGGCAAGAGGACCTGTCAGCTCTCCATCGTCAATCTTTTCCTGTACTTCCTTTGCTCGTTTTAATGCACCCTCTCTATCTACAGAAACGAATGCATTGATATCCTTATCTCTTGCCTCCATGGCATCCAGACAAGCGGTTGTTGCTTCCACAACGCTGATTTCTTTATTTTTAATTTTCTTGCCTAATTCCACGGCTGTCAAACTTAAATCCATGTTTTTCTCCTTCCTGTTACACAATCCTTCTATCAGAATAATGATTGGAAATAATTATAGTCATTTATAAAATCAGCAATTATAATCAGCAAAATAAATTTACTATTTTTTATATGCCATTATAATCAACAATCATATAATGTTTAATCAAATCCCTTCATTGGTTAATAAAATCAATCAAATGTTTTTGGTACCTTATATGCCCCATCCTTCTGTTCCGGTGCATTAGAAAGCATATTCTCTCTGTCATCACCATTTATCACAACATCCTCACGGAACACATTATGAACAGAAAATGTGTGACTCATAGGTTCAACACCCTCTGTATCTAATTCATTCAACTTTCCAACATACGCCAGCATATTAGACATATCTTTTTTTGCCTGTTCTTTTTCTTCCTCAGAAAGTTCAAGCTTCGCCAGAATGCCTACATATTCGATTGTTTCATCTGTAATCTGCATATTTTTGACCTCCTTATATGCAACACCTTTCGTGCCATTTTTTATTTAATCTGCCAATCCAAATTGGGCAAAATAATCTACTTCACAATCATATATCTTATCCAATGTTTCATAATCAATACCGGTCTTTTCCACCACATATTCCATCATGGCTTCCCCGGAAATTACTTTAATTGGTAACCCATCTTCATCCACATCATCAATAATGTATTCCGGATGATCTACTGCACTTTGGGCAAATTCATCTGCAGCATCAATGGCCTTTTGCACAAGTTCCGGATCCAGTTCCAATGCCGCCGATATATAATCTGCTTCTTTTTGTGGATTTTCTCCAAAGAATGCTTCCAATGCAGCAATCTCTCCATTTCTTTCATTTAATGTTTCTTCTATAGCATTTTTTTCATTTTTATTATGGCCCATTTTCCAATTCTCCTAACTAAGCAATATTTAATCGTCTTCTCGCATGCTTCCCATCATCGCTTCAAAGCTTCCATCATCATTAACTGGATTATCAAATGATGATATCTGACTGTCATATTCGACACCTGAAGAAACTTCATTGTCTCCCTGCTGAATCTCCTTTGCCAGTTTTCTTTTCTTTAACTCATCTACAGTACCAAAAACACCAATACCGGTTAATAACACACCAAATATAATAAGCATCAGATTGCCGGCTACTGTACTAGTTGTATCTAAATTCACATAATAAATCTTCATATTCTCTGATGAAATTCCCAATTCATCCAAGCATTGCTGATAGTATCCCTTTATCTCCGAATCCATGGTACGAATTCTTCCCTTTAATGTAATACCCTGTGGTAATGTTGCAGAAGTATCTCCACCACTTTGTGCGTCTATATAAGCCCATGTAGCATCCGTTAACAAATCCATTTGTTCTATAATTCTTTTTTTCTTTACAGCCAAAGAGATAATTTCGTCATTTTCTAACCATATTATATAATGCTCATCTTTACCGGTAGGGATTAAATTCGTATAATGCTTTGTTTCAGCATAATTACCAATTACACCATCTACATAAATAGAAACATAATCGTCCTTATTAACACCACTTGTTTTTTCCAGTTCATAAAAGTCCTCATACTGATTCAAAAACATCGGCATTGAATCAATAATCATAAACACTGTCAAAAATCCAAATAACAATATAGTGCATATAAATGATAGCAAGACGCTTCCACTATTTTTTCTTTTCATATGTAATTCCCCACTCTCATCATTTGTATTCCTGTGCTTCTTATATAAATGCACAATCAAAGTTTAGTTTAATAGAATTTTCCCAACGTGTCAATGAATACTATCCTTGAATATACTATATTTTCCACAGATTTTCATCTTATTTTATGAAAGAGTATTTAGTTTCTTTTTTATTTCGTTTTATCATTGGTTTTCCGACTGTCATTTTCTATAATTTCCTTGAAATAAGCATTAAAATAAGATAGAATGGATAGGTAGATACAACTTCAGAGGAGGTAGGGATTACAATGAGATTAGTTACACGTTCCGATTTTGATGGATTAGCATGTGGCACATTATTACTTGAGGCAGGTGTTATTGATTCCTGGACATTTGCTCATCCAAAGGATTTACAGGACGGCTTAGTTCCGGTAGATAAAAATGATGTTTTAGCAAACGTTCCTTTTGTGGAAGGATGTGGTCTTTGGTTTGACCATCATTCCAGCGAACATGAACGTCAGCAGTTAGAAGGCAAATACGAGGGTGAAAGCAGAATTACTCCATCCTGTGCAAGAATTATCTATGAATATTATGGTGGTAAAGAACGCTTTTCTCATTTTGATGAGATGATGGAAGCTGTAGATAAAGTCGATTCCGGTAATCTTACAAAAGAGGAAATTCTTAACCCTACCGGCTGGATTTTAGTAGGATTCTTAATGGACCCAAGAACCGGTCTTGGAAGATGGCGTAATTTTACAATTCCGAATTACAAATTAATGGAAGAATTAATGCAGGCATGCCGTACCATGAACACAGAAGAAATATTAAATCTTCCGGATGTCAAGGAACGTATTGAAGTATATAATGAACAAACAGAGAAATTTAAAGAAATGGTTACAGCCCACACCCGTATTGAAAAGGATGTTATTATTACAGACTTACGTGGCGTAGACCCAATCTATTCCGGTAACCGTTTTATGATTTACAGTATGTATCCGGAGCAAAATATTTCAGCCTGGATTGTAAATGGTAAAGGTGGCAAGGGTTGTTCTGCAGCTGTTGGGTATAGCATATTAAACCGTACCTCTACTGTAGATGTCGGAAGCCTGATGCTTAAGTATGGCGGTGGCGGACACAAAGCCGTTGGTACCTGTCAGTTCTCTGATGATAACATGGATACAGAACTTCCAAAGATGTTAGATGAATTAGTAAACGGTGTAAAATAAATATTATTACATCGAAAATGGACTATCATATGATAGTCCATTTTTCATTCCTAAGATTAAATCAATTTATTCTCTTTTCCCTTGTTTTTCCTTGCATGAAAGTTATAAGGGAATTACTGTTTTTTTTCAATAAATTTCTTACATTCAATTTCCATTCTTTTAAAATCTAAACATTGCTCTCTTGCCGAAAATTTCTCACCTGATACATATTTCGAGTATAAGACATTTGCTGTATTTGTTAAATCTCTGGCGTGCCCATTGCACCATTCCAATTCTTTTATTAGTAATTCCTTTTTCTTTCTTGTATCCTTATTATCATGCTTACGAATCTTGGTATCTATCTTTTGAATCATTGCATCTTCAACAGGTATCATCAGATTAAAGTTTAAAACACCTATCAGTTCTCCTTGATATACAATCTTCTTGAAATCAATCTTGTCCCTCATCTTTTCATGTTTTTTCTTTGGTTTAGATAAGGGAACACAATACTTATGTTCATTACAAATAACAAGTACTCCAAGAAAAGGCCGCTCGTCCTTACCAATCTGGGGAGAAACAGATAAAACTCTATCATCTATATTATGTAAGTTTCTAATGTATTTCATATCAATACGATATACCTCTAGTGGTGTTTGAATCATTCATTTCTCCTTTAAAATATTTCAAGGACTATGTTTCCATAGTCCTTGAATGTAGTGTCACCGTAGCGACCCTAACGCTTTTTGAACGTCCACTTATCGGCAGGACTCTCCTTTAATATCATTGTACCAAATGCATTTCTTTTGTCAATGAATTTCTAAAAATTCATAATCTTTTCAAATTTAAGCTAAACATTCCTTCTACAAAGAGTTTCTATTGCGATACCGCAAATGTAAATCATAATATCCACCACCTTATACATAAAATTCGGAAAGTGGAATGTATACGTTGCTATATCTGTATCCATTTCCGATACAGATTCAGTAAAAGGAACTGCCATACTTTTCCAGTTAAATACAAAGTTACGCATGTATAGAGCATAAGATTTTTTCCGGTTCATTATGTATATTATATGCACTTCTCCATATCTTACTCAATGCCTTTTTGTCACGCAAACAATTCCGCATATTCTCTATTTCAATTTTAATATTGTTAAGCAATTCATTCCTTACCACTGTATTTTCCCAACCAAATTCTTTTAGCAAGGCTACTAAAGATTTATACTTAAAATTTTCATCTTCCAGTCCCTCAATTTTTTCAATAAATGATTCAATTGAAATACTACCTTCTAACAATTCAAGACAGCATTCAATTATTTCTATATTATGGAGAGTCTGTTCTTGGGGGAATTTTACAAACATACTCTTAATCCCATCTTCAATATATGTACGGTGTCTTAACCACATAATACTGTCATATAATACAATACAAATTGCGGTTAATGCAATATTTTTACAGTCGTATGAAAATGCAGATGTATATTCAATACTATTTTCATTTAATTCCCAAAATAGTCTTAAAATTTTTTCATCATTTGAATTATAAAATATAATAAAATCCATCTTTTCTAATCCAAAATCCAATCCATCTGCACTCAGATACTTAACCTTTGCACATCCCTGTGTTGTAACACATTCAAACACATTCCTATCAACTAATATTTTTGTTACTTTGTCCCGCAATTGTTATCTCCTCTATTTAGAAAATTCAGAATTCTCCCCACTATCGGTTCTGTTTCTTCCTCCTGTAAATTTTATCACAACCTCTACATCTCTTTAAAGAGTAATAAAGTGCTTTACATTTCAGTTCCTTTAACTTCAATAATAACGGCTACTGATTTTTCTTTTTTCTTCACACAATCAATAACCTCTTCAAATGTAGCCCTCTCATCCATTTCTTTTCCTTTTTCTATCAGTAAAACTCTTTTAGCCCCGCACAATAAAAACAGATCCTCATAAGCTTTTAAATTCACTATTGTAAGCGACTCATTATAGACAACTGCAAAATCTCCAGATCCCAATAGTGGTTTTCTATATTTATGTCCAAAGACTTTCTCTAATAATTTTTCAATTAATTTTGAAGCAAGCTTCAAATCATCAATTTGTCCTTGACGAAAAGGACTTATTACTATCTTTCCCTCTATGTCATATTCCATCAAATTATCTAAAACATCATTTCCAAAGGCATCTATACAACCACTTTTCTTATCGATGACAATTAATGATTTTTCTATTATTTTCCGATTATCTTTCACATCATATATACTTAACTCTGCCGGCATATTTCTCTCTTGCATTATATATTCCTCCTAATTAACAGTCCTCCAATCCATATAATCTGTTATAAAGCTCTTTGAACTCCGTTTCAGACAGGTTAAGCTCTTCTTCCTCGAAATAAGGTTTCCCATCTTTTACACCCATTTTAATCTTACACAGACCGTCCATATAATAACCTTCATATGTATAATCCATTGCTTCTGCATTTCTTACAAATTCTGCTAATGCTTCTGCCGCTTCAATGGCTCCTTTACCCCGGCTTTTACCGGAAACAGATGGCCCCGAAGGACCGCTGTATGTAAGGAACCGATATTCCGTTCCGTTTTCATCCTCCGCAATAATATGATATTCATATTGGGATTCCAGATTATCTGATATATATACAGGCTCCCCAAATCTGGCTTTTAACTGTCCAAAAGCCAAGGGCGTTTTTTTGTCCAATTCACTAATATAAGTCATAAAATCATATATATCACATATCTTTGACATTCCAAACAAATCAAATGTATCTTTTTCCGTTGCTGCTCTAAATTTGTATTCCATTTTGTCCCCCTTCTTTCTCTGTACTTTTTTCACTCAACTTTAATCATCCGATATCCAACCCCTACATGGGTCTGAATATACTGGACAGAATCCGTATTCTTCTCTAATTTTTTTCGAAGTGTTGCCATAAAAACCCTAAGGGAAGCCACGTCATTTTCCCAGCTATGTCCCCAAATATGCTGCGTAATATAGGTATGTGTCAAAACCTTTCCTACATTTTTAGAAAGTAGGCATAACAGCTTGTATTCGATAGGTGTTAGGTGTAATTCTTCCTGTTCCAAATAAGCACAACCTGCCGAATAATCGATTTGAAGTTTTCCATTAATAAATATGGATGCTGGCATCTGTTCCCCCTGCTTTTCTGCCAATCTTCTCTCCGTTACCCGGAGCCGTGCCAACAATTCCTCAACGGAAAAAGGTTTTGTCAGATAATCATCTGCACCTGCATCTAACGCTTCCACTTTATCGGTATCCTCACTTCTGGCACTGATAATAATAATTGGAACATTAGACCATGAACGGATTTTACGAATCACTTCCATGCCATCCATATCCGGCAGCCCCAAATCCAGCAATATGATATCCGGATTATGGGAAGCTGCTTCCATCACAGCAGTTTCTCCATTTATAGCAATTAAATATCGATAATCGTGTGCCTTTAATGTTGTTGTCATAAGATTCTGTATAGATCTATCATCTTCCACCACTAAAATCAATGTCTTATTCATGTAAATCAATCTCCTCTATGGGTAATGTAAATGTAAATACCGCTCCCTGCGGAGTATTATCCGCAAGCTCCAAATCTCCTCCGTGTGCCGAAATAATAGATTTACAAAGAGACAGTCCCAACCCCAGACTTCTTCTACTATCCGCCATACTCTTAGCCCCACTGTAAAACATATCAAACACAAGGGACTTCATATCATCCGGTATTCCCATACCATTGTCAGCAATACGAACAACTGCCTTATCCTGTAGCTTACTGGTTGTTACTACAATTTCCGAACCTTTTTGTGTATATTTAATGGCATTGTCAACTATATTGATAATAACCTGCATAATCAGTCTTACGTCTACCTTCACAAGAATAAAATCCTCAGATGGTTGGAATAAAATTTGATGTTCCGTTTTATTCCTGCTGATATGTTGCAGCGCTTCCGTAATGATTTCATCCAGCAATTCAGTCTGCAATCGAAGATTCACGTTTCCTTCTTCTAACCTTGTCACGGAAAGCAGATTTTCTACCAGATTAATCAACCACATAGAATCATCATAAATGTCCAGATATAATTGTCTCTTTGTTTCCTCGTCAAACCGCTCCTCATTGGATAACAAATTGCTGGCATTTCCCGAAATGGAGGTTAAAGGCGTACGCAGGTCATGAGAAATAGAACGTAGTAAATTTACCTTTAATTGTTCTTTTTGTGCCATCAAAGCCGCTTCCGCTCTCTCCCTGGCATTTTTTTCATTTTCCAGTGCCAATGCACATTCTCCAAGTATGGAAAGCAAAATACTATGTTCAAAAGAATCTAATGGTTTGTCCTGAATGACAATCCCAATCACTCCATAGACAGCATTACTGGTTCGAATGGATAAATATAGACTTTTCGCATCCGAAAATTTATCTGTAGTTGCACCGGCATGCTGATTGTTTTGTAACACCCATAATGCAACCCTTTTTTCCTTTCCGTATTCTTCCTGCAATGCATTCCCATTTACTGCAAAAAAAGCCGGTTCTAACAAAGCTCCTTTCTGGGCAAGATAAATGACCATGTCTCTGTTTAACAGTTTCATCAATTGTGTAGCGGTCACAGATATAATTCGTTCTTTATCTTTTAAACCACCTAGTAACTGATTCGTATCAAACAGAATTCGCGTACGATATGCCGCCTGTTCAGACTGTGCTGCCTGTTGTTTCAACCGAACCGCTAAAGAGCCTGTAAGAAAAGCAGCTACAAACATTGTGATAAACGTAACGGGATAATCTTTATCATATGCCAGCAATGTATACCGAGGCTCCGTAAACAAAAAATTGAATACAATAACACTGACACCGGCTGCAATCAAGCTGTATATCCGACGGGTTGTTACAATCGATATGATCAATACACCAAGAATATACACCGTTATAATGTTTGCTTCACTCATGCCAAGATGCCAAAATAACAACCCGATTGCAGATGCAGCAACAATCATTCCGATACTTTTTAATACATCCGCCACATAATCAAAATCTTTCATGAAATCTGCTCCTAATCAGATATATGGAAGCAACATACGCTGTTCTTCTGTAATATGCGTTTTCTTCCATAAAACATACATGTTCATCTGCTGATTATCAATTGGCTCTATTGTAAATCCGGTTATTGGTTCTGTCAAAGGCTGTGGAAAAAAAGAACTTATCTTTTTTCCATAACATTCATTATCACCAATATTCATATCTTCCATCAAAAAAATAAGATCAATGCTCTCATTTTCTAACATTTTTTTAATATCTGTTCTGTACCCCGTAAAAAAATAAAAGGAAATTTTTTTATGTTCCCTTGAAAATTCTTCTAACTTTTCCAAAACAGAAGTTAGCATAATGGGATTGTCACAGGCAATTCTGATTACATTTTTTTCACTATTCATATCAGCTTTTGATTGAACATTATTTATTAAAAAAACATCCAGCTTTTTCATAATCGCAAAACCCAGAATGGCCATTCCTAAAAAAAACAGCAGTAAAACAATTATCTTCATTATACCACCTCCATCCAGGTTCTTCTATATATGAAAACATTTCTGGATATCTTTATTTTTACCCAGTACCAACATGGCATCTCCCGGACAAAAACATGTGTCAGGTGTAATCGTCAAACACATCTTTCCAACTCTTTTTAATGCCATAATATTAATATTATATTTCTGTCGAATATTGATTTCTCCAACAGTTCGGTTAATCCATGATTCCGGCACTTCAATCTCAAAAATGGCATACTCGTTATCCAGCTCAATATAATCAAAAATATGATCTGAACTGTATCGAATCGCCGTCCATGTAGCCAGTTGTTTTTCCGGATAAACAATTTCATCCGCTCCGTTTTTCAACAGAAATTTTGCCTGTACATCTCTTGCAGCACGTGACACTACCATTTTTGCGCCCAATTCCTTCAACAGGGAAGTTGTTTCTAAGGAGCTTTGGAAATCATTTCCTATTGCAACAATACAGACATCATAATTACTTACTCCTAAGGAGCGTAAAAAGGCCTCATTCATACTGTCTCCAATCTGTGCATTGGTAACATATGGCAAAGCCTCTTCCACTCTTTCTTCCATCTTATCAATTGCCATTACTTCATGATGCAATTCATGCAGCTTCACAGCAACATTCTTTCCAAATCTACCTAAACCTACCAACAAAATTGATTTCATGACACAAATTCCCCCTATCCTACCGTTATTTTTTCTTTTGGAAGTTTTGATATAATTCTTACTTTATTCGATAATGCCGCAAATACCAGTGTAAGTCCGCCAACCCTTCCTAAAAACATGAGAATGATTAAAATTAGTTTTGATATTGTCCCCAAATCTGGCGTAATACCCAGTGTAAGTCCCACTGTTCCAATTGCGGATGCAGTTTCAAACAGGCATGTTAATACAGGAAGTCCCTCAATACAGCTTATCAAAATTCCCCCTGTAAAAAACAATGTGAGGTACATCAACAATATTGTTGATGCATATTTAATCGTATTCTCCTCAATTCGTCTGCCAAAGCATTCCGTATCTTCCTTTCTCTTAAATACCGAATACAGTGTCATAAACAAAACAGCTACCGTTGTTGTCTTCATACCTCCGGCAGTAGAACCGGGCGAGCCACCAATCAACATCAGTAATATCATAATTGTCTGTCCTGCTTCACTAAATAATGTCAAATCTACCGTATTAAATCCCGCAGTTCTCGGTGTGACAGTCTGAAAAAGGGCACAAATAAACTTTTCCTCTTGTGGCATCCCATCAAAAGCCAGTCCGGAAAATTCTCTGAAAAAGAAAAACAGAAACGGAAAAAAAATCAAAAGAAATGTCATAACTAAAATCACTTTACTTTGCATACGGTAGTTTCGAATATGAAATCCTTTAGATTTCACATCATCCCAGGTAAGAAATCCAATACCACCTGTAATAATTAATCCCATAATTACTACATTGATTAACGTATTATCGGCATACTCTGTCAAAGAAGAAAATGCTCCGGTACATCCCATCAAATCAAATCCTGCATTGCAAAACGCGGAGACGGAATGAAACAACGCATACCAAATACCTTTTACGAATCCAAAATTCTTACAAAAAACCGGCATCAGCAGACATGAGCCGATTAATTCAATTAATATCGTTAACTTCAAAATAAATCCGGTAAGCCTTACAATTCCACCCACACTGGGAGCTGCAATCGCCTCCTGCATGGTACTTCGTTGCATCAATCCGATTTTTCTTCCCGAAATAGATGCTATAGACACAGCTATGGTAACAACACCCATTCCCCCTATTTGAATCAACAAAAGAATTACCGCCTGTCCAAAAGGAGACCAAAATGTTGCTGTATCATGAACCACCAACCCTGTTACACAGGTAGCAGAAACCGCCGTAAATAAAGCATCTAAAAAAGATGCGGTTTCTCCGGTTCTCGTAGAAACAGGAAGCATTAATAAAATGCTTCCTGTCAATATGACACCCAAAAACCCCATTATTATAATCTGAAAAGACGTTAATCTTTTTTTCTCCAATCGAAATGCTTTTATATCCATCTTAGACAACCTTCTTAATGAATCTCACTTCTTGTAAGTAAGCTTCTATATTGTTTCAATCATAAACTATCCTAATTATTCCTTCTTATGTCTAAAGATTGTATAAGAATGTCAAAAATAATATTAAGATTATATAAAGAAAAAATATTTTCAAGACTTAGCCTGAATATATTTTCTCCGGTTATTCAAAAACAACAAACAGGATGAATATTACAATGTAGTATTCACCCTGTCTGTTTATCAAATGACTTAATTTTAAATGGTTCTACTTAATAACCTTAATCCAGCCTTCCGGAGCTTCAATGCGTCCCATCTGGATACCTGTTAATGTATCATATAACTTCTTAGTTACAGGACCCATCTCATCCATTCCGCTAGGGAAGCAGATTTCTTTATCATGGTCTACAATCTTACCTACCGGTGAGATAACTGCTGCGGTACCGCAAAGACCACACTCAGCGAAATCAGAAAGCTCAGATAATAATACCTCTCTGTGTTCTACCTTCATGCCAAGGTACTTCTCAGCTACTACCATCAATGAACGACGGGTAATAGAAGGCAAAATACTGTCCGACTTAGGAGTAATCAAAGTCTTTCCATCCTTTGAAATAAAGATGAAGTTAGCACCACCTGTTTCCTCAACCTTTGTACGGGTTGCAGGATCAAGATACATATTCTCAGAATATCCTTTGTCATGGGCATCAACAATTGCATGTAAACTCATGGCATAGTTAAGGCCTGCCTTAATGTGACCTGTTCCATGAGGAGCTGCACGGTCAAAATCAGAAACACGAATGGTAATTGGTTTTGCGCCACCCTTGAAGTATGGTCCTACCGGAGTACAGAAAATACGGAACTGATACTCATCTGCAGGCTTTACTCCAATTACAGGATTGCTACCAAACATATAAGGTCTGATGTAAAGAGTAGCTCCGGAACCATATGGTGGTACATAATCAATATTTGCTTTAACTGTTTCAACAACTGCTTCTACAAATTTATCCTCAGGAAATGTTGGCATCTCCAAATAAGAACAGGAATCTGCCATTCTTGATGCATTTAAATCAGGACGGAAACATACAACATGACCATCCTCTGTTGTATATGCCTTAAGTCCCTCAAAACAAGTCTGTGCATACTGTAATACACCTGCGCACTCGTTAATGACAACCTGGTCATCCTCTGTTAATACACCATCATCCCACTTACCATCTTTAAAGTTGGATACAAATCTTTTGTCTGTTTTAATGTAGCCAAATCCTAAGTTTGACCAATCGATGTCTTTACTCATCTTAAAAACTCCCTTTCTTTGGCTGTTTTGCAACACTTGTCTGTTGTTATGCCATCTTACATGAATCAACACAGGAATCAATCGTATCATATTCACTTCATCATTTCCCTAATAACCATCATAACAAGGAATGTAAATAAAGAACTTTAATTCCATTCATGCATTACATGAAATAAATTTTATCACTCAAAATCTATTTATGCAAGCACCAATACCGAATATGTTATAATCATGCTTCATATTATATAAAAAAACACATAATCTAAAATGCGATTTCACCATCATATACAACCGTAGCAGGACCTGTCATATAAACAAGATTTTCTTTTTGATCCCAACGCACCTTTAAATCTCCACCTAATAAATGCAATGTAATTTCATCCTCTGTTAATCCATTTAATATGCATGCAACAGTGGAAGCACATGCACCGGTACCACATGCCAGTGTTTCACCGGATCCACGTTCCCAAACACGCATGTTAACTGTTTTACGGTCAATAATCTGAACAAATTCTGTATTAACACGTTTTGGAAATAATTCATGACACTCAAAATCCGGTCCCACTTTATCAAGAGGAAAATTTTTTGTATCATCAACAAAAACAATACAATGGGGATTTCCCATAGAAACGCAGGTCATTCCATACTCTTTTCCTTGAACAATAATGGATTCACCAACAACTTTTTCCTTATCAGAAACCACAGGAATCAAATCGGGAGTTAAAATAGGAGAACCCATATTTACAGTAATCATTACAGCTTTTCCATCTTCAACTTGTAAATCCAGATACTTAATTCCGGCTAATGTTTCGATAGAAATGCTGGTTTTATCTGTTAATCCATAATCATATACATACTTTGCAACACAACGAATTCCATTTCCACACATTTCTGCTTGCGAACCATCTGCGTTATACATATCCATACGAAAATCTGCAACATCAGAAGGCTTAATCAGAATTAATCCGTCTGAACCAATTCCAAAATGACGGTCGCTTACCTTTACAGATATCTCCGAAGGATTTTCCAATTTTTCCTCAAAACAATTTACATACACATAATCATTACCCAGTCCGTGCATTTTTGTAAACTTCATACCCATATTTCCTTCCTAATCTCCTAAATCACCCTTTTCGATTACATCCAAAGCTTCCTTGATATTAAAGCATACGAATTACATACGAAAGAATATATTACTACATATTCTCTTCTTTATAAGGCTTTGGAAGTGGCATCCATGCAATAATACCTCTATCCTTACGGTCTCCATTTTTCGTCTCTATGATAAAACCATGTAAACGATAGCTATAGCTACGAACCGTAGTATTAATTCCATCGCTACAAATAAACATATTATTTTTACGTACCTCTTCTACAGTCGGCATTCTGTCCTTTACTAAAATCCAATCATTCATATTTTCTTCTC
>JBJENY010000070.1:0-13996 GCA_051880435.1 Lachnospiraceae bacterium | reverse complement strand
AATTAAGCGGTATCTCCTTCGAATTAATTGGTGAAGGTAAGAGACTTGCTGAGAAGTTAGACACAGATGTAACTGCAGTTTTGATCGGTTCTGGCGTTGCCGGTCTCGTAGATGAGCTTGCAGAGTACGGTGCAGATAAGGTTATCGTTGTTGATGACCCTGAATTAAAAGAATATAGAACAGAGCCATATGCACATGCATTATCCTCTGTTATTAATGAGTACAAGCCTGAAATCATGTTGGTTGGTGCAACAGCTATCGGACGTGATTTAGGTCCTACAGTTTCAGCCAGAGTGCAGACAGGACTTACTGCTGACTGTACATTACTTGAGATTGGTGATTTCCCAATCAATCCAATTCCAGGAAAAGAGCAGAAGAAGAACCAGTTATTAATGACTCGTCCTGCTTTTGGTGGTAACACAATTGCTACCATCGCATGTCCGGACAACCGTCCACAGATGGCTACTGTTCGTCCTGGTGTTATGCAGAAGCTTGAGCCAAAGAAAGGTGCTAAGGCAGAGGTAATCAACTATAATCCTGGATTTACTCCGGATAACAAGTATGTTGAAATTCTTGAGATTTCTAAGGCAGTTTCAAACATTAAGAATATTATGGATGCTAAGATTTTAGTTTCCGGTGGTCGTGGCGTTGGTTCGGCTGAGAATTTTGCAATGTTAGAAGAGCTTGCAGAAGTACTTGGTGGACAGGTTTCATGTTCCCGTGCGGCTGTAGAAGCTTTTGGTATGTCAAATGAATTACAGGTTGGTCAGACTGGTAAGACAGTTCGTCCTAATGTATACTTTGCAATCGGTATTTCCGGTGCAATTCAGCACGTTGCCGGTATGGAAGAGTCTGATTTGATTATTGCAATCAATAAAGATGAAGATGCTCCAATCTTTGATGTTGCTGATTATGGTATTGTTGGTGATTTGAACAAGATTGTTCCATTATTAACACAGGGAATTAAGGACGCAATTGCTAATAAGTAATTACTACTTTATTGAAAGCTTCGAGGTCTAAAGCCTCGAAGCTTTCTTATTTCTTATAATTTATTTTAATTTTTGATTATTTTAGGGAGAGATAATATGGATAAATTTTTCGGAATATCTGAAAGAAAGTCAACAATTCGTGCCGAGATTATTGGTGGTCTTACCACATTTTTTGCTATGGCATATATTGTGTTTGTTAATCCAAATCAGGTTGCCGGTGAAGGTGCAACCGGCTGGCTTGCAGGAGCTGCATCGGAGATGGGAGTAGACGTGTCGGCACAGCTTGGACAGATTTGGAATTCCGTATTTGTTGCTTCTATACTGGCAGCAATTATTGGTACTTTATTAATGGCATTTTTTGCAAAATTACCATTTGCCCAGGCTTGTGGTATGGGATTAAATTCCTTTTTTTGTACCAGCTTTATTGCAGCATCCGTTTTTGGAGGTGTAGATGTAATTGAAGGTTATCATGCAGGTATGGTAATTATTTTTGTTTCCGGATTAGTGTTTTTGGTTTTATCCTTAACCGGAGCAAGAGAGTATATTGCAAAAGCCATGCCGGATTGTTTAAAGAAAGCAATTCCTGCCGGTATCGGTTTGTTTATTGCAATGATAGGAATGAAGAACGCGGGATTAATTCAGGCAAATCAATATACTTTTGTGCAGTTAGTTGATATTCATGGTGGAGAGTGGGAGGTTGTGGCCCCTGCTTTGGCTGCATTTATTGGTTTATTGATTATTGCTGTATTAGAACATTTTCATGTAAAGGGAAGTGTATTAATTTCAATATTTGTTACAACTGTTATTTATTATGTTATGCTTGGTAATGTTCCAAGCTTTGATATGAATGCAATTGGACAGACCTTCAAGGATTTTGCAACAGTTGGTATTACAGGTCTTTTTGATGGAAAAGCATGGTCTGATGCATTTTTGCAGGCTCCGGTTGGTGGTGTATTTAATGCAATTATGCTTATTATTACATTTTGTCTTGTTGATATGTTTGATACCATTGGAACTTTGTATGGAACTGCAGCCCAGGCAAATATGTTAGATGAAAATGGTGACCCTGTTAATGTAAACAAAGCAATGATGTGTGATTCCATTGCAACTGTAACAGGAGCAATTCTTGGTACTTCCACATGTACTACATTTGTTGAGTCCTCATCAGGTGTTGCATCCGGTGCAAGAACCGGACTTGCCAGTGTTGTGACAGCACTTTGCTTTGGGCTTTGCTTGTTTATTAGTCCTCTTGCTAGTATTATTCCAAGTGCTGCAACAGCACCTGCACTGATTTATGTAGGTGTATTGATGCTTAAAAATTTTGCTGAGGTTGATATGAATGATATTACTGCAGCAGTACCGGCATTTTTAGCACTTCTTATGATGCCTCTTACTTATTCCATTTCAAATGGTATTGGTGTAGGCGCAATTGCATACGTTATCATTACATTATTCTCAGGTAAATTCCAAAAGAAGGATATTGTTGTTACAATTATTGCAGCATTGTTTGTGTTTAGATTTATTTGTGTAACGATGTAATGTTTTGATGCTTATGTTTTTATGCATTGTGACATTGGTTTTATGTTATTTTACAATAAACATAATTAGATTGAAAATAATATTAACAGATAATTGCGAAGTACATTTCAATATATTTTGCAAACAACTAATAATAGAAAAAGGAGATGTCCAAAATGACATCTCCTTTTCATATATCATAACAATATATAGAATAAAACTGTATGATAATGTATTCTAATATTCTTTTGCTGCTTCTTCACCATTCATAACACGAAGTGCACCCTGGGCAAGGGCTAGTAATTCATCCTCACCAGGATATACGGTAATAGGAGCAATGAATTCACATGCATTTTTCATGTGATCAACAGTTTCCTGACCATAAGCAATACCACCTGTTAGGATAATCTGATCAACCTTACCACCAAGAACAACACTCATGGCACCGATTTCTTTTTCTAACTGATAATAGAAAGCTTCTTCTAATAATTGAGCCTTTGCATCGCCTTCTTTTGCTAACTTGATAACGTCACGCATATCGTTTGTTCCAAGATAAGCATTAAAACCACCGTTTCCGGAAATCATCTTGGCAACCTCTGCCTGTGTATACTCGCCACTAAAGCAAAGCTTTACTAACTGTCCTGATGGAAGACCACCGGAACGCTCCGGAGAAAAAGGACCGTCACCGTCTAATGCATTTGCAACATCAATGACACGACCGTTTTTGTGTGCACCAACAGATACACCGCCACCCATGTGAACAACAATTAAATTAAGGTCTTCATAATTCTTTCCGGCTTCCTTTGCATAACGTTTTGCAACTGCTTTTTGGTTTAGTGCATGGAAAATAGAGATTCTTTCAAACTTAGGATGACCTGTTACTCTGGCAACGTCCTGTAATTCATCAACAACTACAGGGTCAACAATATAGGATGGTACATTGATTTCACCGGCAATTTCTTTTGCAAGAATACCACCAAGGTTCGATGCATGCTGACCTTGTTTTCCTATTCTTAAGTCTTCGATTAAAGCATCGGAAGTAGCATAAGTACCACCTGGAATTGGTTTTAATAAACCACCACGGCCAACAACAACATCAATACTGTTTAAATCAACATTTTTTTCTTTTAATACATTTAAAATCACTTCTTTACGAAAATCCTTTTGGTCATAAATTGTGGCGTACTGGGCGATTTCTTCTGTTGTGTGACGTAATGTTTCTTCCATAACCTGAGTTTCGTCTTCATATACACCAATCTTTGTTGAAGTAGAACCTGGATTAATAATTAAAATCTTGTAAGACATTGTATATCCTCCTAAATTATTATTTTAAATTTTCTGCCACAATAGCGCCAACGGCAATGGAATTAACCTTTGTTTCAAAGTCATCTGAACGAGAAGTTAAGATAACAGGAGCTTTTGTTCCGGTTAATATATTACCATTTATTACCTTTGCATTATGTACAAGTGCTTTGTATGTAACATTACCTGCGTGAATGTCTGGGAATAAAAGAATGTCTGCATCACCAACAATTTTACGTCCTGTAGCACCTTTGTGTCTTGCTGCTTCAGGGTCAATTGCAAGGTCGTAGGAAAGTGGACCATCAACGATACATCCTGTAATTTCACCACGCTCATTCATTTTTGTTAATTCGTCAGCCTCAACGGTGACAGGCATTTTTGGATTCACAACTTCTACAGCGGCAAGTGGTGCAACCTTTGGATTAGGAATTCCACATGCATGGGCAATCTCAACAGTGTTACGGATAATATTTGCCTTTGTTTCCAAATCGGGATATGGAATAAATGCCACATCACTTAAGAATAATAATCCGTCGTGACCTTCAATATCAAAAATACATACATGAGAAAGTGTTTTTTCTGTACGAAGACCAACTTCTTTGTCTAAAACACTCTTTAAGAATGATTTTGTATCAATTAAGCCTTTCATGTACATATCAGCTTTACCATCATGAACTAATTTTACTGCTGTAAGTGCAGCTTCATAATTGTCTTTTACATCAATAATCTCATAGCCGGTTACATCCATATTGATTGTTTTTGAAACTTCTTCAATCTGGTCTTTGTCACCAACTAAAATTGCTTCTGCAATACCACGTTTCTTTGCTTCAGCAACTGCTTCTAATACAGCATCGTCCTGGGCAACGGCTACAGCAACCTTTTTGGTAGGACATGCTGCAACATTTTCAAGTAATTCTTTAAATGTTTTCGTCATTTTTGTATACCTCTTTTTTAATATTTTATCAGGTAAATTGCTACCTATTTATAAACAAAATTATAGTACCACCCAAAAGATATTTGGTCAAGGAGGTAACCATGATAAACTTGAGTAAAATGTATGTCATACTTGAATTAAATTCATTAAAATTACGAAAAAACCCAATATGTTGTATAAAACAAAATATTATGTCAGATAATTTGTGAAAAAATCTTTTCTTTTTCATATGTGTATGATATACTGTCACTAAATAGTGCTTATTTATGTCTACCAGTCTGTCTTTTTGCGGGAAAAGATGCTGGGATATGTGTAGAATGGGAGACTCACAGTGACTTAAATATTACTTGAAAAGTGTCGATATATACATAGAATTGACGAAATGGACAAAGTGTTCATACTTGAATATGTATGAATATTTCGGAACGTAGAATAATTGTATGAGGTGATGGAATGGATGTGAAGAACAGACTAACAGGCAAATTATTAAAGATTGCTAAAAAGCATCGGATATTAACATATCCAGTGCTTGCTTTGGTCGCTTTAATCAGTGTGTTCAGTTATTTTTTTGATTGGAGCACTGGAGCTGGAAAACGTGTTGTTGCAGTTGTTATGGTTATGGTTATGATTGTATCGCAATCATGTTTTTTGACTTCATCCGCTACAGAGGTTACTGATGATGCTGTTGTTCAGGAAGAGGTTCAGAATCAGGATACGGATACTAATGAGCTCGATAATCAGGAAGGACTGCTTGGTAATAATAATCTGATGAATGATGAGGAGCCTGATTCTGATATCGTAGATGATGAAAGTATTCAGGAAGGATTAATTAATGAAGATGTTTCTGATTTAGAAGTAGCAGAAGAAGAGTTACTACAAGAAGAGGGATTAATGTCGGAGATTAATCTTTTGGCTGAGGGAGTAACTGCAAATGTAATTTTTGATTATGTGGATTATAATGGTCAGAATGCATATCCCATATCTAATACATTGACGATTGATTCTAATGCTGAAGGCACCACCTTTGATTTACTTTCTTTAAAATCCGGTTTGGTATCTTTAAGAAATGGTTATGATGCAGATGATCCTTGTTACAAGTATTCCGGATTGTATTTAGATGTAAACTGTTCTGTTAGCGTTCCGGATGAATTAGATGTTAATTCTCCTTATTTGAATGATAATGGAGTTTCAAAAACTCTGGTTATATATTGTTTACGTGAAGTTGAAAATTATGAGGTTACGATTTTGCCTAATGGAACCGGGGAAGATACGGATATTATTTCATATCAAACTGATGTTGCAGGAAGTGTTTCGGAAACCCCGGCAACAATTTATGTTCCGGCAACCGGAGATGCAAATAATAAATCAGGTTCTTTCGTTATTAATAATGCAAACAGATATGGATATGATGTTGCTGAACCTTCTGTATCAGATGGAGGTAATTGTTCTGCTATAGATGGTGGGGGATATACAATTAATTTGGTAGGACAAAATTCAGCGCAAAGAACGGTAACCCTGAATTGGACTGGTAAAAAGTATCAAATACGTTATTGCAAAAAGAAGAGTACAGATGCAACCATTACTGATACAGACTATACCATTCAAACTATAACCTATGGTAGTAATGATACATTTTATACGCAAAATGCAGCAGGAACAGTTGATTATCCCGGATATGATTTTTCCTCTTGGGCTTTGGGTTCTGCTACATGTTTGCCGGGTTCAACTATTACAATGACAAATCATCATGAAATGTATCAGCCGGATCCGACCACACCGATTACTTTATATCCTAATTATACATATGCAGGGATCGTTGTTGATACAACCGAGATACCATTTCAGTTCGGTGTAGCACAATCGGAAACCATTAAGGCAAAGTATGATTATAAAGTTTCAGGAAAGGATAAAGACGGCCAATTTACTTATACAATTGATGGCGGATGTATTACAGCTCTTCAGAATGTTGGAATTATTGTTACTCATGATGAAAACGGAATTTATTTGAACACAGATGGTCCAACTGCTACAACTTTAAATACATCTCAAGATATTAAATTTACCGTTCAGGATGAAAATAATATCCCAACGGAGACAATTACAATTAGTATTACAATTGCTCCTCAGACTGTTTCTGTAGCGATTCCGGATAACTGGAAAGTGAAAGATTATGATGGTAATGCAAATGTGAATACTTATTTTACAGATACCCTTCCTACAAATCAAAAATTTCCAAATGGAGCTGATATTACAGTTTCCAGAGCAGATGCATATTATGATTCTGCAAATGCAGGAACGGATAAGACCATTACAATAACCGGATGTGCCATTAAGAATGTTCCGGCAGAGTACGCAGGCTGTTATGTATTAGAGGCGGATGCAGGAACCATTGTAGTTGGTGGATGTACGATTAAGAAAAGAACGGTTATTGTTCATACAACTTCTACTGTTAATGAGATTCGTGCAGGTGAGCCTAATCCGGATGCTTCTAATTTTGGTATTGAATTAGATGATGGAAGTTCCTTTGTTGGAACCGATGACCTTGCTTCTTTAGGTGAAATTACATATACCATTGATCCTTCAAGAGAGGATGATTTGGAAGCTGCCTATGACAAATGTTATATTATTGCTCATGCAGCAGATAATTCAAATTATACAGTTAAGTGCTACAAAGATGATTGTGCTTATTTTAAAGTAACAAAAGAAGCACCTGTTTTGAATGTTAACTATACCATATCAGGAAGTGTATCTGATGATGACTGGTATGTTGGTGCTGCTCCTGTGCTTTCTCCGATAACAAGTAGTGGACTTTTAGGTGGGGGCTATAATCAAATTAGAATTTCTTATGATGGAACTGCTTTTACAGAATGGGCAAGTGCAGTTACATTAGATCCGGATAAGTATTCCGGAAACAGTGTATGGGTTCAATTACGAAATCGGGCTGATTCTTCCAGTACAACAGGTGCAATCACATCTATTGGTACTGCCAATATTGATTTTGACCCGGAAGGACCAAAGTACTTAGGTTATAGTTTTACTGTAGATGGTGATGATAGTATTTCTTATGACTGGGATAACCAGACTACGTTAGGAAATGGCGGTTTATATTTCCCAAGTCATGGTGGTGTGTTAAGCTTTGGTACCTATATTAATGCTACCATTCATATTAAAGTCAGATTTGAAGATAAGGGTTCCGGATTAAAGAATTTGAGTTATGGAATTTATACATCAACTCCGGATAAAGTAACTACCTTTGATGAAAATGGCGTTGCTTCCATTGAAGTTTTACAAAGTGCAGTGAAAAATGGTTATGGTGTAATTAAGTGTCAGGCAATGGACGTTGCCGGTAATAAGAGTGATTTGATTACATTACGCCCATCCGGTAATACAAATGATGATTATGAGTGGAGTGTAGAGTCCAGAGAACCATCTAAGTGTGAGCTCTCTGTTACTTATGGAGATATGACAGAAGGTGGTGTTCGTGGTCATGTTGCCAATAAGAGTGGTATTTATTATCGGAATTGTATTGCCAATGTATATGTTGTGGAATCAGAATCCGGTATTAAAAATGTAAAATGGTATGTAAATGATACATTAGTAGATACACAGTATCCAAATGGTGCCTCTGCAATTCAGACACCATCAGAAAAAATTACAAGTGGTGATTTTAGTTTCGGAAACAACACTGTATTTACCAGCAGTAAAACAGCATATACAATATATGCAGTAGCTGAAGATAATGCAGGTAATACCAAAACCTCTGATAAAATTACATTCCTTGTGGATAATGATCCACCTTTGTTAGATGTGGATTATGAAGAAAATCCGGATAATTGGACTTCAAATGAGTCTATTACATTTACAACCTCTGATGCTGTCAGTGGTGTTGCGTATGCAAAGATATTAAAGAGTGATGGAACAACAACGAATATTGCATTAACAGATCCTTCAGAAACAGGTGAATATACAGGTTCTTTCTCTGTTACAGGAAAAGGAGAGTATACGGTTATTGTTTGTGATAACGCAGGTAATGAGTCCAGAAAAAGCTTTAATATTCAAAATGTTTCTGTAGAAGCTCCGGAATGTCCAATCATTTCCTCATTGCCTGAAATTGGTGGAGAGGCTGATTCTTCCGGATGGTATAATAGTGAAACAGGAGCTCCAACAATTCATATTGAATATGATGTTGAAACAAAAGACGGTGCACCTGTTAATACGTACTATCGTCATTATAAAAATGATGAAACAGCTTACGACGATGCTTTGATTGAAGATAATAGTGGTGTAAAGGATATTGCTATAGATGAGAATGACGAAGCAATTCATTACTTTAAAGCATGGAGTGTAAGTGCTTCCGGAATTGAATGTATTGATACTGACAATCATTTGACAGTTGTCAAATATGATAAGACTGCACCGGAAATTACAGTTTCTAATATTCCTGAAAAATCATCCGGTTCTTCTGTTTATATTGAGTTTAGTATAACAGATGCAGTGAGTGGTGTTGATAAAGATTCCATTACTGTTATGAGAAATGGAAAACCATATACTGCTACAGTTGAAGAGGTAGAAGGCGGTTATGCCGGTTCCTTTGTTGTAGAAGTATCTGAGAGAGGAAATTATGTAGTAATGGCTTCTGATATTGCCGGTAATGAAATGAGTGTTGCAGGATTTACACCAATGAGTATGTTTGTAAGTCCAATCAGCAATATTACAACATCAAAGGCAACTTTATCTGCAACAGTAACAAGAGGAACGGCAGAGGTTTCTGTTGCACCTGTTATCATGTTACGTAAGGCAACTGATGAATCCTTTGTTGAAAGTGAAAATACAGTTGCTTCTCAGGATGAAAATGGTAATTGGTCATTATCAACTGTATTTGATAATCTTGAAGCGAATACTGTTTATGACTACAAGGTTCGTGCAGTTTCTGATATTAATGAAGTGTTAGAATATGAAGGTTCCTTTAAAACCTCTTCCTTAAATGATGAAGGTGGTATTATCAGAGGAACAACAGGATATCCAAGCGGAATGCAGTTGCCAAGCTGGAATAGCAGCGGAATTATTACTGTTGGATTGTTTGAAGGTAATGTATGTATTGCTGCAACAACAGCGGATGCAGGCGGACCATTTGCTTTTGTAAATATTCCTGATGGAACCTATAATATTGTAGCTACTGATGGTGTATACAAGAAATCCCTTGGTATTACGGTAAGTAACCATGTTGTTATTAGTCCAAGTAGTGGAATATCATTGATTTTATCCGGACATAATACTTCTGTTGTTATTTTGAATCCGGATACACCAAATATTACTGTTGATAATATGGATTCCATTTTTGTATATGATCATGTGAATTTCAATGAAGAAGATAGTCAGTTGATTGAAGAAGACGGAACAGTAGAATTCAGATTATATGCTTCCCTGATGGATGTTACCAATGTTACAAGTGATGAACTTGCCGTAATTGGTAGAGTACAATCTAAGGAAAAGGTTGTTAGAAAATATTTAAATCTTACATTATACAAATATGTTACAGATAAATATGGTGTACAGCAGCCACCGATACCTGTTACAGAGTTATCCAATGGTGCAAGTATTACAATTACAATTCCGCTTCAGGATTTATCCGGTGTAAGTGGAATAGAAGTAGTTCGTGTTCATAATGGTTCTTCCGGTTTAGAAGGCTATCGTTATGAGGTTGATATGGATAGTAGTCCAAGTACATTTACTTTGACATCAAATAAATTCTCAACCTACGCAATATTAGCACCAAAAGAAGAACCAACAACAGAGCCGACAACCACAGAGGAGCTTCCGACAGAAGAACCAAGTACACAACAACCGGCTACAAGACAGAGATATGTTGTACAGATAGAAAATCAGGTTACGACAGAAAGTTCTACACAAACCACAACAGGAAGTAATGCTTCTACTTCGTTTAGCTATGTATCCAGTGGCTCAGGTGGTACAAAAACTGGTGACGCAGCGCCGATTGCAGGTTTGTGTGTGATGATGATGTTATCAATTGGCGGATTTGTTGTTTTAAGAAAAAAATCAAATAGTGTCACAAAATAAAAAAACATAATTGATGAAAGACCGTTAATATTTTTTAGCGGTCTTTTTTGCAAAAATTTCCATAATATAATTTATGTTCCTGCAAATAATATAACCAAGACAATTAATTGTCTTAAAATATAGATTTGGAGGACGAAAAAAATGGCTAACAATGCAAAGAAGTCAGATGCAATGAAGAAGTTCAAAATGGAATGTGCTTCAGAAGTAGGTGTTAATTTAAAGAACGGTTATAACGGTGACTTAACATCTAGAGAAAACGGATCAGTTGGTGGTCAGATGACTAAGAAGTTGGTAGAAGCTCAGATGAACCAGATGGCTGGTAAGTAATCATTTCATTCCAAACATTTTGATGTGAATGTAGAATGATGCTAAAAAAGACTGCAGTTTATTTTAGAAAATAAATTGCAGTTTTTTTATGTATAAAAAATACAATATGGTTATAATATAGTTGTTGCTCGTATATATATGAAAAAATATAGAAAATACTAGACATATATTGTTTTGCCATGCTATAATTGTGAAGTTAGTGCAGAGCTATCTATTATTACTGCAAAAGAATAAAATGATATATATATTTAAGGAGGAATTGTTAAAGATGAGTTTAACAGTAGAAAAATTAGAGAAGAATATGGCAAAGCTTACAATTACAGTACCTGCAGCTGATTTTGATGCAGCTGTAAAAACTGCATATAATAAGCAAAAGAAACAGATTTCTGTTCCTGGTTTCCGTAAAGGAAAAGTGCCACAGGCTTATGTAGAAAAAATGTATGGTGCAGAAATTTTCTATGAAGAAGCTGCTAACATCTGTATGGAGCAATCATATCCTGCTGCTATGGATGAGAGCGAATTAGATATTGTTTCTCGTCCGGAGATAGATGTAACACAGATTAAAAAAGGTAAGGATTTCATTTATACTGCATTAGTTGCTGTTAAACCAGAAGTAACATTAGGTGAATATAAAGGTGTAGAAGTTGAGGCACAGGATACAACAGTTACAGATGAAGATGTTCAGGCTGAATTGTTAAATGTTCAGAAGCAGAATTCTCGTACTGTTCCTGTTGAGGATCGTGCAGCTGCTATGGATGATGAAGTTACAATTGATTTTGAAGGTTTTGTGGATGGCGTACCATTTGAAGGCGGAAAAGGAGAGAATTATCAGTTGAAGCTTGGTTCTCATTCTTTTATTGATACATTTGAGGATCAGATTGTTGGCAAGAATATTGGTGATGAGTTTGATGTGAATGTTACATTCCCTGAGGAATATCATGCAGAAGATTTAGCTGGTAAGCCTGCATTATTTAAGTGTAAGTTAAATGGTATTAAGGAAACAGAACTTCCTGAGTTAGATGATGAATTTGCTTCAGATGTTTCTGAATTTGATACATTAGATGAGTACAAAGAGGATTTAAAGAAGACTCTTGAGGTGAAGAAGAAAGATGCTGCTAAGCGTGAAAAAGAAAGTCTTGTGGTAGATAAGATTATTGAGAATGCTACTATGGATATCCCTGAACCAATGATTAATACACAAAAGGAGCAGATGATGAATGAGTTTGCTCAGCAGATTAGTTATCAGGGTCTTTCTATTGATCAGTATTTCCAGTTTACAGGAATGACAAAAGAACAGTTTATGGAAACTGCGCAGCCGGAAGCAATCAGAAGAATTAAGTCACGTCTTGTATTAGAGGCGGTTGCTAAGGCTGAAAATATTGAAGTTTCTGAAGACGAAGTAAAAGCAGAAATTACTAAGATGGCTGAAACATATCAAATGGAAGCTGACAAGTTAATTGAAATGGTTGGCGAGGAAGAGAAGAAAGCAATTAAGCAGGATATCGCTGTTCAGAAGGCAGTTGAGCTTGTTACAGAAGCTGCTGTAGAAAAATAATAAACTTTTATGAGCAAATACTTTATAGTATTTGCTCAACTTTTCAGAAAAAGGAGGAATTATCATGAGTTTAGTACCTTATGTCATTGAGCAAACGAGTCGTGGAGAACGTTCCTATGATATTTATTCGAGATTATTAAAGGAAAGAATTATTTTCCTTGGGGAAGAAGTTAACGATACTACTGCAAGTTTAGTAATTGCCCAGTTATTATTCTTGGAGTCTGAAGATCCAACAAAGGATATTTATTTATATATTAACAGTCCTGGTGGTTCTGTTTCTGCCGGTTTTGGTATTTTTGATACAATGAACTATATTAAATGTGATGTAGCTACTATTTGTGTTGGTATGGCAGCAAGTATGGGTGCATTTTTACTTGCAGGTGGTGCACCGGGTAAACGTATGGCACTTCCAAATGCTGAGATTATGATTCATCAGCCAATGGGTGGAATGCCAGGTGGCAGCCAGGCAAGTGATATGGAGATTACAACAAAGCATATTCTTCGTACAAAGAAAAAAATTAACGAAATTTTAGCAAAAGAAACCGGTAAGTCTGTTGAAGAGTTAGAAAAAGACACGGATCGTGATAATTGGTTAAGTGCCGAAGAAGCAAAAGAATATGGCTTGATTGATGTAGTAGTAGAAAATCGTGATGCGATTAAATAATGAGAGATAGAGGTGTAGCCCATGGCAAGTCGCGGAGATGAAAGAAAGCCTTTACGTTGTTCGTTTTGTAATAAAACACAGGATCAGGTTCGCAAATTAATTGCAGGTCAGAATGTGTATATATGCGATGAATGTATAGAGGTTTGTTCTGAAATAATTGAGGATGAGTTAGATGATTTTGATGAATCTAGCGACATCAATTTACTAAAGCCAAAGGAAATTAAAGACTTTTTAGACCAGTATGTAATTGGACAGGAAGATGCAAAAAAAGTATTATCTGTTGCAGTATATAACCATTATAAGAGAATTCTTTCTGATAAAGACTTTGATGTAGAATTACAAAAAAGTAATATTTTAATGGTTGGACCTACAGGTTCCGGTAAAACTTATCTTGCACAAACATTAGCAAAATTATTAAATGTTCCTTTTGCTATTGCTGATGCAACTGCATTAACAGAAGCAGGTTATGTAGGTGAGGACGTTGAAAACATTCTGTTAAAAATTATTCAGGCTGCTGATTATGATATTGAAAGAGCGCAGCATGGTATTATTTATATTGATGAAATAGATAAGATTACCAAAAAATCAGAAAATGTATCTATTACAAGAGATGTTTCCGGTGAAGGTGT
>JBJENY010000069.1:0-14123 GCA_051880435.1 Lachnospiraceae bacterium | reverse complement strand
AAGTATGCTGATGAAGTTATTAGACGTAAAGTTGGTAAGACTGGTAAGAAATAATTAAAGGAGTGAGATAGGATGATTAATAAAGAGTCAAGAAGTAAGGTTCGTGCTAAGAAGCACTTAAGAATCCGTAACCGCTTTAGTGGTACATCAGAGAGACCACGTTTAGCTGTATTCAGAAGTAATAATCATATGTACGCTCAAATTATTGATGATACAGTTGGTAAGACTTTAGTGTCAGCTTCAACAGTACAGAAAGAAGTGAAAGCAGAATTAGAGAAGACAAATGATGTAGATGCAGCAGCTTACGTAGGTAAGGTAATTGCTGAACGTGCATTAGCTGCAGGTATTAAGACTGTTGTCTTTGATAGAGGCGGATTTATATATCAGGGTAAAGTGAAAGCATTGGCAGAGGCAGCAAGAGAAGCTGGTCTTGAATTCTAATAAGGAGGAAACAATATATGAAGCATACAATTATTGATGCTAGTCAGTTAGAATTAGAAGAAAAAGTTGTAAACATTAAGCGTGTAACCAAAGTTGTTAAAGGTGGACGTAATATGAGATTTGCTGCTCTTGTAGTTGTAGGTGACAAGAATGGACATGTAGGCGCCGGTATTGGAAAGGCAGCTGAAATTCCAGAGGCAATTCGTAAAGGAAAAGAGGATGCAATTAAGCATTTAATCGAAGTTCCAATTAATGAGAATGGTAGTATTCCTCATGACTGGACCGGTAAATTCGGTAGTGCATCTGTACTATTAAAGGCATCTCCAGAAGGTACTGGTATTATCGCTGGTGGTCCTGCCCGTTCGGTACTTGAGCTTGCAGGATTTAAGAATATCCGTACTAAGTCTTTAGGTTCTAATAACAAGCAGAATGTAGTATTGGCTACATTAGACGGCCTTGCAAACTTAAAGACACCTGAGCAGGTAGCTAAGCTTCGCGGTAAATCCGTAGAAGAAATCTTAGGTTAAGGAGGATTTCAAAATGGCAGATAAGGTAAGAGTAACTTTAGTAAAGTCTACTATTGGAGCAATCCCAAAGCATAGAAGAACAGTTGAAGCTTTAGGTCTTAAGAAAGTAAATAAGTCAGTTGAACTTCCTAACAATGCAGCAACAAAGGGAATGGTTGCCCAGGTTAGACATTTAGTAAAGGTTGAAGAGATTTAATAAAATATGTAATAAGGAGGTGCGCGAAATGAATTTATCTACATTAAAGCCGGCAGATGGTTCAAAGCAGAGTGATAATTTCAGAAAAGGTCGTGGCCATGGTTCAGGAAATGGTAAGACTGCAGGTAAGGGACATAAAGGACAGAAGGCACGTTCAGGTGCTACCAGACCTGGTTTTGAAGGTGGTCAGATGCCATTATATAGAAGACTTCCAAAGCGTGGATTTACATGTCCAAGTTCAAAGGAAATCATTGCTATTAATGTTGACAAGTTAAATGTATTTGAAGATGGTACAGAAGTTACTGTTGATACATTAATCGGTGCAGGTATCGTTAGCAACCCTAAGGATGGCGTTAAGATTTTGGGTAATGGAGAATTAACTAAGAAGCTTACTGTTAAGGTGAATGCTTATAGTGCTTCTGCAGTTGAAAAAATCGAAGCTAAGGGTGGAAAAGCTGAGGTGATGTAATTTATGTTCAAAACCTTAATCAATGCATTTAAAATTGAGCAATTAAGGAAAAGAATGATTTACACATTTTTTATACTTCTTGTAGTACGTTTGGGAAGTCAATTACCGATTCCGGGAGTTGACGTCTCAGCGATACAGGAATATTTACAAAATGTTGTTGGTGATTCCTTTAATTTCATTAATTCATTTACCGGTGGATCGTTCCTTTCCATGTCAGTTTTTGCATTAAGTGTAACTCCATACATTACAGCATCCATCATCATGCAGCTGTTAACAATCGCAATTCCTGCATTAGAGGAGATGCATCATGATGGTGAAGATGGAAGAAAGAAAATGACACAGATTACAAGATATGTGTCTGTTGCATTAGCAGTTCTTGAAAGTGCCGGTCTTGCAATTGGATTTTCAAGAGAGGGTGTTCTTGGAACAACTAATGTATTTACTATTTTAACAATTATTGTTACTTTAACAACAGGTAGCTGTATTGTTATGTGGTTAGGTGAATGTATTTCTGATAAAGGTATTGGTAACGGTATTTCAATTATTTTGTTAATTAATATCGTATCTCGTATGCCGGCAGACTTCTCTAATTTATATGAGCAGTTTGTAAGTGGTAAGGATGCAATTCATGCAACAGTTGCAGCAATTATTGTACTTGCAATTGTAATTGGTACAACAATCCTTGTAATTATTTTACAGGATGCGGAAAGAAGAATTCCGGTACAGTATTCAAAGAAAGTACAGGGAAGAAAAACCTATGGCGGACAGTCAAGTTATATTCCTTTGAAAGTCAATACTGCCGGTGTTATTCCAATTATTTTTGCTTCATCGTTAATGTCAGTTCCTGCTATTGTAGTTAATTTATTTAATATTCAGACAGGAACAACAGCTGCAAAGATTATGCAGGGACTTAATTCAAACTATTGGTTTAACAAAGATAATCCATGGGCTTCTATTGGTTTGATTCTTTATATCGTTTTAAATATTATATTTGCATATTTTTATACATCTATTACATTTAATCCGATGGAAGTGGCTAATAATATGAAGAAGAATGGTGGTTTTGTTCCGGGTATTCGTCCTGGTAAGCCAACTCAGGATTATTTGAATAAAATTTTGAATTATATTGTTTTAATTGGTATTATTGGTCTTTTGATTGTAGCTTTAATTCCAATCTTCTTTAATGGAGTATTTGGTGCCAGCGTTTCCTTTGGTGGAACATCATTGATTATTATTGTAGGTGTAATTCTTGACACAATTAAACAGTTAGAATCACAAATGCTGGTTCGTAATTATTCAGGATTTTTGAACAAATAGTAAGAATTGATAATTAAATATAATCATAAGATAAACAACTTTGATTTGATCATCAAATTGTTGCAAAAAACCGTGGGGGTATAGCGATATACTTCTGCGGTTTAAGTGGTTATAAAGAGAAGGATAATGTATAATAAACCAGATTGATTGTAAAAGAAATAAAAAACAGGAGGAAAAGGTTATGAAGATTATTATGTTAGGCGCACCTGGAGCAGGTAAGGGAACTCAGGCAAAAATGATTGCAGCAAAGTATGGTATTCCACATATTTCAACAGGAGATATTTTCCGTGCTAATATTAAAAATGGTACTGAGCTTGGTGCAAAAGCAAAGGAATATATGGATAAAGGTCTTTTGGTTCCGGATGAATTAGTTGTAGACCTTGTAATTGATCGTTTTAAAGAGCCTGATTGTGCAAATGGTTATGTATTAGATGGTTTCCCAAGAACAATTCCACAGGCAGAAGCTTTGGATAAGGCGTTGTCAGCAATTGGTGAGAGTATTGATTATGCAATTAACGTAGAAGTTCCGGATGAGAATATTATTAACCGTATGGGTGGAAGACGTGCATGTGTTGGTTGTGGTGCAACCTATCATGTTGTATATAGTCCGACTAAGGTGGAAGGAAAATGTGATACCTGCGGAGCAGACTTGATTATCCGTGATGATGACAAGCCTGAGACGGTAAAGAATCGTTTGGAAGTATATCATGAGCAGACACAACCACTTATTGATTACTATAACGGCAAGGGCATTACAAGAGAAGTTGATGGAACTGTAGATATGAAGGATGTATTTGCAGCAATTGTTGATATATTAGGTGAATAAATATGGCGATTTCAATTAAGTCAAAAGCAGAAATTGAACTCATGCGTGAGGCGGGAAGAATTCTCGCCATCACACATGATGAATTGGCAAAACAGGTAAAGCCTGGTATGTCTACTTTAGAGGTAGATAAAATAGGAGAGGAAATTATCCGTAGTTTTGGATGTATCCCTTCTTTTCTAAATTATAATGGGTATCCGGCATCTATTTGTGTTTCCATAAATGAACAGGTAGTTCATGGAATTCCATCTAAAGACAGAATAATTAAGGAAACAGATATTGTCAGTCTGGATGCGGGAGTTATATATAAAGGCTATCATTCTGATGCAGCAAGAACTCTGGTTATGCCGGGAGCATCAGAAGAGGTTAAGAAGCTGGTTCGTGTTACAAAAGAATCCTTCTTTATAGGAATAAAACAAGCGATTGCAGGTAATCATGTGAGGGATATTGGTAAGGCAATTCAGGAATATTGCGAAGGCAATGGATATTCGGTTGTGAGGGATTTGATTGGCCACGGTGTTGGTGCCAAGCTTCATGAGGATCCGGAAGTTCCTAATTTTGTAACACCGAGAAGAGGTGCTAAATTAAGACCGGGAATGACAATTGCAGTTGAACCTATGATTAATTTAGGTGAATATGATGTTTACTGGGAAGATGATGATTGGACGGTTGTAACGGAGGATGGATTGCCATCTGCACATTACGAAAATACAATCTTAATCACGGAAGGGGAACCGGAGATATTGTCTACTGCACCGGGTATAGAATTATAAAATAAATATATATAATAATTAGGAAAGATGAGGAATCATTTTTATAACAGGAGGATTTATATATGTCTAAAGCAGATGTAATTGAAATTGAAGGAACAGTAATTGAAAAGCTTCCAAATGCAATGTTTAAGGTTGAGTTGGAAAATGGCCATGAAGTATTGGCTCACATCAGTGGTAAGCTAAGAATGAATTATATCAAGATATTACCCGGAGATAAGGTAACATTGGAACTTTCTCCATATGATTTGACCAAGGGAAGAATCAAGTGGAGAGAAAAATAGGATAAAAATAAGTTTTTTGTGAAAATATAGAAAAAACTGCTTGCAATGACAAGAACAAAATGTTAGAATAGGTATTCGTAGCGGACTTTTTACGGAGAAAGTGTGCTTATACGCATGTTTTCTTTGTTTTCGCGTTGATTTGACGATGTATTCGTTAAGTCGAGACCGTTTTGAAAGGAGAGATTTTAATGAAGGTTAGAGCATCTGTAAAACCAATTTGCGATAAGTGCAAAGTCATTAAAAGAAAAGGTAGTATTCGTATTATCTGCGAAAACCCTAAGCACAAACAAAGACAGGGATAAGATGATAGCCCATCTTGCTAACTTGTATTGTTTGGAAACCAAAGTAGCACTGTATTCCCAGTGTGAAGTTCCTTCTATATTTTCATTATGAATATGGAAGATGATTAAGAAAGCGGCTGTAGTATAGGTTGTCATTAGCCTATGCAACATATTTTATAGAATGAATAGAAGTGGGACATGTATGCATTTCACCCGTGTGAAGCTAAAAGCAGTTGCATGATTATCTTAAGTGCAATACATACGGATACGTGAACTATTTCTTGATTCAAATGAAAACGAATTAAAACATTATTTATGGAGGTAACAGTCACAATGGCTCGTATTTCAGGTGTAGATTTACCAAGAGAAAAGCGTGTTGAGATTGGACTTACCTATATTTATGGTATTGGTCTTCCATCATCTCAGCGTATTTTAAAGGAAGCAAATGTTGATCCAGATACTCGTGTTCGTGATTTAACTGATGAAGAAGTAAAGAGAATCAGTGAAGTTATTAATGAGACACAGATGGTTGAAGGTGACTTACGTAGAGAGGTTGCTTTGAACATTAAGCGTTTACAGGAGATTGGTTGTTATCGTGGTAAACGTCATAGACAGGGATTACCGGTTCGTGGTCAGAAGACAAAGACAAATGCTAGAACACGTAAGGGTCCTAAGAGAACCGTTGCAAACAAGAAGAAATAATAGGTCGAATTAGATTTAGTTATATTTATCAGGAGGTTTAGTTCAATGGCTAAAGTTACAAAGAAAGTGACTAAGAAGCGTGTTAAGAAGAACGTTGAGCACGGACAGGCACACATTCAGTCATCTTTTAATAATACAATTGTTACATTAACCGATAATGAAGGTAATGCACTTTCATGGGCAAGTGCTGGTGAATTAGGATTTAAGGGCTCAAAGAAGTCTACTCCTTATGCAGCACAGATGGCAGCTGAAACAGCTACAAAGGCAGCCCTTATTCATGGTTTGAAGAAGGTTGACGTTATGGTTAAAGGTCCGGGTTCAGGTCGTGAGGCTGCAATTCGTGCACTTCAGGCAGCAGGTCTTGAAGTATTAAGTATTCGTGACGTAACACCGGTTCCACACAATGGTTGTCGTCCACCAAAACGTAGAAGAGTGTAATAGGAGGTACAGATAGATGGCAGTAGATAGAACCCCAGTTCTTAAGAGATGCAGATCTTTAGGTATGGAGCCAATGTATCTCGGAATTGATAAGAAGTCAAACAGACAGTTAGTTAGAGCAAATAGAAAGATGAGCGAATATGGTTTACAGCTTCGTGAGAAGCAGAAGGCTAAGTTCATCTATGGTGTATTAGAGAAACCTTTCCGTAACTTATATGCAACTGCTGAGAGAATGAAAGGCTTAACAGGTCCTAACTTAATGATTCTTTTAGAGTGCAGATTGGATAATGTAGTGTTCCGTTTAGGTTTAGCTAGAACTCGTAAGGAAGCAAGACAGATTGTTGATCATAAGCATGTATTAGTGAACGGCAAGTGCGTTAACATTCCTTCTTACAGAGTAAAAGCCGGAGATAAGATTGAGATTCGTGAGAAGAGCAAATCTCTTCAGAGATATAAGGACATTTTAGAGGTAACAGGCGGAAGATTAGTTCCGGCTTGGTTAGATGCTGATCAGGAAAACTTATGTGGTACAGTAACAGAGTTACCATTAAGAGAGCAGATTGATGTTCCTGTAAATGAGACACTTATCGTCGAGTTATATTCTAAGTAAGAATATTATTTTCAAGAACTGCTTTATGCAGTTCTTGAAGTGTTTAAGTATTTAAGGAGGTTCCTAGCGTGTTTGATTTCGAAAAACCAAGAATTGAAATCGCAGAGATTTCAGAAGACAACAGATACGGTAAATTTGTGGTAGAACCTTTAGAGAGAGGCTATGGTACAACACTTGGTAATTCATTAAGAAGAATTATGTTATCTTCATTACCAGGTTCTGCTGTAAGCTATGTAAAGATTAAAGGTGTTTTACATGAGTTTAGTTCTATACCAGGCGTAAAGGAAGATGTTACTGAGATTATTATGAACATCAAGGAGTTAGCTATTAAGAATAATAGTGCTTCAAATGAGCCAAAACAGGCTTATATCGAGTTTGTTGGTGAAGGTGTAGTAACTGCAGCTGATATTCATGTTGATAGCGATATCGAAATTTTAAATCCTGACTTAGTTATTGCTACATTAAGCGGTTCTGAGGCAAGATTTGATATGGAACTTACCATTACCAAGGGTAGAGGTTACGTAGGTTCTGATAAGAATAAGAAGGAAGATACTTCAATTGATGTAATTGCGGTAGATTCTATATATACACCGGTTGAACGTGTAAACTTAACTGTTGAAAATACACGTGTTGGTCAGATTACAGATTATGATAAGCTGACCTTGGATGTATATACAAATGGTACATTGGCTCCGGACGAAGCAGTTAGTTTAGCTGCTAAGGTTCTTAGTGAGCATTTGAATCTCTTTATTGATCTTTCAGAAAATGCCAAGACTGCAGAAGTTATGGTAGAGAAGGAAGATGATGAGAAAGAAAAAGTATTAGAGATGAACATTGATGAATTAGAGTTATCAGTTCGTTCATTTAACTGCTTAAAGAGAGCAGGTATTAATACAGTTGAGGAGTTAACAAGCAAGACTCCGGATGATATGATGAAGGTTCGTAATTTAGGACGTAAATCATTAGAGGAGGTACTTAATAAGTTGAAAGAGTTAGGTTTATCTCTTAACAACGGAGAAGAATAATAATAAAAGAAACCACTTAAGCCGAAGGTTTAGTAAGCAAAGTGAAGGAGGATTTATCTCATGGCAAAGTATAGAAAACTTGGAAAGAAGCAGGCTGCAAGAAAGGCATTACTTCGTAATCAGGTTACACAGTTGTTATATAATGGTAAGATTCGTACAACTGAGGCAAGAGCGAAGGAAATTCGTAAAATTGCAGAAAGTATGATTACAATGGCAGTTAAGGAAGCAGATAACTTTGATGAAGTAACTGTAACTGCTAAGGTTGCAAGAAAAGACAAAGATGGTAAGAGAGTAAAAGAAGTTGTAGACGGTAAGAAGGTTACTGTATATGATGAAGTTGAGAAGACTGTAAAGAAGGATCAGCCATCTAAGTTACATGCAAGAAGACAGATGTTAAAGGTTCTTTATCCTGTAGTTGAAGTTCCAACTGAAGCAGCTGGAAAGAAGAGAGGAACCAAGAAGGTTGATTTAACAGAGAAGTTATTCAACGAGTATGGTCCAAAGTACAAGGATCGCAATGGTGGTTACACAAGAATCATCAAAATCGGACCTCGTAAGGGCGATGCTGCAATGGAAGTTATCATTGAGTTAGTATAAGAGCATACTAAGATGTCAAATAGGGGACTGTTACACAGTCCCCTATTCTATTTTCGCGGTCGGCATAATCCAAGCCGGAATTCTTGCATTCCTATTTGGTACCGCTTGCGAACGTGAGAAATTCGCAAAGCGTGTTTCTTATCGTTATGGGGGGATAAATTTTTGGTATGGAAAGTAATTTGTTGGTACTAATTATAAAATGTTCATTGGGTATGGTTGTTATATTATTAGGTATAGAAGTGCATAGGCGGCAGCGTGGTTTTCGTCTTATGCAAAAGCAAGCAAAAAGAACCTTGCTAAATGGAAAACCGGTTCAATCAGTGTTTGTCAGGATATTTCACCAGTTGAAGGCTGGACGGGACTCTGATTTATTGATTTCATATGGTGGAATTATACTTTGGGGAATTGGACTTATGTGGGTGTTTTTTGCTGTTTTGGAATATTTATTATCCTGCAATCCAGATAAAATATCCGAATTTATTTTGAATATTGGAATTTTGTTTTTATTTGCAGAACTTTTAATATCCTATTATTTTAAACATTCCATGGGAGATGCAAATCGAAGGAAAATAATTGATTCTTATGTAGTTTCCCATGTATCTGAAGATAATTTTATGTTTATTAAATTGTATCGGCCAGTTGTGAAATACACTATAAATGGAACAGAAAAAATATATGTGGTTCCAGCGGATTATAGTAAGGGAAGTGTTCCGCCAATTGGAAGTAAAATAGAATTATTATATTCTTATGATTATAATAAAATACAGGCTAGAATGGAGTATAAGAAAAATAGCATATTTTTAGTTGGATTATGTATCGTAATCATATTTTGGACTGTATTTTCTTTTGCAAAGATATTTATGATTTGACGCAGAACATTTGTCAAAATTTAAAAGGAGAAGAACAGAATGGAGTACTTTGATTATCCAAAAGATAAACAGGTGAGCCCTTTTGACATTGATAGTACAAATGAATATTTTTTTGAAGCCGGAAATAAAATATCATATTTGACTGATTACGAAGATGTAGATAGGATAACTGCTTCTTATAAGGAAAGCGAAAAAATATTTCCGTGGTATGAAAGTAGTTTTGTTCTTTGTGCAATGAAGAGATATGCAATTGTAGAAAATGGTATGATTATATATATAAATGAAAGATTTAAAGATGGTCATGCAATTGGACGGGGCAGACACGGAAAAGCAAAAAAGTATATTATTTGCACAAACGTTACAAAAAATTATTATGTTGATTCATGGGGAAAACATGAGCTCCAAAGTAATATAATTTGCGAGGAAAAATCAGGCTATAATTGTAGTCTGGAATATCGTCTGTTTTCAACTCCTGAATATGCTGTTAAATATGCAAAAGAAATATCAAAGGAGAACCCGATGAAATGTATTGTTGCGCAATGGTTTGCAGATATTGACAGACATTGACAGATAATAGAATGATAGAAGGATAATAGGAATGAAACTATTTGATATCAAAAAACTAACATTTGAATATTTTCGCCGTGATGAAGAAGGAAATGTGGAAGAAATAATTGAAGCATTACAGGATGTGTCTTTAGAAATTCATCCGGGTGAATTTGTTGCCATACTAGGACAAAATGGTTCCGGAAAATCTACATTGGCAAAGCACTTAAATGCGCTCTTGTTACCGGGAGAGGGACAGGTGATTGTAGATGGGATGGATACACAGGATGAAGAATTACGTTTGCAGGTAAGGCAGACTGCCGGAATGGTTTTTCAAAATCCTGACAATCAGATTGTAGCAAATATAGTAGAAGAGGATGTGGCTTTTGGTCCGGAAAATCTGGGTGTATCAACTTCTGATATTTGGAATCGTGTGGACATGGGATTAGAAGCAACTGACATGCAGGAATATAGACAAAAGGCACCAAATCAATTATCCGGTGGTCAAAAGCAAAGAGTTGCAATTGCAGGTGTACTGGCAATGGAGCCCAAATGTATTATTTTTGATGAGGCCACAGCTATGCTTGATCCAAAGGGTAGAATGCAAATGATTCAGGTGGCAAAGCAGCTACAGAAGGAAAAGGACATTACTATTATTTTAATTACCCATCATATGGATGAGGTGTTAGCCGCAGACCGGGTATTTGTAATGAATAAGGGACAATTAGCATGTCAGGGAACTGCAAAAGAGATTTTTTCTCAAAAAGAATTATTAGAGGAATGCGGACTGGCGTTACCGGCCTTTTATCAATATCTTGATTTTTTAGAAGGAAATGAGATACTTGATACTGCAGAGGTTAATCGTATTACAAATAAAAAAGATTTGATTGGGACATTGGTTCAAAAATATTCGAATCAAATGGAGTACATCAATAATATTGATGTACCGGAAAAACAAAGCTATGAAAAACAGGATGTGAAAGCTTTTGAAAAAGTAACCAGGGGATTATTGCTACATCAGGTAGGCTATACCTATAATAAAGGATTTACTTCTGAAAAGATTGCTCTAAAAAATATTGATTTATCCATAGGAGCAGGAGAGTTTTTAGCAGTAATAGGTCATACAGGTTCCGGAAAATCAACCTTGATGCAGCATTTGAATGGCTTGTATTTCCCTATGGAGGGAAATGTATATTTTAATGGAAGAGATATTACGGAAAAGGATTTTCCGATTAAAGAGTTACGGCAAAAGGTTGGATTGGTATTTCAATATCCGGAGTATCAGTTGTTTGCTGAAACAGTGGAAAAAGATGTTTGTTTTGCCCCAATGAATATGAATATTTCAAAGGTGGAGGCACAAAAAAGGGCTTATGAGGCAATTGCTATGGTAGGCTTGCCGGATACAATTTATGATTATTCTCCCTTTCAACTGTCAGGAGGTCAGAAAAGGCGTGTGGCCATTGCCGGGGTTTTGGCAATGCAACCGGAAATTCTTGTGTTAGATGAACCTACTGCCGGTTTGGACCCAAAGTCTGCACTGGAATTGTTGCAGATGTTGAAAAGACTACAGATTGAGCAGGGAATTACAATTGTAATTGTGTCTCATTCTATGGAAGAGGTTGCAAATTACGCTGAACGAATTGTTGTTATGGATCAGGGAGAAATCATATTTGATGATGCAACCTGGAAGGTATTTTGGGAGGAAGACATCCTTCGACACATTGGATTGGAAATTCCGGTAGGGGCATCCATTATTCATGAGCTGAAAAAAACTGGCTTTGATGTGGACGTCACGGCTTGTAGTGATGCTTCCGTATATGACCAGTTATTGAGACTAAAAGAAAATGAATGCAAGTAATTGATGATACTTGATAACAGTTGAATTAGAAAAATGATGCTGCTTGAAAATGGTGATAATACTTCAAATTAATGATAATGCTTGTAACATGATGATATTTGAATATGATGATAATGTTTCAATTAATGAAACTGCTAGAAAAATTGATAATATGTCAAACAAATAATAATGCTTGAAATATGAAGATGTGTGATAGTAATGAAAAAGCATTGTCTTAGTAGGTGATAACATGATGAGAGATATGACAATAGGACAATATTATAATGTGGATTCCCTTATACACCGGCTTGATCCAAGGGTGAAGATTGCAATTACCTTTGTGTATGTAATTACATTATTTTTTGCACGAAATCCGGTTTTATATGTGATGGCTTTTTTATCCATGGCTACTTATATTACATTATCAAAGGTTCCTTTGAAATTCATTTTAAAGGGTTTAAAAGCCCTTGGTTTTATTATTTTATTTACAGTGATATTAAACTTATTTACTGTAAAGGGTGCAAATGTGTTATTCCAATGGAAATTTATTAAAATAACAGATGCCGGCTTGATATCTGCTATATATTTAGGCTTGCGTTTTATATTCATGATTATTGGTTCTAGTATGATGACCTACACAACAACACCCAATGCCTTAACTGACGGCTTGGAAAAAATGCTTGGATGGATGAAGAAGCTTCATGTACCGGTACATGAGTTTGCAATGATTATGGCTATCGCAATGCGGTTCATTCCTGTGTTGGTAGAGGAGCTGGATAAAATTATGAAAGCACAAACCGCAAGAGGTGTAGATTTTAATGAAGGTAATATTTTTGTCCGATTAAAAAAATTGATACCAATATTGATTCCTTTATTTGTATCAGCAATTAGAAGAAGTGAGGAATTATCCTATGCCATGGATGCCAGATGTTATCATGGAGGAGAAGGACGAACAAAAATGAAACCATTACAATATAAAAGAAAGGATATCCTTGCATATCTTTTGGTTGTATTATATTTAATTGGAATGATAATAGTTGCTCTGAAGTTTTAATTAGTTGAGGCTTTATAATATGAAGAGAATAAAATTAACAGTTGCATATGACGGAACAAACTATTGCGGCTGGCAAATTCAAAAAAATGGTATTACAGTAGAAGAGGTATTAAATAAAACCCTAAGCAGTTTTTTTAAAGAAGAGATTACTGTTATGGGAGCCAGTCGAACGGATTCGGGGGTGCATGCCTTAGGAAATGTAGCAGTATTTGATGCAAATGTAACCATGCCACCGGATAAAATCAGTTATGCCATCAATAATTTATTACCTGATGATATCCGTATTCAAAAGTCAGAAGAAGTAGCACCGGATTTCCATCCAAGATATTGTGAAACAAGAAAAACCTATGAATATAAGTTATATAATCATCAGTTTCCCAATCCTGTGGAACGTTTGTATTCTCATTTTGTCTACTTCCCATTAGATGTTGAGAAAATGCAAATGGCAGCGGAGTATTTAGTGGGAGAACATGATTTTAAGAGCTTTTGTACTCCGAAGCCTGATGTAGATAATACGGTTCGGACCATTTTCTATATTCACGTTATCCGGGAAGGAAATATGGTAAAAATTCGAATCAATGGTAACGGATTTTTATATAATATGGTTAGAATTATCGTTGGTTCTTTGTTAAAGGTGGGGATGGGCATGATTCCTCCGGAGGAAATAAAGAATATATTAGAGGCGAAAGACCGGTCAAGGGCAGGGCATAAGGCACCGGCTTGTGGACTTACCTTAGTGGAAATTGAGTATCTATAGAAAATAGTATTGGGAAATAAATAGGGAAGAAAAATGTAATTATATAATGCAGTGAAAAGTCCGGGAATAGGAAAATAAGAACTCGTAAAATATTCGGAAAAATAAATGATAACTCAATTAATAATCTCAGAATAGGAAAAGTAGAGTTTGAAAAATATAATTATGTGATTCAAAAAAGTACAAGATATAGAGGGAAGCTTGCTATATCTTGTATAAAAAAAGGAAGAAAAAAAGGACAGGAAAAAATATGTAAAAAAAGGGTAGATTTTCGTTGACACAGATACCCCTTTATAATATAATGTTTAACTGTGACGATAGGTAAATATGTATTGGAGTCATTAGCCCCGATTCCTATATATTTCAAAATTGCAAGGTGTTAAGCCGTTTTTCTCACTTTGGCGAGGCACAATAGCAATGATATATGACGTCATTTAGACGATTTTGTTTGTAAGCTGTGAGACCTACGGACAGGGCATGTGAGCAGACAAAGAATAATAGTTTCGTTCTGAAAATAATTTCAGAGTAATGAATAATCAGTACAAGGAGGAAGACCATGAAGACATATATGGCAAGCCCATCA
>JBJENY010000068.1:0-14423 GCA_051880435.1 Lachnospiraceae bacterium | reverse complement strand
CAATCTTTTAACTCCCTATGCATAATTATCTCCCTTCTCAGGTATCTATCTCCTGCACATCCGTATAATCTCCATAAACCTTGATTCCATCCTCGTTATATTTAAATGCACGTACCCGCACGTAATAGGTTTTATTTGCAGCCAGATTCTCCACTGCCTTATCTGCAGTTTCAACCTCAACCACTACTGTTTTTTCTTCCGGGAATCTTCGATCTGTTGAATAGCTTACCTCATATCCATCTGCTCCTTCTACTTCCAGGACAGATATTTTGATATCCGGATTAATGTTAAGATTCTCATCTACAAGTTCCGTTGTTATATTCTGTTGTTGCTGGTTATTGAAAAAAAATCCGGTAAGCTGCGGCCAGATTATATAAGTTGAAAATCCTGATATAACAAGGAATAGCAGCATCATTTTAACAATGTTTTTTTTTGGTTTTCTGGCCACAACATAAGGTTCATCAAAAGGATTCTCTTCCGGAACTGATTCGTCCTGTATATTATCTAAATCAGCTTCAGGAATATCTATTTCCGGCTCTGTAATCTTATATTCCGGCATAATTTCCGGTACTTGTTCCTCTGTTTGTTCATCTGGTTCAAAAATATCTTCCGGTGTATCTTCAGAAACAATATCTTCAGAAATGAATGATTCAGGAATCTCTTTAGGTATATCCTCTAAATTTTCCCTGGATTGCTGCAAAGGTTGTTTTTTACCTTTTCGTTTCATTAACTCCTTCAATTTATCCGGTTTAATAATAAATTTTGAAGATTTGACAGGAGTTGTTATATAATCTCCCAACACATCTGCATATACCGAATCGATTCCGGCAAACATATCCTCATGCCAGGATAACCGATACACGTTTTTGTCAATTTGATAAAAGTTTACAAGCTTGTCAAATTCCTTTTCATTTATAAAATTAAAAAAGAGATTTGCCTTATCATCCCCAATATATTTCATAACAGAATTTGCATCTGCAATTCGGTATGGTTTTCCATCCGATACAATAATTTTGATTTTACATTGATTAAACAGGGATAACTTAGTAGCACTGTATTTTCCTAAATCAATTACCACAAATTGTTTATCCGGATTGATTGACTGGTGCCAGTATTCTATACCCTCTTTCTCGTAATGGTTATCCTCAATTTTATTCATTTCATAAAACTCTGCCATAGCCGGCAAATCACCGGATTCATTGGCTTCCACATAACAAACGGATTCATCATTATTATGAATATAATTAGTCAGACTAATTGCTAAATGCGTGGCACCGGCACCACAGTTAGCCGACATAACACCAATCCAAACACCGGTATAGATATCCTCTGACGGAATTTTTTCTCCTTTAAGAATATATGTAATATTGGTAAGTATGGAATCCTGATGCCAGGTTAACAATGTCATGTTATCCTGCTCAATCACATCAACCGTTTCTCCTTCCTCATTAACCAATTGTTCTTCTATTATTATGATATGAACATCCCATATGGAATAGATTGTATCAAGTACTTCCCTGAAGATCGGGTCCTGCTCCTCGATGCAGGTTCTGTCTATAATCAGATATTGTAAATCTGTTATGACCGGCATCTTTTTGGCAATATAGTCATTTAAGCTGATTTGTGTAACAGATTCCTTAATTAACTGCCAATCATATCGTTCCACAACTTCGTCTAACAAATTAAAATGTTCTTCATTCGAAATATAAATTATCATTTCCTTCACCTCACAAAATCAGAGGGCATAAATATCTATGCCCTCTCCTTTTCATTCATTACTCCATTCATCCTTATATACATACGGATATTCTTTTTGAGATCTTGCAAAGACTATCTCCAAACGGATAATATCCACCGGAGATAAATTAAGTTCCCCTTTAATCAGCATCATACCTACAGTGGACGTACCAATTACCGGTACAAAAAATAAAATTCCAATTGCATGCATACCAACCATGTAGAGTACACAATCTATCATCAGACAAATGATAAATGAAATAATGGTTGGTATTAATTCATCCTTTCCAAAACCTCTGAAATATTCTTTTTTCATTCTTAATCCGTAAGGCATATATAAAGGTGTATATTCCATATCCTTTTCCATATAAACCTCCTAGGTATAATAGCGTTGAATTATCTCTCCAAGAGCCATTATTAACTCAATTAATATCAACGCCTTTATTACGTTTTTTATTTTTTTTATTACAGGTGCCTTATCCTCTTCTCCAATATTATCCATTATCAGATATGCAATGCGAAACAATGCACCTGCACCGGCAAGTAACTGTATACATATTACCATTAGCTTTGCTGTTGCCATTTTATCACCTACCTTGCAAATGATCTTAAGATACTGATTGAATAAATGGCCTGCTGCAGTTTACCACCACTTTGAGATGTCATAATAAACTCAGATAAAAAATGTGGTGCTGTTATTGCCATAGATACAGCAATAATAGCCGCTAGAATATTCTGGTTCGCCAATCCTAACAGACTCAACTGAAAGCAAACTACCTGTAAAATTACTGAAAATGCCAGCTGAAAAAATTTTTTGACATATGGCTTAAAAACACCTTGATCCGAATCCAATAATCCAGATACTGCAAAACTGATTCCTACACGTAGAATTAACATTTGAAGAACATATATCATAAATTTTATATTTAAAAAAATAATTAATACAATATATATAACTAATAATAGGAGCATGACAATTGATAAAACCGGACCCAAAAGTAATTCAGCAAGCAGTACACCCATATCATAATGTAAATTATTAAATGACAACGAGCTAATAATATCATTAAGTGTTTGGGATGCAATATTCATAAAAGCGTTAAATATAACACCGAAACCTAATGCAATAGCAACCGCTTTTATAAAATTAAAAAATAACACCATTGGATCTGCATCCTCATCACCAGTTCCACCTAAAATATAAATGTCAAATCCTTTCCAGACAAATTTAAGTAATAGAAACCAGTAAGCAATCTTAAATACAGTAAACGTAACAGGAGCTATGTCTATACCAAATAAGTCTTCAACTATCTGTTCACAATTAAATACATTTCCACTTGAGATAAGAGAAGTAATAAAATCGATTTTTTCATTAATAAAACTATTTATAAATTCAGTTAAAATAGACTTAAAAATTTCAATACCCATGAAATTTCCCCCTATCCTAGATTCAATCCGTAGTAACCTCCAATGGTTCCAATCAAGGTACCAATCAATTCTGCAACGATTAATCCGATAAGAGCTGTTTTCTGCTTTTTGGTAAATCTGGACTCCTCATTTTCTTCGCAGGTATTTTTCTGTATCTGCCACCAGACAAACAATGCCAGGACAATCGGAACCAATAATATCTGACAAGCTACTAACCCATCTGCAAACAGCTTTTTAGTTCCGGTAACCAACACTGTATCCTGTATTAAAAACTGTGAATAACATAAACCATATAAAATTAAATTTCTCATTTCAACATCTCCTTTTCCTGTAATAATTGTTGTTCTAATAATGCTGCTGCCTTTGCTGCAGCAGCTGCCTCTCTCTGCTTTTGCTTAATTTGTTCTGTAATGACATCCCATATTCCCCATAATGGAATTATTTCAGAAATATTATGACATTCCCTTTCATCCCTTCGCCGGATTCTTACCTGTTGATTGTGAAGCTCATCTCCAAGACCAAACCATTCATTAAACTTCCATTGACTTAAATCCGGAGAAAATGTAATGGCATTAAACTGGTCCGTAATCACAAGGGAATACGGTCTTTTTATTTTCTTTAACTCATCCGGAAACAGTAAGGAACGTCCTGCTAATTGATTTGATGAACCGGTTGAAGTAATCGATGTAGAGGTCTTATTGGAATTAGCAGATGTACTGTATGTCTGAACCGTGTAATTTCCCAGCATATCGCTTACCTGCTTTCTGGTTTCATGTTCATTGGACTTTAAGTAAATTGTTACATCACAGTTACCCTGAATGACACTGGAACCGGTTTTCTCATAATTAATCTCAAGCTGGGCAAACGATTGAATAAACAAGTTATAGAGTATTCCCTTGGACCGGCTCATGGTCATCATCTGGTTGATATTGGCAAGCTTCGTAAAATTACCAAACTCATCATATATACCAATAACCCGATGTGGTAACCGGCCTCCATTTCTCTCTGCTTCTTTCGACAGATAAGTATATGACTGAGCCATCATTAATGTTGCTAAAGAATGATAGGTTGTTCTGTCATCCGGCAGAACGATAAATAACGCCATTTTCTTCCGTCCTAAATCCTCCAGTCTAAAATCCGAACGGGAAGACATAGCAGCAATATATGGATTGGTAAACAGCTTTAAAGTCATAACTGCAGAAGTATAAAAGGAACCCCGGGTACGACTTGGTGCAATATCAGATACACCCAGCAACGCCTTGGAAGGATGCTGAGGAGGTAAGCTTTCAACATATACAGACAACGGAAGTATTTGAGCCACCGGTTTACACATATTAATTAAAAACTGATATACATTGGGTAAATTTTGGTATTTCTTATTCTCCGGTGCCCTGTTGTCATAGACTACTGCCATGATTGCAGCAGCAATCATAGATGCCTCACCATCATTCCATAATTTCTCACCTTTGGCTTCTCCAACCAACTGAGCCGTCAAATCCCATGTTGCATCAATTGCAGCCGGAAGGTTATCCTGGTCAACAAAATCAATAATAGGCTGCAGGTAATTATATCCATCAGAGTACATGGGTTCTGAATAATTAATAACTTTTACTTCATATCCCAGGCTTTCCAGAAATGGTCTTGTATAATCTGATAATTCTCCCTTCACATCTGTAATCATCATGGAATCCCCATTCAAGCCAATTAACCCAATGGATTCTAATACATGATTTCTACTTTTACCGGCACCGGTTCCACCTACTGTCAGGGTGTGTTTATCCCCCTTCACGTAATATATCTTTTCCTCTTTATCTGTTGTTCCCTTTTGTTTTCCGACTACAAATCCTGCATCCTTTAAATGAATATCCTTATAATCCTTCTTATTAATGACAACAGAAGCAAATTGATTATCAATTTCTTTTTCACTTAAAAAACGGGCTGTTCCATACTGCCCCTGTCCTGCAGAAGCCGGTATAGAAAGCCCGGGTATTAATTCCATGGTTTTAGATTTGTAATCGGAGCGATTCAGACTTAAGTATAAACCACATGCCAGTTCCAATCCAAACATACAGCCTAATACTTTCAGTTTTTGTGTATCTGTTAAGATATCCTTTATTACACTGATTGGTAGTAGTATATAAGTGGATGTTTTAGTAAAGACTGCTGTCAGATACAATGGTATATACAGTAGTATTACAACCAGCACAAGAAGAAGGATAATTGTTGTTTTATCTTTCTTTATGGCTTTAATTAATGTTCCCAATCAATACCACGTCCTTTCTCATTTTCTTTTACCCTCTCCTTTTTAGCAGCCATGGAAGAATTATTCTTTTCCAGCTGCTGCATCGGATAGGGTGTATTGGTTTGTTTTTTCAAGCTATTGGCCAGACGCAGCATATTATATGTAGCATCCAACCCAAAACTGACTCCCGCAACAGGATTATACTGTTGTTGGATTTGCCGATTTAGAGCAAACCGTTTTTCCAATGCTTCCTTCGTAAATTGACTCTGGGGATATAGCTTTCTGTTTCTCAATTTGTGCCCCTCTGAATCCGTAAATGTGATGTATTTACGTTCATCACGCCAATCTACCTGATAGCCCAGCTTATTCATTTCTTTTATAAACATCTCTCTGCTGGTAGCCACCTCCATACAAGCCTTAACACTTAGATAAGTTTCATACTTCCATGAAGTTCCCTGCTCCTCCATTTGCATCTGGAATTTGCTCTTATAATTATTCTCATGAATCTGTTTCTTCGGTACAACATATAATCCGTATTCCTTAATAATTTCATCTGAATAATCCTTTAATTCCTGAAGCTGCTTAGGGGATAACTGCCATTTATGTCCATCCTCCTGATTGACGGAATTAACACAAAAATGAGTATGCAGGTTACCAGTATCCAAATGCACTGCATAAATGACCTGAAAGCCATCAAAAAACTTATGCCTTGCAAGTCTTCCGGCAATTTCATATGCAATATCAGGTGTTGTTTCGCCGGCCACAAGGTTCTGGGAAAAATGGATACACATTCTGTTCTTTCCATCCTCCTGTGCTTTATCATACATTCTTTTGCATAAGACCATTTCCTCATAACATATATCTGGTGATGAACTACAGTTTCTGGATCCGATTAACCAGGGTTGCGTTTTATCATCCCTCGTGATGTAGTTAATCAGATCCCTTAAGGATTGTAATGTATGATAACCCCTGCGACCGGCTTTCCCATCCTTGGTATACTTACCGTCGTGAAATTGAAGTGTTGCGATAATACTCACCTATCCTTTCTTACTCAACCGGTTTAATTGTTTTAAAATCTCCTTCAGGGTGTCATTGGTTGGAAATAGATCTATTTCTTTAATACGTCCCTGATGAGCTAACATGGTAAGCTGGTTCAGATTCACACCAAGCTTTGCTATCTGCTTTGCCACATCCTGAAAGCCGGGGATAATCCTTATTGACTTTCCGTTGGCACACATCCGGATGTACTCTGATACCGTGCAGCCAATCCTTTCAGCCTGGCTTTGATAAAATTCCCACTCCTGCTTTGATGTCCTGATACAATGGATTTCCTTTTTTGTATCATCACTTTCATTATCCGGAACAAATACTTCCTGTTCCGGTAACGGAGCAGCTGTATAATTAGCCGCAGCCAGTAAGGTAGCTCTGGAATAATCTGACAGGCTTTGGCCGGATTCCTTAGCAGCTTTCACTATCAATTCTTTTTGTTCATTCAAAAGCCGGAAATGAATCGTAGCTTCTGCCGTTTTAACTTTCAATAAATGCATCACCTTCTTTCATAATAATTACTGTTTTAAATGGCACAAAAAAAGAGCGACATAATCGCTCTTTCATACTATAATTATTACTACATTACTTTATCTATCAGAGGGTTTGGGATACCTCCCAAGTTTTGAGGTCCAGGGGGAACACCCTGGCAAGTTCTGTTTGCTGACCTTTGTGCTACAAAGGTCATACAAACAGGAAGCTTGCCCTACTTGTGCAGAGCACAAGCGGTTTTCTGGAAGAAAAACCCTGCCCATCCTGAATAGGCACTACATCACCAGCTCCATGCCCGGTTCCATGACCTGAGATTGTTCCATGACCGCATCGATGGCGGCATCTATACGTTCCTCCATCTTTTTTTCTATGGGATGCTCCTTTGTTTGTTCCTGTTGACGATAGTGTACCAAATCCTCATTAAAATCCTTTTGGTTAGGTCTGTGTCTTGTTACCTTATACTCATCCTTATACTTGTTATAAATCCTGGATGCACATCCCTCGCCGGCTTCATCATGATCACTGCAGATTCTGATTGAATGAATGTTATCATGAATGCTTAGGAAGTATTCTAATGCCTTATCTGATACGCCACCTAATGACAGGTAACTATCCCGGCTTTCTATTCCATGTAACTTTTGCAATGACATATAGGATAATACATCAATTGGTGCCTCAAATACATTTAGAACTCCGGAATCGCCGGATAGAGAAAAGGAATACATCTTTTGGGAACCGGGAACATCCTGTTTAAATACTTTCCCCTCTGTGTTTGTTGACCGTACGGACGCATGTCTTGGATTACCTTCCGCATCCTTCCCAACAAATACACAGCTTTTTTGGGTGTTTTCATAAAGTAACCCCTGCTTCACCGCCATGTCAACAACTGACTTTTCAATTCCCCTTGTTTTACAGAGATACGCATAAACATGTCTGTAATTATCTGCTTTTTCCGGAAGTACAAACTCTCTTTTAGGTTCTTCAGCAGGAACCCATTCATCCGGATGTCGGATAGCTGCCATTTCTTCATTTATCAATCGTCTAACTGCATCTTTCCATTCAATACCTTCGAGTTTCATACATAAGCTGATACATCCTTTACCACCACAATCCTGGGTTTCCCAATGCCAGGTATTTGCATTTTTATTAAAATACAATCCTCCCATATGTTTCGCTTTGTACCACGAACCACTCTTTTCGATTTCTAATCCGGTACTCCTTGCATACTCAACCACATCTACCCGATTGGCACGTTCAATCTGCTCATCTGTAAATCTCCTTATTATTTTCGGCATAAAAGAACCTCCTTTCCAAAAAAAATAGAAGCTTGGTAGCTTCTCAAATTATTTCCGGTCCCAAATTCGGTCCCAAATCCGGTTCCGGAGGTTCTTCCATCATACGTTCAATAATGGAATCTATTTCATTGTCATTTTGCGATACATTAATTATTTGTTGATTAGACATACGGTAGACGCTTTCTGAAAGTATTTCATCCTGAGACAACATAGAATCGTTAACATTCATGACCAATTCTTTTAGATAATCTATATTATCATTGCCGGGAATAACAATCACTTCATGAATAGAAGATGGTATAATAATTGCATTATCACCATATGTTTCCTCAATCCACTTTTGAAATTCAGGATATAGCAGCACCGAAGCTCCATTGGTTCCCATATCATTACTTGCAACCATCATATTATATGGTGTATTGGTCAGTTCTTTTTCTATTATTTCCAATTCTTCTTCCAGCATCTGGTCAGGACAATCTGACATCTGCTTTCTATACATTTCTAAAATGATATCGGTTATATTTCGAATTGTGATTGGAAATGCTTCCCTGGTGTTATCCAATGCAACAGTATGTAGCTGTTTCGCAGATACATTCCACATTTTTAACATTTCATTATCAATCAAAACGGAGCCAATTCCCTCTGCATCCTTCATCGCCAGATATCGGTATGTAACGGCCAAATCAGACGCAACAATTTGATGTGGAATGTTTTTTAACAGGTTCTCATTATGATTCCTACTTACAAGCCTTAAGATTATTTTATCTTTTGCCTGTTGCCAATCCGCAAATGATTCTAAATCCATCTCCGGTTTACGTTGCTGAATCATCTCCATATACTTATTGTCAATCATTGTTGCGGCTGCATGAAAAGTCATATTCGATTCAATATAATAATTATACCAGTCATCAATATACATAGTGGGTGTTGCGATGTCCTCCGGCGTTTTTCCAATAAGACCGGTTAACTCCATGTCATTATTTTTCAAAACCGTACGACAACTCCATTCATATTCCGGATGATAATTAGACATATAATCTAATAACTTATCCCTAAATTCATTAAATTGTAACTGTTCCATCCTACTTTCTTCCTTTCTTTTTCATTAACTCATGTAATTTTTTCATTCTTTCCAGTTGATTGTTGTTTTTCAGTTCATAAACAACCTGTGGTTTTTTATCCATGATAATCCCTCCTTCCTATTCCGGCATAAAATCCGGTAATTCCATATCCATTAACTCATTTTGCTCCATTACAGCATCAATCGCCCTGGATATATCATCTTCCATATATGAATCACGCTCCTTCTGTGGAGCATTATCCATAATCTTAGTTTTTCCTGTCATAATCCGGACAATGCAATCCGATAAGTCCGTTGGCTCCCTCATTAACGAAATCCGGTTATCCTGCCAGGTTTCTTTTGTATGATTAATACCATTTAATAATTTGATACCATGTGCCGGTGGTTGCCAGCCGTCAAAATTTTTCGTATAATCATCTAACAAATAATCTGTGCTTCGTAATTGTTCCGGAATCATATCTCGTTTGTCCATTTCATAGGGGACAAATATTTGATGGGCTTCATCGATGCCGGGTAAATGCTCCTGCACCCATTCTCTTTTTTCATCCAGTGCATAATCACTGGTTGTAAAATATTTGGATAACACATATACATCAATCTCCGGATGATTCGCTACAATATCATTGACTGCAGCCACCACATTTTTATATTCCGGAAGATTTCGGTAATATCCTTTTTCAAATAACTGCTCCTCTGCTACAGGCTGCCATACCGCACAGGTTCCATCTAAATCTACAAATAAACGTTGTTTCATGAACATCCTCCTTATGGTTCAGGTTCAAAGTTTAATTCATTAAATTCCACAGACTGAAAGTCATCAGCATCCAAAACAATATTGCCATTATTGTAGGACTGCATTACTGCATCAATTGCATCATCAATACTGTCAGGATTCACAACCTCAATCTTTCGGCTTAAGATTTCTTTAACTTCAATAGTGCACTTATTACCATGTTTCATTTCCTTACTTAATTCCCTGATACGGTCATTAATTTGTTTCATCGTAACGTGTAGCTTAGGTTCATATATGTTGTAATCCCCATACCATTCCGTTAATCTGTCTTTTGCCGGAATATCTAAAACCTTTTCCATTTTTGCCAGAATTTCTACTCTGTCCATATTCATTTTTTTCACCACCTCTCCTCAAAAAATAATAAGCCGGTACGTTAATCATACCGGCTTACTGTTTCCTACTATTGATATTCAATTACATTTGCATCTCCCATGTCTCTACTTCCATGATTTCTTCCTGATGGATCTGGTTCTCCATAACCTTATCTACCGCCTTATCAATAGCATGGATATTATTTTCTTGCATCTGACTTTTTTGGAATAATTCTCTAGTTTTACTCATAAAAGAATTTAAGCCTTCTGAATAACCTTGAGCTTTGTTAGAGCAGTCACCTTTCGTAGAAGAAATTTTTCTTTGGTAAAAATTTTTTAATTCCTGATATTCTTCTTTATCAATAGCATGGATATTATTTTCTCGCATCTGACTTTTTTGGTATAATTCTCTAGCTTTACTCATAAAAGAATTTAAGCCTTCTGAATAACCTTGAGATTTGTTAGAGCAGTCACCTTTCGTAGAAGAAATTTTTCTTTGGTAAAAGTTTTTTAATTCCTGATATTCTTCTTTTGTCATATTTTCTCCTTATTCTATTATTGAGCTACATTTGCATCTCAAAAGTTTCGACCTCCATTACTTCTTCTTGCTGAATCTGGTTCTCCATCACCTGGTCAATGGCTTTATCGATTTCATCCATATCAGGTATATTATTCTGAATGTTTTCTTTTCCTGTAACCTCCTTATGAATATTATTTGATATTTCCTGGGCAACAGTTTCAATATTTTCCTCCGGATGATTTTCCATATAATGAACTAAATCCTTAACCTGTTCCCTGATTTTAAATTCAAGTTCCTGATCATCTAATGCATCCTCTTTCAATATCTCATATTCGACCAATGTATATTTAATATCTGCAATGGCCTCATTCATATGTGCTTGCTTAACCTGTTCCGGTGTACGGAATTCCCGGTGCGTATAATCAGCTTGCATTTTTTCAACAACCATTCCTACTACATTAGAAACGACCGCTTGTATCTTCTCCCACATATGCATCAATATTTCTTTAATATTTTCCAAAACCATTCCTTTACGGATTGATTGCATCTGCTCTAAAGAAAATCTGACATCTGCATATTCATGAATATCCAATCCCATCTGTAAACCAAGCCTGATTTCGTGCATCTGTTTCGCCGAATACGCAGGATTCAGATATTCCTTTACAGCAAGATTTTTTTCGAAGCCCAACCTTAATTCCTTTAACTGTGCTGCATCATATAACCGATGGTCAATCTTATTCATATCAAATCGGATTCCATGTTTCGCACCAAGTCTTAATTCCTTCATTTTCTCAACAGAAACAAATGGAGAATTCCATGTTGAAATATCAACCCCTGCTTTTAATGCTAATCGCAATTCCTTCATCTGTTTTGCTGATAAGTTAATATCCCGATACTTCATTGTATCTAAGTGCTGCCTGATTCCCTTTCTAATTTCCCTAAACTGGTCTTTCGAATAATGCTTAATAGATGCTCTGTATTTTTCCCATTTCTCCTGCTCTGTTAGTTTTTGACGTGGAGCATCCTTAGAAACAGCTTCTTGTTTCCGTGTGGTATGCTGTTCCTGTGGTTTTGATTTATTCTGATTTTGTGTTTGCTGCTGTTGGGACTTTCCTTTTGTGTTTTCTATTTTTTTCATTATTTCATTTTGCTTCTGGCTTCTTGCCCCCCTTGCAGCTGCAGCCTCTTCTCTGCTATTATAATTTTTGTATTCATACCACCCATCATATAATTCATTTGCCGTCATTTTTACGCTATTTGAATCTTGATTATTATTCAAATAGTCAGCTATCTGATTCTCACTCGGTTCTGCATCCCATATTGGTAAGCTTTCATCATGCTCCATATTAAAATATAAAGTTTTTTCATCCGAACCGATTAAGTTGGCTTTGGGCATTGCTGTATACATCATCGCTCCGCTATTTGGAACTCTAGAAATAATAAGATTATTTTTCTCTCCAATAAGCAATGTTTCTTTGTTAATTGAAAATTTAATATTTGCCATGATTGTTACTCCTTTTGTCATGATTGTTTCTCATTTTTTATTCCTTTTCTCCTTTGAATCCCTTATAATATCTTCATATAAATTACATTTAAGGAGAACTGTTATGAATAATTATAGTGTACGTACTACGGTTACTGAAAAAGCAAACTATCCCTACAACGAATACCCTTTTCTACAACAAACCGGAACCTTTAATGTAACACTAAAAGATAAGGTTTGGGGAAAACGTGTAAATATCATCTGTGCCTTTGAAACTGATAGTGGATTAAAATTTAGTATCAGCATCTTCCGTCGAAGACGTGATGAGAAATATGCTCCAGGTTCTTCTGCTATTGATTTTGCACTTGAGCCATTGGGTTCTAAATTTACATGTAGCTTTATACAAACCTCATCCGGATTTTATAAAATGTCGGAAGCTGAATATCTTATGTGACCACTTTATCAATCAGCCTTTTCACATTTGAACAGGCTGATTGACAAAACAAATCTTCATAACTTTCAAAAAAATAACTTTCCTTTCCCGGAATATTTACCTCTATTCCCTCTTCTTTTTCTACTACAACAATCCTCCCCTCATCAGCCAGTTTATGAAAATCTTCTATTGGATTAAAATAGTTACCCTTCTCCTTCTTTTTGCAGGATATCCTAACTTCAAACTCGTCATTAGCAAAAACAAATCCGCCAATCTCAACATCATATCCTTTTTTAAGCAGTTTATGTATTGCTTCCTCTTCTATTGTATGAAGGTATATATATGCAGTATCAATATCACCCACGATATCACACACCTCATGAAAATTATTTTGTATTACATATTCCATTGTATCTTTATCCCTTCTGTTTCAAAATTAATATAACATGTACCTATGTCAAGGAATGTCACGGAAGAAAAAATTATAATTCTAATGCAAAATTAGGTTCCGCAATCTGAATATTTATCTGTTCCATTACATCATTAATTGCTGCATCTATTTTTTCTGCAGATGGTATGTTGCTTTGATTGTTGTTATTAGTTGATTCCTTTATTGATGATTCAATAGCAACTTTTTCTGTTTTTTTATATAATTCTCTACAATCCTGTTCTCCATGCAAATCATCTATTTCAAATCTTGCAAATTTCTGTATGTCACCAAGCATATTTACATAATTAGTATGGATATAATTTAACCGTTCCTGTATTTGAACATCACTCATATTTTTTATTAAGTTATTAGCATATTCCATATAACCATTACGTTTAAGAAAACTGTAAACACTACCAAATCCATCACCTATATCCTGTCGGACTGTAAGAGGCTCCATTCCGGGTATATATATTTCATACTTAACTTTCGCATAGGTCTGATGCTGAGGTAAGCCCTGATCCATTAATATATCAAATGCATCTTTTCCATACTGTTGCAGTTCCATCTCTCTAAGCTTTATCCATTCATTATCTGATTCTTCCATAATCTGGCTAAACTCGGATGGAGAATATACAGTACCTTCCCGGAAGGCTCCGTGTTCACTCCACTCACAATAGATAGACGGTCGTTCTCTTGGTATCTGTTCTCCATTCAATCCGACTTCCGGATGTTCATTGACATATTGGGTAAGTCTTCGTTCAATGAAATCCCAGTTTTCTTTAATAACAGGGTCGTAATCATTAAAGCTAACTATTTCTCTGCTTTTACCATTGACCGGGTCATAGATACGATACAAACCATCAAAAGAATTACCATTAACATCCAAACTAAAATATAAATAACCATCTTCAAACTCAAAGCTATGTAATCCGCTTTCAATTATTTCATGCTGCTGTGATGTATATTCAGACTTTAGCTTACCGGCCTGATAAACCATATCATCATAATTCACAACCTCTAAAGCATCCTTATGAGCTTCAATATAATCTTGTAACTCCTCACGATTTAGATAAATAACATCCGGTTCCTGATATGGAACAAGGTTTCCCTTATCTCCAAAAGTAACCA
>JBJENY010000067.1:0-14825 GCA_051880435.1 Lachnospiraceae bacterium | reverse complement strand
ACCAAACACTTTTTAGATATTTAACCTGTCTACTTGACAAGGGGCATATCATAATGATGACAGGGCCCTTTTTATATAAAGAGGTGAAAACTTTGAAACATCACGCAAAAAAATATAGGAATATGATTCTTGCTTTCATTTTTGTAATCTCCTTAACAGGCTGCAGTTTTGGATTTCATCCTTCTTCTTACTTAAATGCCTGTTTAGATGCCTGTACAAAAGGCGAAGTGACTGAGTACGCAAAAATGACAGGAACTTCCGAAGAAGAAGCATTAAAACTGTATAACAATATCATAGATGCCAATTTGCAAGCATTTGACAATTACCAGATTTCAGAGGATAAAAAGGCGGCATTTAAAACCCTTTTCCAGACAATGTATCAAAGCCTTTCCTATGAGGTAGGGGAAGCCTCCAAAAATGCAGATGGTTCCTATTCTGTTCCTGTTACCATAAAAAAACTAATTGTATTTGATACAATTGTTGAAGATTCGGAAACATATATAAAAGAATATGCCAGGACTCATAGCAGTGCATCAACAACAGAACTAAGTAATGCATTAATAGATTTTATGTATGATAGTCTGTCAAACAACCTACAAAATCCCAACTATGGAGACAGCCAGGTTATTACCATTCGCATTAACAAAACCGGAAACAACACTTATCGTGTTTCTGATAGTGATTTGCAAAGTTTAATTCTATCTATGTTAGACACGGAAAACATACAATAAGGAGGTTGCGCTATGGATTTATGCGAACAATGTGTTCATTATGTATATGACGAAGAATGGGAATGTTATGAATGTGATGTCAATTTAGACGAAGATGATATGGTAAAATTCCTCCAGGGAAGAAATACAGAATGTTCTTTTTTCCGATTAGATGATGAATATGGCGTTGTAAGGCACCAGATGTGATAATACACAGCTTTTAACAATATGTGTAATATATTTATCCATAAAACAAAAAGACCGGCTAAAAACCGGTCTTTTATATGTAGTAAGATTAAAGTTCAACACCCTTTGCCTTTAAGTACTCGATAATGTCCTCAACTGTTGCAATCTTCTCTAAGTCTTCAGAAGGAATCTCAACATCATACTCTTCCTCAAGAGCCATAACTAATTCAAATAAATCTAATGAATCAGCCTCTAAATCCTCCTTGAAATCAGATGTTAATTCGATTTCGCTTACATCAACACTAAGCTGCTCAGCAATAATTTCTTTCATCTTATCTGGCATAATATTATTCTCCTTTAAAATAAATATTAGGTCTGTTTTTCTCAAAACCCTTTCGACAAAATGACTATACAATATGGTATAACTTCTGTCAAGTTTTCATGCAAAAAAAATCAATTTTATAAATAAAATCATTTTTTCCTTAAGATTCCTCAGATAACATATTTTCAAAATCCTCTAATGGCATTGGTTTTGCAAAATAGTATCCCTGCGCAATATCACAGGAAGAAGATTTCAAAAATTCAACGTGCTCCTTTGTCTCAACACCTTCTGCAACAACACCCAGATTCAAATCTTTAGCCATGGCAATGGTATGTCCAATTACGATTTTACCCTTATCGGTAGACAATTTCTGATCAAGAAAATCTTTATCAATTTTAATCACATCAACAGGTACATTTCGAATGAGATTAAGGGATGAATATCCGGTACCAAAATCATCTACCTCCAGACAAAAACCTAAATTTTGTAATTCCTTTAATACATCATAAAGATCTTCTGAATCGTAAAAGAACGTTTCCGTAATCTCTAAAGTTAAATCACATGGGTCAATATCATATTTTTTAATTAAGCGTTTCCAGGCTCCTACTAAATCATTATTTTTAATATGATATCTGGAAATATTAACAGACAATGGAACAACCTTTTTCCCTTCATTTTTCCATTTTGCCATGGTCTTACAGGCTTGTTCCCACATATATTGATCTAACTTTAATATAAATCCATTTCGCTCAAACAACGGAATAAAATCGTTAGGTTGAATCAATCCCTTTGTTGGATGCATCCATCGGCAAAGTACCTCAGCTCCACAAATTTTTGAATCTCTTAAATTAATTTTAGGCTGCAAATACATTTGGAATTGGCTATCCTGTAAAGCACGATTCATATCCTGTTCAATTTCCGTATTTTTCATAATTTCAGTACGATACTGCTCATCATAAAATGCGCAGAATTTCATGGCATTGTCTTTTACCGTACGAGAAGCTAATGATGCTCTGTCACACATCAAATTAATTGGAGTTGAGCGATCCTTTACCAGATAAATACCAAAAGAAGTATTTACATCAAAAGAAAAATCATTTTTATAAATTCCCTTTCGAATCTTTTCAATCAGCTTAATAATATCCCCGCGTTTATTATATGTTACACATAAGAAAAATACATCTGAATGTGTACGGCAATACAAGGAGTTCTCCGGCATTTGTTCCTTTAATACCTTTGCTACATGTTGCAAAACCTTATCTCCGGTGGACATGCCAAACAAATCGTTAATCATTTTAAACTTGTTAATATCGAAAGCAACAATTGCATAAGTATGTTCCCCGGGACCTGCAATCATATAATTAGAATCTATGTAAAAACGATTCACATTTGGAATATCTGTCAATACGTCATATTCTGCACGATAGCGAATCGTTTCATGGGATCTGGTCACTTCATCAACATCTTTCAAAGTACCAATTCCTCTAATCACTTCATTGTTTTCATTTCTTATCAACTGAATACTAATTTTATACCATGTATATTTTCCTGAGACTTCTCTCAACCGGCAGGTAACTTCCCGATTGTCATCCTCACGATTATGAAATAACATTCCATATATATCTACATCTTCGTCATATAGTAAATCAGACGTTTCCGGTGATTTTAGGAAATTAATATCACTTATGGTTTCAATTCCAAATTTCTGTTTGAACAAAGCAGACGTATAAGAAGTATTCTTTTGATAATTATACTCGAACACAATTGTCTTTAATTGATTTACTACTGCTTCATATAACTCTCCTGACAACCGCAATTTTTCAGAAAAAGCTTCCTGCTTTTGTTTCAATTCAAAAAGTTGTTCTGTATCCGAAACTTTACACAGAATAGCCGGTCTGTCATTTCCCCACTTAATTTCCTTTGCCCGAACCTGAACGGTACAATCCCATTTTTCCAAATATCGTTGTACCTTAATTTCACTTCCCTGATTCAACATTGCAAAAGGACAATCCATACAAGGCAATTGTCGACCCGCAATTTGCTGATAGCAGGTTCTCGTATTCAATTCTTCTCCAAATATTTCCCGTGCTCTTTTATTGACATAGAGCATTTGGAAATCATCTTTTGCAAATGCATACATCGCATGATCCGAAAAATCCATCATTTGCATTGCAAATTCATTCATCTGACTTGTACTCATTTTGCACCTCATTTTCACCGAAAATATACGTTGCTTTTTATCAAACACCATAAATCATGGCATTATATTTCATATTATTCATCCATAAACAGCATAGGGTCAACAGGTTCATCCTGATATAACATCTGGAAAAACACATGGCTGCCTTCTTCTAAAAAAGTGTCTGTGGGATTTGCCACTGTACCAATGGTATCCCCTGCCTTAACATAATCCCCCTCAGTAACATGGATTGTATCTAACTGACCATAGACAACACTATAATCATTTCCTAAATATACTGTTACTAAATTACCATAAACATCGTCACTGGTCACTTTTGTAACTTTTCCCAAATATGCGCTTTTTACCTCTGTACCTCTTTTTGCCCCAATCAGCATACCGGGATTACACTGATATTGATCCAATGTTTTAAAATAAACAGTCGTATCCATACTGTAAGGCAAAATCACCTTCCCATTAACAGGCCAGGAAATGGTTTCTTCACTATTAAAGGTCAACTCCCCTGCCGGTGCATTTGTTGGTAATGCATAGTCCCTGTCTTCAAAAGCAGAGGCTGTTGTATCCTCAGTTGATGAGTCATCCCCCATCTGGCTATCAGAAGCTTCATCCGGCTGTGACAGATCCTCATCGCTGTCTTCCTGGGTCTGTCTTGTTGTTTCTCCAAAATCAGTAGAGACATTTCCACCGGTTTCCTCCACAATTTTTTGGTTTTTTTCAGCAATTTCCGAAAAGTCAGAGGCTGTTTTTAAATCCAGCTCTGCCACCGAACCTTTTTCCTGCATGGTTGTATATACTGCAACAACCGCTAACAACATTAACATTCCAATACCAAAGGATAAATAAAAAGCATTATTTTTAAGCTTTTGTAAAAAAGTTGTTTTTTCTTGTTTCATTTTCATCACCTCTATGAATAGGGTTTCCATAGAAAATAATTTTATACAATGAAACAAAAAGATTTTATTCAGTTAATTGATATGTAACACTTAATGTAGCTACATTACCAAAAGCATCCTTACCACAATACATAACATTATATGGTTCCCCATTCGTATATACCAAAGGTCTGCTTACAGTAACCTCAACAAAACCACTGTTATCATCAGCCTCTATCAAGCCTAACAGATATGTATCATCTAACATTTTTGAAATTCGGATTTTATCCGGAACCGATTCTTTAACTCTAAGGGTTGGTGCTTTCAAATCAACATCTACTTCTAACACAACGACATCAGAGGTATTTCCCTCTTGGTCTTTTGCCATATATTTCACGTTACATTTGCCATATCCCTTTTTATATATTTCAGAGAAATCAACAATAATTTGTTCCTTTTCTAACTCCTGATTACCATCAAAAGCAGTAACATTTTGTAGTAGCAGTTCTTTTAAATCTTCCTCACTATCCCCATCATACATACCAATCGCGTCTACTTTTTGTTCTACATATAAAATAGGTGGATTATCATCCTTCACGATAATGTTGGCAGTAGCAACTCCTGTGATACCCATATCATCTATAACGGAATAGGTGACCTTGTAAATGCCACATTTTGTAATATCAACATCTCCATCAACCTTTATTTGACCGGTAATATCCATACCGGAAGAATCTAGCGCTGATACACCTGACAATATATCAAAATCCGAAAGTCTTTCTACTTCTCTGTCATAAGCACCTAAAATCACAGGAATATTTCCCATATAAGGATTTTCTCTATCCGGATCAGTAGGATCCCAGTTTCCTACAGTCTTACCGCTACTAATAATTGCTGCCACCGGTTTTCCCATAGGACCTTCATAATCACTTTCAAAAATCTCAACCAAGGTTCCTTCCTTACAATTATCATAAATCCACTTGGAATCCACAACCGATAACCGTACACACCCTGCTGAAACACTTTGTCCTAATTTATTATACTCTTCAATCTCTAAATCATCCTTATTCTGAGTAAAATAAGGAACGGAATGAAATAATATATCATTTACAATTCTTGTTGCATACTGACCATATACATCACCCTCTAAAGGAAGCCATTGTGACCGGTCAGAAAGAGTATGGATACCAACCGGTGTATTACCTCTTTCTCCCACAGAACAAACCATAGCTTTGTATGGTATTGTATAATAACCCTTTTCATCTAATGTATAAATAGTAACAACATTTTTCGTTTTATTAACTTTTATGGCATAAGTACATCCATTATCTTTTAATTCCTCGCCATTATAAAAAACTTCCTCTGGTTTTATACTACTTTCTGTAATACTATCTTCTGTAATACCATCTTCAGAAATAATCTGTCCTTCATAATTTCCAATGTCTGTTACTTCTCTTTGGTAATAAGTCATCTCCACGGTATGATCAATACTATTTATGAAAACAAGAAGTAATATACTAATAACAAACATCAGAGGCGCATCTGCCAAGAAAAAATGATGTTTCATAGTTTTTCCTTTTCTTCATTCATTTATCCATACGTAAAATACATAATTCATTGCATAAAAATACACACTAATTATTTCATAAATTACTCATACTGTCAATTATAGTTTTCCATATGGACATCCTTATAATAGTAGGAAATAATGTCCCGATAATTACTTCCATTTTGAGCCATATAATTAGCACCATACATAGAAACACCCAGACAATTTCCCTTTCCAAGACACACAAATCGGGTACCCGTTTCAACCTGTTCCACATAAAAATTCATAGATGGCAAACCGAACAGTTCCATAGCTTCTTTTCCATCATATATCTCATTCTCAACCCGTAGTTTTTTTACAAAACCATTTTCTGAACATTCCTCAACCAAAACCTGGAGGGATTCCCCATTCTTCCTTTTATCCTGTTTGTTTTCACTTCTATTTTGGTCACTGTTTTCATCGTTTTGGGCTTTATTTTTTTGTTCTAAAATTGCATCATAATCTTCTTTTGTAAAGATTTGAATATTCATATAATGATTTGCCTCAACATCCTGATTACTTTCCACTGATTGGAGATAGGGAATATCTTCATCCAATATTTCTTTTCCGCTGGCAGTTCGTCCAATACTTACCTCATGATATAGTGCCATTATCAGCTCATTTTTGTAATAAATCACCTGACCGGCAGTTGCAGAAACCGCCTGCTCCATTCGACACTCATTACGATAAAATTTACGTTCCCCCCACAATTTTTCCCGCTCTTCTCTCGTCAGGTAAGTATAAGTTAAATCTTTACTGTCATATGTGTTTTGTTCCTCTATTTCCTTTAACACATTAGTACGAATTAAAACTGCCTGAACCTTTAACGCTTCCATATCATAATCAGGGGGGATCACTGTTGCCATAACCCCAACAATATATTCTTCTACATCTACATCCTTATAAAGTCCCTTTGTTTCCACTAATATTTTTTTACCCATTAAATGATCCTTTACAGAGTAACTTCCCATTCCAAACCATAATTTAGGAGTAACCAGTGTTGCTACAAAGGAAATGAGCAAAGGTAAAAATGCAATTATAAGGAAATTAATAATAAATTTTTTCATAAAAATAAACCTCTACCACAATAGTATGTAGTAGAGGTTTTTGTTATAACCGTAATATAAAATTACTTACTTGTTTTCTTTTTAGCAGCTGTGCTCTTTGGCATAGTAACTTTTACTTTTTCAAGATTCCAGATTTCAGTTGCATACTGCTCGATTGTACGGTCAGAAGAGAACTTACCTGCACATGCAGTATTTAACATAGCCATCTTAGCCCATCTCTTTTCGTCTCTGTATGCTTCATCTACCTTACGATGTGCCTCACAGTAAGAATCAAAATCCTTTAATGTAAAGTATACATCCTGATGAATCAATGAATCATAAAGGTCACGGAAGATTTCTGTATCATCGTTAAAGGTACCATTGATTAACTGTGTCAATACCTTACGAACATTTGCATTGCTGTTGAAGATATCTTCCGGATGATAATTGTGGTCACGCTCATATGCCATAACCTCATCAGCTGACAAACCGAAGATAAATGCATTTTCTTCACCAACCTCTTCAACAATCTCAACGTTAGCACCATCCATTGTTCCAAGTGTTGGAGCACCATTTAACATGAACTTCATGTTACCTGTACCGGAAGCCTCACGGGATGCAGTAGATATCTGCTCAGAAACATCTGCTGCTGCAAAAATAAGCTCTGCATTAGACACACGGTAATTTTCAATGAATACAACCTTAATCTTGCCGTTAATAGACTCATCATTATTGATAACATCTGCTACGGAATTTATTAACTTGATTGTTAATTTTGCTCTCTTATAACCGGCAGCCGCCTTTGCACCGAAGATAAATGTACGAGGTACAATATCCATTTCCGGATGCTCTTTGATTTCGTTATATAAATACATAACATGTAAGATGTTAAGTAACTGACGCTTATACTCATGTAATCTCTTAACCTGTACGTCAAAGATAGAACGAGGATCAACCTCAACACCATTATGTTCTTTGATGTATGCAGCAAGTCTTACCTTATTTTGATACTTAATATTCATAAATTCCTGCTGATACTTCTCATCATCAACATAAACCTTTAACTTCTCAAGCTTTGGTAAATCTACAATCCATTCATCACCAATCTTAGATGTAATCCAGTCAGCTAATAATGGGTTACCATGTAATAAGAAACGTCTCTGAGTAATACCATTGGTCTTATTATTAAACTGTTCCGGTCTCATCTCATAGAAATCCTTTAACTCACGTTTCTTAAGAATCTCTGTATGAAGCTGAGCAACACCATTTACAGAATATGAACCTGCGATAGCAAGGTGAGCCATTCTAACCTGACCATCATAAAGGATTGCCATGTTCTTAACCTTCTCAGGATTGTTAGGATATTTCTCACGAATCATGTTCACATATCTTCTGTCAATCTCTTCAATAATCTGATATACACGAGGTAATAATCTTGAGAATAACTCGATTGGCCATTTCTCAAGAGCCTCTGCCATGATTGTATGGTTTGTATATGCACATGTCTTACATGTAATATCCCATGCATCATCCCACTCAAGACCTTCCTCATCTACCAAAAGTCTCATTAACTCAGCAACTGTTACAGTTGGATGGGTATCATTTAACTGGAATGTAACCTTCTTTGGAAGATCATGTAAATCATCATTTGCAGCCTTAAACTTATTAAGGGCAGTCTGGATAGAAGCAGAAATAAAGAAATACTGCTGCTTTAATCTTAATTCCTTACCTGCATAGTGATTATCATTTGGATAAAGAACCTCAACGATTGTACGTGCTAAGTTCTGTTGTTCAACAGCCTTCTGATATTCACCTTTATCAAATGAATCTAAGTTGAAATCCTGAATTGCTTCAGCATCCCAGATTCTTAATGTGTTAACTACATTATTGCCATAACCAATGATTGGAAGATCATATGGTACGGCACGAATAGAAGAATAACCTTCCTGAACGAAACGGTTACGTCCATTCACATATTCAACCTTAACATGGCCACCAAACTTAACTTCGCATGCATACTCTGAACGACGAACCTCAAATGGGTTACCATCTCTTAGCCAGTCATCCGGCTTCTCAATCTGATAACCATCTTCAATTGACTGCTTAAACATACCATAACGGTAACGGATACCACATCCGTAAGCCGGGTAACCAAGAGTTGCAAGAGAGTCTAAGAAACATGCTGCAAGACGTCCAAGACCACCATTACCTAAAGCTGCATCCGGCTCCTGATCTTCAATTACATTAATATCAAATCCTAACTCATCTAAGGCTTCCTTTACTTCGTTATAACAGGTTAAGTTGATTAAGTTATTACCTAATGCTCTACCCATTAAAAACTCCATAGATAAGTAGTAAACAGTTTTTGCATTCTTCTTCTCATATTCCTTCTGTGTTGCAATCCACTGGTCAATGATTGTATCCTTGATTGCATATGAAACTGCCTGGAATACCTGCTGCTGTGTTGCTTCATCAATTGTCTTACGATAAAGAGCTTTTACATTACTTACAACTTCCTTTTTGAAAGCCTCCTTATCAAAGTCTAACTTTTTAGTAGCCATTGAAATTTCCTCCTTATAATTGAAAGTGTTCTTACCCTCATATTTGCATGAACACCCTAATAAATTCAATTCATTTACATGAATCATATACTTGAATTTATTGCCAAATCCTTGTATATTTTACCAAAAATCAAAGCGTTCCACAAGGGCAAATAATTTTCTTATCAATAAACCACAAAAAAAAGGTGGATTTTGGAAATGTGTTATGAAAAATAACGTAATTTTAAAATAATTTGTAATAAATCAGTAAAATTGGGGTCAAATGCTTCAATGGGTTAGACTTTACCATCCTTTTATTTTATGGTACTATACAAGAAAAAAAGACATTATATTTATATTCGTAATACATAATTATTACTTATATGAAACAAAGAAAACGGAGGATACACACATGGACATTTTATGGAGTGATAGAAAACGAACATTTTTAGGATTACCTTGGTCTTTTACAAAATACAGCTTAACAGAGGAAAGACTTTTCATTGAAACCGGATTATTTAACAAACAGGAGGACGAAGTTCGATTATACCGAATTACAGATGTTTCCCTTACCAGAAATTTTGGTCAAAGAATGTTTGGTGTTGGTACCATTCACTGCTGTTCCGGAGACAAAACACTTGGAGACTTTAATATTGTTAGCGTAAAGAATCCAAAAGATGTGAAAGAAATGCTTTCTGAATTAGTAGAAAAACAAAGAGATTCAAAGCGTGTTACCAGCAGAGAGTTTATTGGGGATCATGACCATGATGATTATGACGACCAGGATGGTTTTGGTGAACACGTATAATTAAATTTAAGTACAACACTTACGGACAGGAATTTATAAAGGGGCAGTCTTCCTCTTTGTACCGACCTCCAATTTTTAGATTTCATTCTATCTGTTTGGACGGTACATTCATAGAGGTTGGCTGCCCCTTTGTTTCCTTTGTTTCCTTTGTTTCCTTTGTTTCATAATTTTCCATAATATCTCTTCCGTTTCCAACTCATTTTTATTATTTTTCAATCATTTTATATCGTTTTTCGATAAATTTATATTGACAATCAATTCACCTGGTAGTATGATGTGAACCATAAACTGTATCAGGAGGATATTGAAATGTTGACAAAATTTACAAAATATTGTCTGGACTTTATGTTTTACTGCGGCATACTTGTTACCGCAACAGTTCCGGTGATTTTTCATTTTATAGGAGACTACTATCCAAATATCGGAAATTATTACATACCCATGTGCATTATTTTTATGATTTGTGGCTGTCTGGCACTTTGGATTATTTTCTACCTACGTAAAATATTTAAAACCGTAATTCTTGAAAACTGTTTTGTGGAAGAGAATGTAAGCTCCTTGAAAAAAATGGGCTGGGCAAGCTTTCTCATCTGCCTGACAACCATTGTAAGACTGTTTTTTGTCATCACTCCGGCAACATTAGTGATTATCCTTGTATTTTTTATTGCCGGATTATTCAGTCTTGTATTAGCACAGGTATTTGCCCAGGCTGTTTCCTATAAACAGGAAAACGATTTTACCATTTAAGTGCAAAGGACATTACAGGAGGGACACATGAAAATCATTGTTAATTTGGACGTCATGATGGCAAAGAGAAAAATGGGATTAACAGAGCTTTCAAAAGAAGTGGATATTACCATGGCAAATCTTTCCATCCTTAAAAATAATAAAGCAAAAGCTGTTCGTTTTTCTACTCTTGCATCCATCTGCAAAGCCTTAAACTGTCAACCCGGAGACATATTAGAGTTTGTGGAGGATGGAGAAGATGACGAATTAACCGACGTATAAAGGAGGTTTTCTATATGAATCAGGACGAAAAAATACAACATCCATTAAGGGAACACTATACCTCTCTCTGGAAGATATGTTTTCTTTATGGCATTTGCTACGCATTATTTGCGTTTCAGAATTTAGACGGTATCGGCTCCGGTATCTTTTCTCTGATTAGTGCAATAGCTATTTTATTCATTGCCACCATGCTGAAAAAAGATAACCATTTACCCCGTATACCAAACATTACACCCATATCTGTATTTTATCTGGTTATGGCTGTATGCATTTCCTTTGCCAACTGTTTAACGGATAATTTTTTCTTTCTCTTTTTTAATCACATTGGCAGTTTTTTATTGTTCTCTATTGGATGTATTAAGCTGTTTTATCATGACAAAGAATGGGATTTTAGTAAATATACCTGCATGCTCACAATCTTTTGGTGCCAGATTTTAAGCGTAATTCCTATGCCCTTTGAAGATTTTTCATTTTACAGAAAAGAAAAAAAGACTGTAATAAAGAAAAAAAATCCAACCACCAAATATATTTTTATTGGTATTTTATGCGGTCTCCCTATTTTACTGATTACTACTGCCTTACTTGCAAGTGCAGATATGATTTTTTCCGATTTTCTTAATAAACTTTTTGACATAAACGGATTATGGAATTTTTTGGAACAATTTACCGGCAACATTTTTGAATATTGTATTCTTCTTCCCATTGGCTTTTTCATTTATTTTTTACTACTGTACTTAGTAATGGGTGCCCTGTCAAAGGGAGGTCTTAAAGAAGAAGTAAAGGAACCTCACAGATTTCAGGCTGTCATTGGTATTACCATTTTTATCATGATAGATATTGTTTATGTCTTATTTAGCACCATCCAGTTTGTCTATTTATTCGGTGGGTTTCCATCGGATAAATATACCTATGCAGAATATGCAAGGGAAGGATTTTTCCAGTTATTATTTGTTGCACTCATCAATTTTGTTTTGGTTTTATTCAGTAACCGGCACTTTTCTAAAAATATAGTGCTAAAAATAGTCATGACCATTACCTGCATCTGTACTTTTGTTATGATGGTATCCTCTGCCTACAGAATGTGCCTGTATATCCACGAATATCACCTAACATTTTTACGTGTGTTTGTATTGTGGTTTTTACTTGTCCTTGCATTTTTAATGGCAGGAAGTACATTATCCATTTATATCGAAAAATGGAACAGCTTCCGCTACTCCTTGTTTGTGTTTACTTGTTTTTATACCGGCTTTGCCCTTTCTAATGTAGATCAAAGAATTGCAAGCTACAATGTAGCACAGTTTGAGAAAGCATTTAACCAGAACAAAAATGTTTCAATAAGCCGGTATTTACCTGATGGATACAGTTCTTCCAAATGCTACGGGAAAGAATTGTCAAACTTATTTACAACCTATCAAAATCAGTTGTCGGATTCTGACCGGGTAACCATCATTTTCTATTTTGTGGATAATTATGATACTTATTTTGGAGATTATTCCTCCATGGAATACTATTTTGAAGAGACCGATTTCATTTTAGATAAGGATGCCTACATATATGATGAGGAAAAACAGGCCTCCATATTTTCTTGGAAACACTTTAACTTTATAGAAAATGAATCTTATTCTCTCTTTAAAACCTATTATAATCAATATAAGAATGACCCATATTATAGTAACTTACGTTTCCGTCTTTCCTCGTGAAATAGAAAGCAAACAGACAATTGCGAAACCCACAAAGATTATATTTATGTTGTGAATTTAAATGAGTTTCGCAATTGCCCTTATTAAGCAAAGAGAGCTGCCCACCGGTTATCCGGTGTAACAGCTCTTTTTTTGTTACTCCTTCATCCCTTTTCATCTTTCATTTTATCTCATGCATTTCAATGCGAAAGCTGATATTCCTGGTTGTCTTCATATTCGCAAATTGTACTACATAATAATTCCCTTCTTCATTGACCTCTAAAATCTTACCTGCTCCAAACAAATTATGCATTACTTTTGCTCCAACAACAAAACGTGTTGTTTCCCCGCTTATTCGTTCCTCATTTCTTTTAATATATTGTGTTGCCGCATCCACTAATCGTTGTTCTAATTCTATTGTGTAATTTAAATACATCTTATCTGTATTAAAGATAAAACGGGATGGATAACGATATGAACCATCAAGATTCGTTCCTTCCGCATCACTTAAAAACAATGCCTTCTCCGCTCTTGTATAAGCAACATAAGCCAGCCTTCGCTCCTCCTCCAGCGCCTCTATAGAATCTACATGCTTACTGGGAAAAATTCCTTCATTCATACCACAAACAAACACATATGGAAACTCCAATCCTTTCGCCGTATGTATGGTCATGAGCTTTATGGCTTCCTTTTTTTCACCCTTGTCCATATTCGTCAACAAAGAAATGTTTTGCAAATAATCAGAAAGTGACGTCATTTCCCCTGCATTACTTTCATAATAAAAAACAGCCTGCTTTAGCTCTGCCAAATTATTCAGACGGTCATCCTCACCGGAAAGGCGAAGCATAGCCTCATACCCACTATCATTCATAATACCGGTTAACAAATCTGTCAATTTATATAATGGAAATGCCTGTTTATAGGATTCAATGAGATTAACAAAATCTGATGCCTTGCTACTGGCAATCAGTGGCTCCTCTAATGTCTCTAATAACGCTTCATAAAGCTTTAACTGATGATTTTCGGCATAGTTTTCCAAAAACTCCATCCGTTTTCTGCCAAAGTTTCTTTTGGGGACATTAATAATTCGTTTAAAGGATACATCATCTTCAAAAATCAGCATTCGCAGATAACAAAGTACATCCTTTACCTCTTTTCGATTATAAAATGATACCCCACTATATATTACGTATGGAATCTGTGCCTTTAATAAGGACTCCTCCAAACATCTTGATACATGATGGGCACGGTACAAGATTGTAATATCATTATAAGAACATCCTTGTTCCATCAAAAGCTTAATCTGACTTGTAATCCAGTCGGCTTCTTTGACCGTTGTCTTAGCATGATGAAATACAACCGGTACATTTTCTCCCTTCATAGGCTTTAAATCCTTTTTTATCCGCTGCTGATTCTTGGAAATCAGGGAGTTTGATGCCAACAGAATATTCGAAGAAGAACGATAATTCTTGTTCATAATGATATCAATACAATCAGCATGCACCTTATTAAAATTTAAAATATATTCGATTTTTGCCCCTCTCCATGTATAGATTGTCTGGTCAGGATCTCCAACAATAAACAAGTTCCCATGATAAGAACTTAATAATTCTGCCATCTCATATTGCAAACCGGAAACATCCTGAAACTCATCTACCATGATATACTGCAATCGTTCCTGCCATTTTTTGCGTTTTTCCGGATAGTTTTTTAATATATAAAACGCAAACATCATTAAATCATCATAGTCTAATGCATAGCTTTTTTTCTGTTCATATAAATAACCATAAAAAATACGGTCTTCTTCTTTAGTGATATGCCCCTTGTCAAGTAGACAGGTTAAATATCTAAAAAGTGTTTGGTAAA
>JBJENY010000066.1:0-14936 GCA_051880435.1 Lachnospiraceae bacterium | reverse complement strand
TTAACATCGTTGGGTTGGTCTACCCTTAAAAATCCTACTGTAAATTTACGCTATCTTTAAAAATGTTTTTCCTTTTGTTTTGTAACAGATTATGGTAAAATGTTTCCATGGTTTGAAGCAAAACGTCTGTAAAATGATTGCAGGCTGGTACAAAGGAGAGGTTACATGAAAAAAATTGCATATATTGCTTCGGAATGCGTGCCTTTTATTAAAACGGGAGGACTTGCAGATGTAGTTGGGACATTACCTAAAATTTTTGACAAATCAGAATATGATGTAAGAATTATTATTCCTAACTATATGTGTATTCCGTCGAAGTATAAAGACAAAATGAAGTTTATTACTAATTTTCAGATGGATATTGGAGGACATTCCCAGTACGTTGGTATCATGTATATGGAATATGAGGGAATTCCGGTTTACTTTATTGACAATGAGTATTTTTTTAATGGGTTGACTCCGTATACTGAAGATAAATGGGATATTGAAAAGTTCTGTTATTTTTCAAAGGCAGCATTAGCAATATTACCAGTAGTTGGATTCCGTCCGGATATTGTTCATTGTCACGACTGGCAGGCGGGATTAGTTCCGGTATATTTAAAAACATTATTTGCAGGAAATCCCTTTTTCAGTGGAATCCGTTCGATTATGACAATTCATAATTTGAAGTTCCAGGGAAAGTGGAGTATTGAACATTTAAAATATTGTTCGGGATTACCGGATTATTTGTTTACAGCAGATAAGCTTGAATTAAATCATACCGGTTCTATGCTAAAAGGTGGGCTTGTGTATGCAGATACCATTACTACAGTAAGTAAAACTTATGCATATGAAATCCAGACACCATATTATGGGGAAGGATTAGATGGTTTGTTACAGGCTAGAAATCAGTCATTAGTTGGTATCGTTAATGGCTTGGATTACGATGAATATAATCCTGAAAGAGACAAGTTTTTAACTAAAAATTATAATTGTAAAAATTTCAAGAAAAATAAGGTGGCAAATAAATTGTCACTTCAAAAAGAGTTAGGATTACCGGTTGATAAGAATCAATTTGTCATTGGTATTATTTCCCGTTTAACAGACCAAAAAGGCTTAGATTTAGTTGATGCGGTGATGAATGAAATTTGTCAGGATGGAGTACAGTTTGTAGTACTTGGAACCGGCGACCCTCGTTATGAGGACATGTTCCGTTATTATCAGGGAATTCATCCGGCAAAGGTAAGTGCTAATATTTATTTTTCAAATGGGTTATCTCATAAAATGTATGGTGGATGTGATGCGATTTTAGTTCCGTCCCGTTTTGAACCTTGTGGTTTGACACAATTAATGGCGCTTCGATACGGTTCCCTTCCGATTGTCAGGGAAACCGGTGGTTTAAAGGATACGGTAATTCCATATAATGAGTATGAGCAAAGCGGAACCGGTTTTTCTTTTGCTAATTATAATGCTCAGGAATTATTAAATACTATTAATTATGCAAAGAATGTATTTAATAACCATAAAAAAGAGTGGGAAGCCATGCAGTTACGTGCAATGCAGCAGGATTATTCATGGAGCTCTTCTGCAAAGCATTACGAAGATTTATATCAGTAGATGATAAAAATAAGACGCGTCAACCTTGGTTAGCGCGTCTTACTTTTGTAGTAAGGAGAAAAAATGGCATTTGATGGAATCGTAGTTTCAAATATTGTAATGGATATGAAAAAGCGCCTTGAAGGTGGTCGTATCTATAAAATATATCAACCGGAAAATGATGAAATTAATTTAGTTGTAAAGAATCACGGCACAACCTATCGTCTGATGTTAAATGCCAGTGCTTCGTTGCCTTTGGTCTATTTTTTATCGGAGAACAAACAAAATCCACCGGTTGCACCCGGATTTTGTATGTTGTTAAGAAAACATATCGGGAATGGAAGAATTACAAAAATCCTGCAGCCTGATTTTGAACGAATTATTTCCGTTGAAATAGAGCATTTAAATGAAATGGGAGATTTGTGTAAAAAGAATTTAATCATTGAATTAATGGGAAAATACAGTAATATCATTTTTACGGATGAAGCTGGTAAAATAATTGATGCGATAAAACGAATTGGTGCACAAGTAAGTTCCGTGAGAGAAGTTTTACCGGGATATCAGTATGAAATGCCACCTAACAATAAGAGGAATCCCTTAATTGTAACAAAAGAACAGTTTGTGGATGAAATACTTTGTAAGTCAATGAGTATTGAAAAATCAATTTATTCATCTTTAACAGGCTTTTCAAAACAAATGGCAGAGGAATTGTGTTTTCGTTCAGGTATAGATGGTAATTTCAGTACAGACAGCTTGGCAGATCATAATCGTAATGATTTATGGAACCATTTTTCTGATATGATGGAAGCTGTCCGGGCAGGTTTGTATGCTCCTGTGATTGTATATGATAAAGAGGAGCCAATTGCTTTTTCGGCGTTGCCACTTACTATGTATCAGGATTTCCTTCAGGAACATTTTACGGATATTTCTGATTTGTTATCAGCATATTATGCAAGAAAGGATAATTATTCCCGTATTCATCAAAAGTCAACAGATCTTAGAAAAGTATTGTCTGTTGCAGTGGAGCGTACAGCAAAAAAATATGATCTGTTAAGAAATCAGCTAAAGGATACCGAAAAAAAGGAACAATATCGAATATATGGAGAATTATTACAGTCTTATGGTTATGCTGTGAAACCGCAGGATAAGGAGATTACGGTTCAAAATTATTATACCAATGAAGATGTGACGATACCTCTTGATAAGGATTTGACTGCGGTTGAAAATGCAAATCGTTATTTTGCAAAATATAATAAATTAAAGCGTACTTATGAAGCATCTGTTACTTTAATTGAAGAAACAAAGGCTACCTTAAATCAGTTACTATCCCTGCAGCATAGTATGGAAATTGCTACTTCTGAAGCCGATTTGGCAGAAATAAAAGAGGAGATGATTTTGTCTGGATTGATAAAAGCAAAATCTAATAAAAAAACAGGAGTAAAACAGGAAAAAAGCAAGCCGTTACACTATATATCTTCAGATGGATTTCACATGTACGTTGGGAAAAATAATTTGCAAAATGAAAGACTGACTTTTAAAATGGCAAATACAAAGGACTTATGGTTTCATGCAAAGGAAATGCCGGGTTCTCATGTGATTGTGAAGTTAGAAGGAGCAGAGGATGTTCCTGATGCAACCTATGAGGAGGCAGCCCGTTTGGCCGCATTTTATTCCTCCGGAAAAACAACACCAAAGGTGGAAATTGATTATACCAGACGGGGAAATCTTAAGAAACCGTCCAAAAGCGCACCGGGATATGTAATATATCATACAAATTATTCTATGGTAGCACTCCCTAATATTGACGGAATAAGGGAGTATAAGGAATGATTTCTTGCAATTTATATTTTATTCGGTTATAATTTATTAGTTAAGAAGTGTGTAGTTTGTTGTTATAATTTTTTTAAAGCAGGTAAAACATATGATAAAAAGTATGACAGGTTTTGGTCGCGGGGAAAGCGTGACACCGGAACGTAAAATTGTAATTGAAATGAAGTCAGTAAATCACAGATATTGTGACATCAATATTAAGATGCCAAAGAAACTAAATTTCTTTGAATCTGCTATTCGTAATCATTTAAAAACTTATATTGGCAGAGGTAAAGTCGATATCTTTATTACCTATGAAGATTATACGGAGAATAATGTTTGCGTAAAATATAATAAAGAAATTGCAGCAGAATATGTGAATTATATTAAACAAATGGCAGAGGATTTTGATTTAAGAAGTGATTTATCAGCGGGTGCACTTTCCAGATATCCGGAGGTTTTGACTTTAGAGGAACAGTCAGAGAATGAGGAAGAACTTTGGAAGGACATACAAACTATTTTAGATGAAGCAGCCACAAGCTTTGTTGCGTCACGTACAAAAGAAGGGGAAGCTTTAAAAAATGATTTGATTGAGAAGTTAAACGGAATGCTGGCAATGGTAGATTATATTGAGCAAACCTCACCATCTTTAATTGAATCATATCGGGCAAGATTAGAAGCAAAAGTGAAAGAATTATTAGAAAATACTACAATTGATGAGAGCCGTATTGCTACTGAGGTTACAATTTATGCAGATAAAATCTGTGTAGATGAAGAAACCGTAAGACTACGTAGTCATATTGAGAATACAAAGGCTATTTTGTCAGAAGGTGGTAATGTAGGTCGTAAATTAGACTTTATTGCACAGGAAATGAATCGTGAGGCAAATACTATTTTGTCAAAAGCCAATTCTCTTGATATTTCTAATAAAGCCATTGATTTAAAGACTGAAATTGAAAAGGTTCGTGAACAAATTCAGAATATTGAGTAAAGGATGATACTTATGAAGAAAAAGGGTATTTTAATTGTAATTTCCGGTTTTTCTGGTGTGGGAAAAGGAACTGTAGTAAAAAAACTGGTTGAGAAGTACAATTATAGTTTATCAGTATCTGCTACAACAAGAGCTCCAAGGCCCGGAGAGGTTGATGGCAAGGATTATTTCTTTAAGACAGTTGCCGAATTTCAAAATCTAATTGACTATAATGGTTTTATTGAATGGGCACAGTATGTTGAGAATTATTATGGAACTCCAAGAAAATTCGTTGAAGATGAATTAGAGGCTGGACATAATGTTATATTAGAAATTGAAGTACAAGGTGCTATGAAAATTAAAGAGCAGTATCCGGATGCTGTATTGGTATTTTTAACTGCACCTGATGCAAGAAGCTTGAAAAATCGTTTGGAAGGAAGAGGCACAGAAGAGGAAAAAGTCATTGCAAAACGATTAAAACGTGCCTATGAAGAAACTGACGATATGGTTTATTATGATTATTTAGTTGTAAATGATGATTTAGATACTTGCGTAGATCACGTAAATGCAGTAATATTAGCAGAAGGATTTAAAACATCTAACAACCAAGATTATATTACAAAAACAAAGAATGAATTATTTGATATTCGAAAGGAGATTTTATCATGATCCATCCATCTTATACAGATTTAATGGAAGTAGTTAACAGTGACGTTGAACCGGGAGAACAGCCAGTTGTGCAGAGCCGTTATTCTATTGTTCTTGCAACAGCAAAGCGTGCCAGACAAATTATTGCAGGTGATACTCCCTTAGTTGACAGTAACGGATTAAAACCATTGTCTACAGCAGTAGAAGAGCTTTACGAAGGTAAAGTTAAAATTGTAGGAGACGAAGAGGATGAATAAGAAGTGTACACCCCTGAGATGATTCTTGGGGGTTTTCTTAATTCATAAAGTATAATAGAAGGGATGATGTACATGAAGTTAGAACAGTTATTAGAAGGTTTAGATTATGAATTAATAAGAGGCAATCTGGATACACAGGTTAATGATATTCAAAATGATTCCAGAAAAATACAAAAAGACGCATTGTTTTTTTGTATTACAGGTGCGGTTTTTGACGGACATGAATATGCTTTGGAAGTGGTAAAAAAAGGTGCCTCTGTTTTAATTGTTGAAAAAGATGTTGATGTTTCATTGGATATACCGGTTACCATTGTTAAGGTTAAAAGTACAAGATATGCCATGGGAATGATTAGTTCAGCATTTTTTAATCATCCTTCAAAGCAATTAAAAGTAATTGGAATTACCGGTACAAAAGGCAAAACCACTACTACCTATATGATAAAATCCATGTTGGATCAATCAGGTCATAAATGTGGATTAATTGGTACAATTGAAACAATTATTGGTGATAAGGTTACGCCGGCAAACAATACAACTCCGGAATCCATTGTATTACAAAAAACATTAGCGGATATGGTTGCAGCAGGTCTTGACAGTGTTGTGATGGAGGTATCTTCTCAAGGCATTATGTTAGACCGTATTGCAGGGATTCATTTTGATTATGGTATTTTTACGAATCTGTCAGAAGACCATATTGGACCAAATGAACATAAGGATTTTGCAGAATATTTAAGCTGGAAGGCAAAGCTGTTTACTATGTGTGATAAAGGTATTTTTAATAAGGACGATTCACACTGTAAAGAAATTATGGAAGGACATACCTGTCAGGTTATTACATATGGTAAAACAGATAATTGCGATTATCAGGCGAAGAATTTGGATTTATTTAAAGAAAAAGGCTGCCTTGGTATTCGATATGATTTAGATGGTATTTATAAAGAAAAAATAGTAGTCAGCCAGCCGGGTGAATTTTCAGTTCATAATTCATTAGCTGCAATTGCTGTTGCAAGGCAAATGAATGTTCCTATGGATACGATTATTGATATCCTTAAAGATATTCATGTAAAAGGACGAGTAGAACTGATTCCTGTTTCTACAGCATTTACACTTTTGATTGATTATGCCCATAATGCCATGAGTTTAGAAAGTATTTTAAAAACTCTTCGGGCATATAACCCCGGACGATTAGTTTCTTTATTTGGCTGTGGTGGCAATCGTTCCAAAGTAAGAAGATATGAGATGGGGGAAGTATCCGGAAATATGGCTGATTTAACCATTATTACATCAGATAATCCCCGAGATGAAGATCCCCAGGCAATTATTGATGATATAAAGATTGGTATGGCAAAAACAAAAGGTAACTATGTTGAAATTCCTGACAGAAAAGAAGCAATTCGTTATGCGATTATGAATGCGAAAGAGGGAGATGTAATTGTTCTTGCAGGAAAAGGTCATGAAGATTATCAGGAAATAAAAGGTAAAAAATACCATATGGACGAAAGAGAACTGATTCAACAAATTTTGGAGGAAGAGGATGTCACAAAAATTTGCGGATATCATAATTGATATTTCACATGAAGCCATAGACCGGACATTTCAATATAAGATTCCTAAGGAATTAGAGGAAGATATAAGGATAGGCACCCAGGTGTCTATCCCTTTTGGACGTGGGAATCATTTGAAAAAAGGATATGTTGTTGGAATCAGTAGTCATGCAGTATATGAGGAAAATAAGTTAAAATCAATTCAGTCCGTTAATGAAGCCGGCGTTGCCATTGAAAGCTCTTTGATCGAATTGGCGGCATTTATTAAGGAAAGCTACGGTTCTACAATGATTAATGCATTAAAGACTGTTATGCCAATTAAGGAAAAGGTGAAGGGACTAACGAAAAAAGAGGTTCGTCTTTTAGTGGATATAAACCGGGTAGAAGATTTGCTTATTATGTATGAAAAAAAACATATGAAAGGAAAGCTTCGTTTATTACAGGAATTGAAGGAAGACCCGTTGATTCCCTACTCTCTTGTAACAGGGAAATTAAATATTGCAGCTTCTACTTTAAAGGCAATGGAGAAAGAGGGAGTAATTGCCATTGAAGAAGAAGGCTACTATCGCGATGTGTTAGGGGATACATCATTAAAGGAATATGAAAAAAAATCTGATGAAATTCCCAATGAAGAACAGCAGCATGCGATTAATGAAGTAATAAATGATTTTAAGAATGGTCGGACAGGTGTATATTTATTAAAGGGTGTAACGGGAAGTGGAAAAACCTTAGTATATATTGAAATGATTGAAAAAGTCCTTCAAATGGGAAAACAGGCAATTGTTCTGATTCCTGAAATTGCACTTACTTACCAAACGGTGAAACGTTTTCGTAAACGTTTTGGTGATAAGGTTACCATTATGAATTCAAGGCTTAGTAAAGGGGAGCGGTATGACCAGTTTGAAAAGGCAAAAAAGGGAGAGGTTTCTGTCATGATTGGACCCCGTTCTGCTTTGTTTACACCATTTTCCAATATTGGGTTGATCATCATTGATGAGGAACATGAGTCAACCTATAAAAGTGAAAACCCGCCAAAGTATCATGCAAGAGAAGTGGCAAAGTATAGAGCGTTACAGTGTGGTGCTTCTCTTGTGTTAGGCTCTGCTACGCCCTCCATAGAATCCTATTATAAAAGCTTAAATGGAGAATATAAGCTGTTAACCCTTACAAAAAGAGCAAAAGAGGATGCCGCTTTGGCAAATACTACAGTTGTTGATTTAAGGGAGGAACTGAAAAGGGGAAATAAATCCATTTTTAGTAATACGTTACAAGATATGATGAAGGACCGTTTAGAGAAAAAACAACAGATTATGCTGTTTTTAAATCGTAGAGGTCATACGGGCTTTATTTCCTGCAGAAGCTGTGGCTATGTATTTAAATGTCCCCATTGTGATGTATCACTAACAGAGCATTTTTCTAAAACACCGAAAGAAAAACTTGTATGTCATTATTGTGGATATGAAACAAAAAAGCCTGCAGCTTGTCCTGTATGTAATTCAAAATTTATTGCAGGTTTTGGTATTGGAACACAAAAAATAGAAGAAGAGGTAAAGGAAATGTTTCCGGAGGCAAAAGTGCTTCGTATGGATATGGATACTACAAAGGAAAAAGATGCTCATGAAAAAATACTAAGTCAGTTTGCTGACAAAGAAGCAGATATACTGGTTGGAACGCAAATGATTGTAAAGGGACATGATTTTTCTAATGTAACTCTTGTTGGAGTAATTGCTGCTGATTTAACATTATTTGATAATGACTATAAGGCTGCAGAAAGAACCTTTGATTTGTTAACCCAAGCTGCAGGAAGAGCAGGAAGGGGAGCTCTGAAAGGGGATGTGGTGATTCAAACCTATCAGCCGGATCATTATTGTATTGAGGCGGCAGCAAATCAGGATTATGAGGCGTTTTATTTGGAGGAAAAAACATATAGAAGTATATTGGAGTATCCGCCATTTACTCATGTATTGGCAATATTTATGGAGTCCCAGGATGAATTGCTGGTTCATGATATATCCTGTATTTTAAAACAAATGCTTGATAAGTATGTGGAAAAACATGGTGGCAAAGAATCCAAGCAGGGTGAAAAATTAAAGAAAACAAGAATTATTGGTCCTTGTGATGGAACCATTGCAAAAGTAAATGACAGATATCGACGTGTTATTTATATTAAAAATCAGGACTATGGTTCCTTGGTAACAATAAAGAATTCTATTGAAACCTATATGGATAGAAAAGAAGAATGGAAAAAATGTTATATTTCATTTGATTTTGATCCTGTACATGGATATTAGACAATTGCGGGAAATTATGATAGAATATCTTTGTTTGTTTTTTGATTGAAATCATCAAAAATACAAAATGTTTCATATGAATGACATAATTTATTTTCGTTTGACAGATAATAAGGAGTAAAAAAATGGCAATAAGACAGATTCGCTATGATGGAGATGAAATACTGAGAAAAAAATGTAAAGAGGTTAAGGTTATGAATGACAGAACACTAACCTTAATTGAAGATATGTTTGATACAATGTATGAAACCGGTGGTGTTGGTTTGGCGGCACCTCAGGTAGGCATTTTAAAACGTATTGTTGTCATTGATGTAGATGATGATAATCAGTACGTTCTCATTAATCCTGTTATTATTGAAAAGGATGGAGAGCAGACCGGTGATGAAGGATGTCTAAGTCTTCCTGGTAAGGTAGCTGTTGTTACAAGACCAAATCATGTGATATGCAGATGTCTCAATGAAGAAATGGAAGAAATCGAAATCGAGGGAGAAGGCTTACTTGCCAGAGCGATTTGTCATGAAGTGGATCATTTAGAGGGTATTCTATATAAAGATGTTGCCGATGGACCTCTTCGTGATGTAGAAATAATGGATGAGGAAGAAGAATAAGGAAAAGAAGAATGATACTGTATGTTTTTGTAAATCATACAGTATTATTTTATGATAGGATGATTCATTAATTAGGAGGTAACGTATGAAGATTGTATATATGGGAACACCGGATTTTGCCGTTGAAACATTAGAAGCAATTGTAAAAGCCGGACATGAGGTGGCATTGGTAGTAACACAGCCGGATAAGGCCAAAGGTCGTGGTAAAAAAATGATGTATACACCTGTTAAAGAAAAGGCACTGGAATATCAATTACCTGTTGCACAACCGGAAAAAGTATCAGAAGCCTGGTTTTTAGAAGAACTGGAGGACATTTGCCCGGATGTGATTGTGGTTGTTGCCTTTGGACAGCTGTTGCCTGAGAAAATTCTGAATTTACCTAAGTACGGATGTATTAATGTACATGCATCCCTGCTTCCGGCTTACAGAGGTGCTGCACCCATTCAATGGGCTGTAATTGATGGTTTGAAGGAAACAGGAGTTACAACCCAGCTTATGGAAAAGGGATTAGATACAGGAGATATTCTTTGTCAAAGTACCATTCCTTTAGCTTTTGATGAAACCGGTGGTTCTTTGTTTGACCGTTTAGCTATAGAAGGAGCAAAGGTCTTACTTACTACCTTAGAACAGTTAGAAAATGGAACTGCAACAAGAACAAAACAGGATGACAGCCGGTCCAGTTATGCAAAGAAGCTTACGAAAGAAATGGGTAAGCTGGACTTTACAAAGGATGCAGTAGAATTAGAACGTCTGATTAGAGGCTTCAATCCATGGCCATCTGCATATACCTATTTGCAGGATAAAATATTAAAAATATATGTTGCCGGTATTGTTTTAGAAGATTCCTTAAGTGAGGAAGAAAAAAATACCAAACCGGGTACTGTGGTGCGTATTGATAAAAAAAGCTTTACCATTCGTTGTGGAAAGAATGGGTTACAGATATATAATTTGCAACTGGAAGGAAAAAAACGCATGGATACCGGAGCATTTTTACTGGGCTTTAAAATGGAAAAGGGTATGAAGGTTGGAAATTAATTTATGACAAATAGAAATACACGTTTATTAGCATTGGAAACATTATTAGAAAGTGAAAAAAAGAATATTTATGTAAAAGATGCCTTAGATAAAACTTTATTTCAAAACCAGTTTTTAAGTAAGCAGGAACGGAGTTTTTTATCCCGTCTGACAGAAGGTGTAACAGAGTATCGAATTCGCCTTGATTATGTGATAAATGCGTTTAGTAAAATAAAAGTAAATAAATGTAAGCCCGTTATTCGAATGATTCTACGTATGGGCGTCTACCAAATGCTATATATGGATAGTGTAGCAAAGGAAACTGCCTGTGATGAATGTGTAAAACTGACAAGAAAAAAAGGATTTCATCAGCTTACAGGTTTTGTGAATGGTGTACTTCGTAATATTGCCCAAAATATTGATGATTTTCAATTTCCAAAGGAAGAAGATGATTTGATATTATTTTTAAGTGTGCAGTATTCAGTACCGGAGTGGCTGGTAAAAAAAATAATAGAATGGTACGGTGTAGAATTAACCAAAGCCATATTAGAGGGCTCTATTGGGGCAAAGGATTTGACCATTCGTGTTAATACATCTCTAATCTCAAAAGAGGAGTTAGCAGCCGGACTTTCTGATGCCGAAATATTTGTTACAAATGGACATTATGTTCAGGATGCATTACATCTTAATCATATTAACTATGTGAGTCGTATTCCCGGATTTAGACAGGGTGCGTTTTTTGTTCAGGATGAAAGTTCTATGTTGCTTTGTGAATTAGTGAAGTCTGAGCTTATCAAAGGGATGGAGAACTTAAAAGGGGATGAAAAAATTACTGTTTTAGATTTGTGCAGTGCACCTGGTGGAAAAGCTACCCATTTTGCCCAGGTGTTGTTAGAAAAAGGTGAAGTTTTAGCCAGAGATTTAACGGAACAAAAGGTATCCTTAATAAAAGAAAATATGGAGCGGTTACAGCTTCATAATATGATATTGCAAGTAAAAAATGCTTTGGAATCAGATGAAACAATGGTTGGAAAGGCTGACATTGTGATTGCTGATTTGCCTTGTTCCGGAATTGGAATTATGGGAAAGAAAAATGATATTAAATATCATCTTCAGGAAGAACAGTTAGAGAAACTGCAGCAACTGCAAAGAGATATTTTGGAAAATGCAGTAAAATATGTAAAGCCTGGGGGACTTTTGTTATATAGTACATGTACGATTAATCCTTTCGAGAATATTGAAAATGCAAGGTGGATTTTGAATCATGAAGATTATGACGGTTATTCCTTAAAAGAGAAGATACCGGATTTATTAGAACAATGTTTAGTAGAAGATAATATGCTTCAGCTATTACAGGGAAGGGAGCAGTGTGACGGATTTTTTATTTCCGCATTTAGAAGAAAATAATGGATATAAAATCGTATACATTAGAGGAATTAACCAATTACATAGAGAAAAAAGGCTATCCGAAGTTTCGTGGCAAACAGATATATGAATGGTGCCATAAAAAGCTTGTGAGAAATGTGGATGAAATGAGCAATATCCCCAAAAGTTTAAGGGAAGATATTAAGGATGATGTTATTGCACTTCAAGTTGTTGAGCGTTTTATTTCTAAAAAAGACGGAACCAATAAATTTGTATTTCGGTTACAGGATGGCAATGTAATTGAAAGCGTATTTATGCCTTATCATCATGGAAATTCTGTATGTATTTCTTCCCAGGCAGGCTGTCGAATGGGATGTAAATTTTGTGCTTCCACATTAATGGGACTTTCCCGGAATCTGACTGCTTCAGAGATGTTAGATCAAATATACGCGATTTCTTATATTACAGGAGAACGGGTATCTAATGTTGTAGTTATGGGAACCGGGGAACCATTGGATAATTTTGATAATTTATGTCGGTTTATTACATTAATTACTAATGAAAACGGATTAAATATCAGCCAGAGAAATATTACAGTCAGCAGCTGCGGAATCGTACCTAAAATATATGAATTGGCAGATAAAAAATTTGGAATTACTTTTGCTTTATCCCTTCACGCACCTAATGATGAAAAAAGAAAAGCATTAATGCCTATTGCAAATGCTTACAGTATGAATGAAGTATTGGATGCATGCAAGTACTATTTTGAAACAACCGGTCGTAGAATTACTTTTGAGTATTCTTTAGTGGCAGGTGAAAATGATGGAAAGCAGGATGCGGATCAATTGGCTTTATTATTAAAGGGATTTCCCTGTCATGTTAATTTGATTCCGGTTAATCCTATTAAGGAAAGGGATTACAAAAGAGCCGATGACAATGCAGTTTCAAAATTTAAAGTTATGCTTGAAAAAAATGGAATAAATGTTACTATTAGAAGAGGTATGGGCAAAGATATTGATGCTGCCTGTGGACAGCTTCGTAAGGCCTATATGGAAAAAGACGGATAAGGAGGGTTTTGATGATATCCTTTGGAAAAACAGATATTGGAATGGTTAGAAGTATGAATCAGGATAGCATCTTCTTTTCAGATAAAGCCATTGGTAACCTTCCGAATCTGTATATTGTAGCAGATGGTATGGGGGGACATCAGGCGGGTGATTATGCATCATCACATGCTGTAACATGGTTTGTTGATTATGTTAAAACCTGTGAGTATGTGAATCCCATTACGATATTAAAAACCGGAATTGCAAAAGTAAATGACATGCTGCTAAAAGATGCTGATGAAAATGCACATTTAAAGGGCATGGGAACAACTTTTGTAATAGCTGTTATTACTGATGAAACAATGTATGTTGCCAATATTGGAGATAGCAGATTATACATAATGGGGGAAGAAGCAAGACAGATTACATTGGATCATTCTTTGGTTGAAGAACTGATTCGTACAGGTCAGCTTGACCGTAGAAGAGTTCGTTTCCATCCGGAAAAAAATATTATTACAAGAGCACTTGGAACGGGACGGGAAGCTGTTCCTGATTTCTTTGAAGTGGAACTTCATATTGGTGAAAAAATTTTGTTATGTACAGATGGATTAACCAATATGATAGAGGATGATGAGATTTGTGATATTGTAATGCAACCATTGTTTTTAGATAAAATATGTGACCAGTTAATTGAACGAGCGAATTATTATGGTGGTAAAGATAATATAGGTGTTGTTGTAATTGAACAGACATTAAATGAGGTGTGATTAAGATGTTTGAAAAAGGTATGATTATTCAAAACAGATATGAAATAATTGAAGAGGTTGGTTCCGGTGGTATGAGTTTTGTTTATAAGGCAAAATGTCATGTGTTGAATCGCTATGTTGCCATTAAGGTTTTGAAACCGGAATTTTCTGATGATAAAAGCTTTGTAAGCAAATTTAAAATAGAAGCCCAGTCCGCTGCAGGTCTTTCCCATCCCAATATTGTTAATGTATTTGATGTAGGGGAAGAAAATGGATTTTATTATATTGTAATGGAATTAGTTGAAGGAATTACCTTAAAAGAATATATTCAGCAGAATGGAAGATTACCGTATCAAACTGCCCTTGATTTTATTATTCAGATTTGTTCCGGAATTGAAGTTGCCCATGAACACCATACAATTCATAGAGATATTAAGCCTCAAAATATAATTGTGTCAAAAAATGGTACGTTAAAGGTTACTGATTTTGGAATTGCAAAAGCAGCAACTTCTAATACTATTGCTTCAAGTGCCATGGGAAGTGTACATTATATATCTCCGGAACAGGCACGGGGTGGATATTCTGATGAACGTTCGGATATTTATTCTTTAGGTGTTACTTTGTATGAAATGTTAACCGGAAGGGTTCCCTTTGAGGGTGAGAATAATGTTACGGTTGCTTTAATGCATATTCAAAGTGAAGTGATTCCACCGAGAGAATACTATCCGGATATCCCGGTTGGCTTAGAACGTGTTATTTTAAAAACAATGCAGAAAAGACCGGAGAGAAGATATCTTACAGTGAATGCGTTGTTATCAGACTTGAAAAAATTAACAATGGATCCCAATGCAGAAGTTGGTATTATTTCCGGACAGGTGGTTAATTCCCCAACGGTTCAAATTTCGTCGGAGGAATTGGCTGCAATTAATGCAGGAGCCACACAGGGTACGGCAGTATATCCTATTAATCATTCAGAGCTTGAAGAAGCAAATAAGGCATTAGAAAGTTTATATCATGAAACAGATCCTGATTATGACGATGATGATTACGAAGATGACGAGA
>JBJENY010000065.1:0-15109 GCA_051880435.1 Lachnospiraceae bacterium | reverse complement strand
CAACATAGTCGTTTAATTCCTGCATATTATTCATGGTTAAATCATGACCACTGACTACTACACTGGTATCACTAGCAGAACCAATACTTCCAAATCCATTCTCAAGACGATATGCTGCTAAATATCCGGTATGTGTATACATATCAAAATTAGTAAATCTATTCTCCAAATAATCATTCTGAAGCGAACCGGTCCAATCAATGGACTGACCTAAGTTAACATGTGTACTTTGAACATACGCAGATGAATTACCACCAATGTAAACCATATCATATGTCTCAGCAAGAACCTTTTTACTACAAATGGCTTCATTTACAGACATCTGATCCACAATAATATTATCGTAATTAATACCGGTAATCTGAGCAATTTTAGCTCTACTCATCTGGAATGCATAATACTCGCCATGTTCCTGATCCGGAACCTCATCCTTTGATACACCAAACATTACCTGATCAGGTTCTATGTAATAACCACCTTTAATAGGACCATAACAATCATTCTGTGTATACTTTGAAGTAGTTACCGAACTTGCCTCTGCTACCTTTATATCAATCGGATAACTTGGCTCAATCTCTAACACTCTGAACTTTCTACTTTCACCATTTGTTGAAGAACCTCTGTAATCTGAATTATTCAGTAACTTAGCAATTTCATTTGCCTTTTCTTTACCATAATCAGAAGCCGGATCATTATTCAAAACAGTGAAGAAGCCCGGACGAACCGACATAACATTTTTCTGTCTTGACAATCCGTTGGCGGTCATTAACAGATTCATTAATTTTAAGTAGTTATTTGTAGCAGTTCCGCCACTTTCACCACTACCACTAACAACTTTATTTGTACCATAGAAGATATATCTTCCGGATTCAGAAAGCGTTTTAATCTTTGAATAAACATCATCTGAAATACTACTTGGTTTCACAGAACTTTCAATCACAATAAAGTCATAATGTGAATCTAAAATACTAGGATCCGCATCTAACTCAGCCGGTGATTTCACATTATAAGTTAATGGCTGTGGTTCTTCTGAACCATAGTAAATTCTTGTTTTTAAGCTGTCATATTCATCTTCCATAGCAGCCTTAATCGGACCACCTGATGAACTATCAGAAATATCAAGTACATTATACTGTGCAGCACCTGAATAGATAATATAACGGGATCTACCGTTACCACCATCCTGATTTTTGAAGAATTGGGAAGCTGTATATCCATCTACCCAAGGGAAGGTCTTATATCTGATATAGTTCAACTGAATAGCATCAACTAATGTCTCATAAGTTTTACTATCATCCGTATCAACATCCGTTGATTTTACAAAGTCCATAATTAATGGCTTATTCTTACCTGATGCATATGTATGAAGGTAATCATAGACTTCCTCACTCATACCTTTAGTTGAGCTTGCACCTTCAGGTAAATAAGAATTATAACCAGGAGAAGTTAAATAAATCAAATCCGCTTTATTTAACACATCACTGATTGTAGCTGTTCCACCTAAAATTGTGGATGTCACCCTGTCTGTCATTGCAGAAGTATTGTTAACCGGAATATAATCATATAAAATACAATTATCATTCATCGTCTGGGTAATCGTACGATTTGCATCAATAACAAAGGATTTAAAGTTACCATTTGTAGCATAATCCTTTAATGCAGAAGGACTTGAACCCATAGGTAATACTTCAACAATGTTAAAGGTGTTATTCTCTGCTTTATATGAATTTTCAATAATCATATCAATCGCAGATACATAAGTTCCAGCTGCCTTTGGCGCTGTCGCTGTTTGAATTTCTTTTTCATCACCATTACTCAGTCCTGCAATAGCATAAGAAATAGCAGAAACTGTCAAAATACCAACTAGTAATAATGAAAAAATTGTAATTATTTTTTTCTTTGACATAATATCTTTCTCCCTTTCTTATTTCTATTCTTCGGACTCAGAAGAATTCTCATCTTCCGGTGTTGACCATGATTCATTTGAACCTCTTGTACCTAACTCATACATCAAATGAGGCTTTGGTGTAAGTACATTTGAGTTTCTTAATATGACTGTTTCACATACGTTGTATTGATATCCCTTAACATTCATTAAGGCGTCTAACATAAATGCACCACCTTCAGCGTCACAGGATAAATAAAAGTCTGTCAAATTATCTGTTAATAATCCATCTTCTCCTGACAAAGCATTTACTTTTGTTTGCGCTTCGTCAACTTTATCTACTCTATCATGTGCAGTTTTTTGTCTGTAAACATAAATCTTTGCATTATCAGGATCCGAATAATCAAAACGATAAATGGTATAATATAATACTTCATCCAGAATTCCTAAGCTATTTTCTTCTCTAACAGAATTCTCAATGTAAATATATGCCGGTTTTGTATATAGGAAAGATACGTCACCGGAATTTGATACCTGTTTCATTGCTCTAAAAGATCTGACATCTGTGCCTGAAGTATCCAAATCATTATTTAATGGATAATAAGTATCCTTATCGACTCCGGGAAACTTATATGTCTGTCTGTCAATAATAACCTTTCTTTCATCCGGTTCCCTGGAAGTATTACGAACAAAATTTACATAATTGTCACACACAAGGTTAAAGGTAAATCCTGCCTTATCCTTTGTAGGCCTTAGTAAACCTGTTGCCATTGCTTCCTTTCTAACACCTTCCGGCTTTTCATATACACCACTATCATAAGGTACAACCTGTACATAATTTGCAACTGCAATACTTTCACTGATATGTGTCATCAGCTCGCTTGCAGATGTTTGTGATTTCATATTGTACTTTGCACGCTTATTCGCCGCCGTTGTTGTACTCATAAACTGAACAACCATTAACATGATAATGGAAAGCAAAGCCATACTAACCAACAATTCAATAAGGGAAAAACCTTTATTCTGTTGTATCTTCTTCATACCTTCTTTGCCCCCTTACTTCAAATAATGATTACCGGTTGTTTTATCAAGCTTCACAGTTGCAACAGTTCTTTCGTTATAAATGATTTCATAACTACCGGAACCATATCTGACACTACCATTAGACTTAACAAACTCAATAATCAGGTGATCAGTATCATTTGAACCACTAACAGCAAATGGATCATCATCGGTCGAAGTATATTTAATTGAAATTATACTTGCTAATACATCTTCAACAACAATGCTTGTATCATCCTCTGAAAAAGCAGAATTTGTATTCTTAACAACAAAACCTGATGAAGTATCTCTACCAAGAATTAACGCATAACTACCTTTTCGGATAACCTTGCCATCATCTAACGTAACTGTCTTTGAGTATTTGTGTAATAACATACACAAAGGGTCATCCTTTGCTTCTGACACAGCCTTTGTTTTTACTAACAAACTACCCATCTGATTACTTAAGGTAGATGCAGAAGAATTATACTGTGCCTGTCTAATTACAGCAATTGTAACGAAAGACATACCGGTCAAAATAGCAATGATAGCAAGTACAATAATCAATTCAATTAATGTGTATCCTTGATTCTTTTTCATACCATCATCACCACCTAGTCCACATTCTTAACCCAGTTCTTTAAGGTAATTAAATCTTCTACCATAAGAGAACTAAAGTCAGTATACATATCATTTTCAGTTACCTGTCCTGGGTCGCGATATGAAGAAACAAATAATCTAAACATATCACATACAAATCCGAAATTCTTATCTTCTGACTCTCCTCTGGAAGCATCACACTCCTTCAGAATTGACTTGATAATTTCCTGATTTGCAGTTAATTCCATTTTATTCTTACCGGTAGCAAAGTTATTAATAATAATCTTACCACCTGTTACAATTAAACCTTCAAAGCTGTTTACGTCTGTATCAAAGGTAACATCACCCTTTGCAATAATAATACCTTTTACACGACCTCTCTTATACGCCTTTTTATAAGAAGTATTGTTGCCACCTGATAAGCTATATCCATTCGCACCGACATGCAAATCACCATCACTTACCCATACACCATATCCACTCTTCATCGCATAATAACCACTATGGTCATCAATTAATGAGAAATCAAAATAATGGTTAATTGGTGTAATATCATCTTCAAATAATGCATGTGCTTCATTCACATAATCACCATTCTTACTAGCATTGGTAAGAGTCCACTTAACTTCCTTATACTGTTTGTTAAGTGCAGAAGTTAAGGAGCTTGCATTGGCACCGGCTGCTGCTGTATCAACACTGGAAGCAGATAACTTATTTGCTGCATTTGTTAAAGCCTCCATATCCTTCTGGCTGGCTTTAATTGTAAATTCAGTACCTACTTTTGTTGTAATAGCTGAGTTTGTATAAATAGGAACTGTCTTATCATCTGTCCGAACATCCAAGGCTTTTACCTGGAAAAATTCGTAATCAGTAATGTTAGTTAAGTTTGCTTTCTCACCTGTTGTACGGTCGTCATCACCTGATGTAATTGTATCAACATCAAACAATTCCGCATACTTAGCAATAAACTCATTCATTGCCGCAGTCTGTTTTGCCTTAGAAAAATCATAGAAATAATATGCTTTACCTGAAATTGTTGTTTTAATAACAGGCACCTTTGACAAATCATCCCAAACATCAGCAAATGCTTCGGTTGCTCTTACAGAAGCAGGAAGACTTACATAAATTCCTGTTGCATCCTCAACAACGTTAGTATTCGGGATGTAAGCCAACTGGTTACTCTTAACAGAAACCGCCTCACCTGTTCTATAATCCTGAATTGGAGTGACCGTTTGTGTCATAATACCTGCTGTTGTACTTCTGGTCTTCGTATAATTATCTTTATCAACTGCTGCATAATCATAAGCTTCAAGCTTAACAGTATCATTCACTAAAGTAGATTCAACAGTATACTCAATCGCTTCCTCTGTTGTTGTTGTCTGTTTTGACAACTCAATATAAGACTGACCTGCAACATACATTGAGTTTACATCAGAAAAATCAAGTTCAGCATCATCACCATTTAAGATAATGGCACTACTATTATAATGAGCCTGACCTTTAATTGCCTTACCATTTTTATATGCTGTATTCGTATTTGCTGTAAAAGTACGGGTACCATTATCTAATGCATGCTCAGAATAGGTACGATTGTCTGTGGATGCATAATTATATCCATAATATTCACCATATAATTTTACTTTTGATGCATTGGCATTAACCTCTAAGTCATCATACATAAAAATATTAGCACGCATCTGCAATGAAGAACCCTTCAAATCACCTTCCAGATTCTTTTTAAGGGCATATCCATCTAAAACAATACTATCTGCCCATACATCAGCATAAGTATTAGAACCATTAGAAATGGTTGTAACATTCGTCTCAGAACAATTCATAACTGCTAATGTTCCGGGAACAATCAAACGATCTGCTGAAATAGACACATCTGCTCCATCAATATAGATTCCGGAATACATACTCTTTACATTCACACCATTACATTCTAACAAACGGTCTTTACTATAAGAGTTAATCTTCTGGAACTGCTCTCTTTCTACAGTTGAAAGAGCTACATTATTCTCAGTATGAATCTTTCCCGGATTTTCATTATAATACTTATTATAAAAATCTGATGCAGCATATACATTACCTAAAATATGAACATCATTACCTCTTGCAGACTTACCATCTGCACCTGTAATTTCAATACCACAGTCAGCAATCATTGAATATTCATACAATTCATTTCCCTGAGAACGGTCAAGGTTAAAATTAACCATTAATTTAGGTGTTCCAATCACAAAGTCAGTAGAAATTGTCTGAATAAATGTATCACCTGCCGGCACAGTACCGTCAACCGAATCCTTCTTTGACCGGGTATTAACAGTACTGTACTCTGCTTCTCTTTTTAAAACAAGATTTACAATTGTAATATCCTTCTCATTCATCTTAATAGAATCAAAAGTCAACTGTACACCTTCAGGATTACTAGACGCATCATACAAATTTGTAATAAAACTCCTTAATCTGGTTTCGATATGCGTCTGACTGTCATATCTTTCATCATGCTGTAACATATACATATAGGTTTTATCAAGCATTTCATTCGCCTGTTCGTTTGACATTGTTACATATTCTTTTTTAAGTGTATCATAATATACTAAAGTCTCTAATGTATCATCATAAGCTTCGTTTAATATCTGTAAGGAATCCGCACCGACACCGGCATAAATCTCGTCCATAGCCTGTTCAAGATAATAAAAGTTATCCTTAGTATTAATATCATAAGCTTTCAAACGATAAATTAATGCAACTGCAACTAACAAAGCAGCTGTTAAAATTGCAAGGAAAGAAACTGTAGCAACGACAACAACAAAACTGTTTCCTTGATTATTTTGAATTTTTTTCATTCGATCCATTAATTTCTTCAAGATTCGTTGCCTCCTTTCGTTCCCTCTAAGATAGGTTTATCTGTGGCCTTATCAATTGCTCCATCGGAAACCTTTTTCATATAAACCTTTACATTGTATAAGCCTCTGCTTTCATTTGTTGCATCGCTTAAAAATCCAAGTGTTGCATCATTATCATCACCATTTCCCACCAAAGGTGTTAATGTCATCTGGTCAAATTTATCATGCACACTAACTTTCATATAATCATATAAATGATTAAAATCAGTATTAATGGCTTTTTTAAGTGCAACACCTTTATACATATAATCACCGGATTTTGATGCACAAATACGGTCTAAGGCGCTCTTTAAATTTCTTCTGTCAACTTCAGTTTTGTCACCATTTTCGTCTATGATACTTCTGGTATTATCACCGATATTAGAATATACGTGAATATTACTGAGCTTACTTGCATTTGCGCCTGTACCTACAGCAGCCGCAAGATGAATTTTAACATCATTACGTCTACGGCCAAATACATCGTTATCAAAATAAATTCTGTCATCACTGTTCAAAGGATTTGCATCTGCCGGTCTTACTTCATTGGCAGCATCTACACCGCCTGCATCAACAATAGAATCAGAATAATTCGATGCTGTTTCAATTAAGAAAACATTAACCTTATCATCTTTATTCTCCAATTCACTTGTATCAATCAAAATATAATCATCGGTTGCATATGCATTGTTATAAAAACATGGATTATACATTACATAAATGTTAGGTACTTTTCCTTCATATACCTTATCTGTTGATAATCCAAATTCTGCAAAAAATTCTTCTTCATATTGTCCTTCATATCCTAACACGGAACATGAATCAAAATAATCAACAATACCTTTTACAGAATATCCTTCATCTGCATTTCCACTAACATGAATGGTTAACAAACGGTAACCCTGATCAGATAAAAACATCTGACCGGGATCCGGCTGTGCCATTATCTGCTGATATCTGACCGGATCATCTTCATTTAATCTGGTAAGCTTTCTACCTAACAATGTGGATTCAGCTTCTTTATCACAATTCACTAAACCCTCACCAATAATTGCAACCTTATCCTTATCCAAGTCCTGGATAATACCATAGGCCATATTATTAGGATCGTTGATTTCTACATCATCAGGTGCGGTAGCTGCATTATTAACATATTCGTAATTGTCAACATCCACCAGATAATTGTACTTTTCTCCTCTTAAACCAATCTCAACAGTACCCTTAATCTCATACTGTGCATATTCACAGTCATTACCTTCACCATCTACGATAACACCGTCATTCTGAGATGTTGTAAAAGATGAAGCATCGGTTCCGGCATCCACGTAATACTCAGAGTCTAGCATTTCACTAATTTCTGCTGATTTTACATGCTCCATAACCCCTTTTGCAAATTCATTACGGTACTGTAATTCCTTTGATCCAGTAGTCAAATTAAGAGCCTGAATAATACCTTGTGAAATCGGTATCATCAGTATAAGGAAGATTGCTAAAGCAATTAATACTTCTACAATACTAAATCCCGAATTAATTTTCTTTTTCATGGATCACCCACTCCATTCTACTTGTATACCTTAACAGAACCTGACTTTCCAGCAATTGTTACACGTGGGTTAGCACTATCATCTCCACTTACCTTAACATATACTGGTAATTTTGATGAATTGTTGATTGTTATACGAACACCAACCTTATCATCATTATCTTTACGTGCTGAAGATTTGATTAATACCTTAATATCTTCTGCAGATGTAACTTCAGCCTCATAAGATTCGCTGTTATCTAATGTGTACTTGCAATAGGTCTTTCCGTCCTTGTCATAGAACTCATATGTTACTGTAGAAACAGAATCATCTGAGTTAGAAATAACGCTTGCTTCTTTTCCGGCACCATTTTGTCCAACTAACTTAGCTGAAACATCACTTGATGCAGGATTTAACATTGTATAGAAATCATAATTTGATTCAATCGCTGAACCTTCTGTTTCATCATACTTAGATAAAGTAGCTTCTACTGTAGTTGAAACACTTGCACCTGAATTGAAGATGTTATTAACACCTGTCTCTACATCATTCAAATCAACTGTACGTTCCGGACGATCCTGTCCTTCAATTGAGTAGCAATACATTTCAATATCACCTGTATATAAATCATTATCAGAGTCATATGTAATGCTGATGTTATTAATTGTCATACGGTCTGAATAGGTATCAACATAATTAACAACCTGCTTAATCTCGTCATAAGAACCTGTATATGACATAGGGAAAATAGCACGATAGCAATCATACTGTGGAGCAGGCTCAGAGGTTGCTAACACATCTGTTCCTGATGTTTCAGATGCAGCTTCCGTTGTAGCTTCCTCAGTTTCTTCTGTACCTTCCTCACTTGCGGTGTCCGCAGCAGTATCAAGAGAAGAAGTACCACCATTAAGACCAAGTGTATAAAACTGTTCTTTTTCTCCCATTTCTAATTTTGTAGCATCAAATCCGTAATTATCACGAAGACCCTCTACAAACATAATAGTAATTTCCTGATTCAAATCTGCAGGGAACTTATTTAAAATTGTATCATACTCTTCATTAAACTTTGCTGTATCAGCAAGATACTGATCTCTGTTAGCCTGTTTTGCCTGCAACTCAGAAAGACGTGACTTTAATACTACATTCTCACTCTTGATTGTCTGCATGCTCTGATAATTAGGCTGAGCAACATACATAAATGATAAAAAAGCTGCAGCAATACCAATTAAACCAAAAATTAAACCTTTATATCCATCATTCAACTTCATGGTAACCCTCCTATTCTTCTACTGTATCTTCAAGCTGACCATCTGAAGATTCTTCCACATCAGCTTCCTGATCCATAGAAACAAACTGTGCTGTAATTGTAAAAGTAAATGAAGAACCGGTCACTGCTGTTGTTCCACCATCAGTAGTTCCCATTGTAGCTTCCTCTTCATTAATCTCAACAACAAATGCATCAGAAATACATTCAATTGTTTTTAAATCCTTAATGAATCTGGCAATTGCATCATAGTTAGAAGAAACACCCTCCATAGCAATACCTTCTGCACTTGACACATAATCATTAATTGCAATTTCCTTTGGAAGGATACTTTCTAAGTTTTCAAAGAAGATTGTAAAGTTTTCATTTACATCTTTTGTCTGATCATATAAATTCTGGATATCAGCTAACTTAGCCTGAGCAGCATCATAATCACTTACAATCTGATCAATATCTGAAATAGCTGCAATCTGTGCATTCAAACTGTTCTGTTCTGCTTTTGCATTATTTTTCAGTACTGTTGTAACAACTATCATACCTAATGCTGCAACAACACCAATTACAAGTACAGTAACACCTGCTTTTACATAATCAGCATTTGAAGCACTGCTCTTCTTCTTTGTTTCTACAATCTGGAATCCCATCGGAGCAAATGCAGCACCAATAGGAGCAACCAAATATACAGGGTTATAAATCTTTAAATCAATACTTGGATCAAACTTAACTTTATATAAGCTGTCCATAATTCTTGTCTGAATATTCAACTGAATCTTGAATAATCCATCAATACCTCTAATCAAGGCACCATCACCTGTTAAGAATACATCATCAATTGGATTATCAGGATTCTTTGTTACATAATAATCTATTACACGTCCGATATTGTTGATTAAGTAACGGAATGCACCGGTAGCTGCATTGTCATCAAAATCAACAGTAATCATTCTCTCATTCTGAAGAAGTGTCATTGCTGTAGTAGCATCCACACCCTTTTCATCCATTACTTCTGTTACAACAGCATTGGTTCCATAAGGAACTGTTCTTTGTAATAACAAAGTATCGCCCTTAACAATGTTAAGGATTGTAGATTCAGAACCTAACTGTATTACCATTGTAGTCATGTTAGTACCTGTCTGGGTTTTGATCATCTGTAACATTGAGTTACCAACATAATCAATAGCCTGTACAGTTAATCCTAACGCACTACCCAATTCATAGTAACCTTTTACCATAGTTGTTGGAGCTGCAACAACCATCAACTTAATTTGCTTCACTTTGTTCTCATCAACTAAGTGTTCTAACACAGAATGAGATACAACGTAATCTTCCACGTTAACAGGGAAATATTCTGATGCATTTGCTGCAACAATTCCCTTAATCTTATTTTCTTTTACTTCCGGAATTAAAACCTCACGATTTACCACCTTTGTAGATGAAAGAATAAAAATCGCATTCTTATTGGTAATTCCATTTGCATCTAACTGTTCACGAATAACTGAACTTAAACGATCCACATCACGAAGCATACCGTCATCATAGGCATCCTCCGGAGTTTCAAAAATCAACGCATTATGTACGTATGTTTCTTTTTTCACTGAAGGTGATACTTCAATGATTGTAATACTTTCATTTGTAATCTCGACTGTTAAGACTTTATTACTTTTCGCCATGTCGTAGCCTCCCTCGCTAATCAGAAGTTATTTTTTTCAGGGACGATGCCCCATCATGTTCAGGTACCAGCTCACAAGCTGCTTTCCCGCATTTCATTATTAAAATTGCCCAAATTCAACACGGGCAAAGAGCTCATTCGCTCCTTTTAACTAATTATCACATCAAATGCTGACCAGACAATTGATATCATAATAAAATTAAACCGAACTCATATTGTAAGCCGGTTGCTGCCATTTGTCATCATCTCTAAAAGCCTCATATCTGACCAGGACATAAAACTAATAAAAACTACCGACAGCTTAAAGACATATGATACATGATATTCACTATTACGAATGAAACAAATCATTCTATCAATGCATTCGTCTTATATGGCATATGCCATTTTTCACAAAACAACATAAAAACATTAAAATACAAATCCCTGACCAGGGGATTGTATAATAATGTTATCAAAAATTCACTAAACCCAGTGCTTTAGATATCTAAAGCACTGGATCATTAAAATCAAATTAGTTAGTCTTCTCTGTTAAGCACTTAGCAACTGAAGGTGATACGATACGATCTGTACTCTTTGCACCAATCCATACTGTAACTTCGTTAGTTGTTGGCTTAACAGTTACGATAAAGTTAGTACCACCGATAGCTGTACCATTCATATCCTTCTTTGACTTAACAACACACTTTGCAGGATCAATAGTTGCTACTACTTCATCTTTCATCTTACCTGTGAAAGTACTTGCTGTGAAAGGCTGAGCATCAACATCAGCACAATCATCATAAGCAGACTCATTAGATAATGCTGTCTGAATTGCAGAAGCAATTGATGTACCTGTTGAGATATCTGTTGATAATCTTGACTTGTTAATGTACTTAATTAATGCTGGAGCTAAAGCAGCAGCTAAAATTGCCATAATAGCAATAACGATAATTAACTCTACCATAGAGAAACCTTTGTTATTCATTTTCTTCATAATAAAAATCTCCTTTACTTATATATTTTTTATTAAAATTGCCTTGGTCAGAGGCAATAATAACCATATTACTCCGTCATGCCATCTCGCCTATCGGCTCGATGCAGGACATTCGTCCTATGTTTCGAAAAATGTCTGCATTCACTCTTGTGCAAGCACAGAGTGAATACACCCATTTTTCAAAACGCATGACTCATTGTTATTACATATTGTCGATACCTTCGTACATACTAAGAATAGGTCCGTATACAGCAGCAACAATCATACCAACAATACCAGCCATTAATACCATAGTCAATGGTTCCATAGCTGCAGTTAACGATTCTGTTGCAAGGTCAACCTCTCTGTCATACAAATCAGCAACCTTGTCCATCATATCTTCAATATTACCGGTCTCCTCACCAATTTTAACCATCTGCACTAACATAGTTGGGAATACTTCCATATCCTTTAATGGTTTTGATAAAGGAATACCTTTTGCAACCTGTGTCTTTGTATCCATCAATCCATCACGGAACACCTTGTTGTTCATCATCTTAGCAACCATATCAATAGAATCAAGCATCGGAACACCGGCACCCATTAATGTGCTCAAGGTTCTGGAAAACTGTGATGCATTCTGTTTGATAATTAAATCACTAAAAATCGGTAGCTTAATCGCTGTTCTAGAGAAGAACAACTGACCTGTAGGTGTGGCAGCAAATGCTTTAATTGCAAATACTGCAACTGCAATAATAATAATTAATAACCACCACTTATGTAAAATAAAATCAGAACCAGCCATCATAATTCTTGTTGGTAATGGTAATGCAGTTCCCATCTCAGCAAACATATCTACGAAAGTAGGAATAACCGCTACCATAACTACAACAATAACTAAAACCGCTACTACTAACACGATAATAGGATATGTAAGTGCTCCCTTAATCTTACCTGCTACTGCATCCGCTTTTTCAAAGTGAGTAGACAAACGATCAAAGGAATTCTCCAAACTACCGGTCGCTTCACCGGCACCTATCATGTTCACCATCATCTGCGGAAACACATCAGGGTTCAAACGCATCGCGTCTGATAATGTACCACCCTTTTCAACATATGCTTTTGCTTCAATCAGCGCAGCCTTCAATGTCTTATTGTCCATCTGCTCTGACAGCATCTCCAATGCTACAATAACAGTAACACCGGCATTCAAGATACTAACCATCTGTTTACAAAGAATAGACAAATCCCTATTCTTAACCTTCTTTTTGAACAAACTAATCTCAACTTTTTCGCCAGCTTCTTTCATTTCTGTTACTGACAAACCTTCCGACTTCAGCTTGTCCATTGCTCTTTCACGATCTGCCGCTTCAATAGAACCCTTTTTGGCTTTACCGTCAGCACCAACCGCTTTGTAGTTATACTGTGCCATACTACTCCTCCACCATTCACTTATTCATATTCCATTCACGAATAAAATATGAACATTTTATTAACATTTTATTTAGATACTATTAATATTACTCTATTTTTATGAATAATGCAATATAAAATTACAAATTATTGGTATAATTGTCAAACCAAACCACTACATATTACATCTTCTTCTTTAATGCCTGTGCATCCTGGGCATAAATCAATGCATTCTCTCTACTAATAGCACCTTCTTTGTACAATTCATATAAATGATCATCTAATGTAATCATACCCATCTGTCTGCTCGTCTGGATTGTAGACTGAATCTGATGTACCTTTTGTTCACGAATCAGACTTCGAATCGCAGGACTACCAAACATAACCTCAAAGGCTGCAACTCGTCCTCTTCCATCCTCTGCAGGAATCAATGCCTGAGAAATAACACCTTCCAAAATCATAGCAAGCTGAACTCTGGTCTGCTGTTGCTGATGAGTTGGGAATACGTCAATGATACGGTCGATTGTACTTGCCGCACCAATTGTATGTAATGTAGAAAATACCAGGTGACCGGTTTCAGCTGCGGTAATGGCAGTAGAAATAGTTTCCAAGTCACGCATCTCTCCTAACAGAATAATATCCGGATCCTCACGAAGAACTGCTCTCATGGCATTGGCATAACTCATGGTATCCACACCAACCTCACGTTGGTTAACAACTGACTTTTTATGATGATGTACATACTCAATGGGATCTTCCAGTGTAATAATATGATCTGTTAAGTTTTCATTTGCTTTATTAATAATAGAAGCAAGGGTTGTTGATTTTCCGGAACCGGTTGGTCCTGTTACCAATACCAAACCACGTTTCTTCTTATATAAATCAACGACTTCTTTTGGAATACCAAGCTGATCAGGTCTTGGAATAATCGTCTCAACTCGTCTGTAGGCAGCAGCCATATTACCACGATCCAAGAATACATTCACACGGAAACGCCCTGTTTCTTCTGAATCAAAAGAAAAGTCCACCTCTCCTCTTTCCTTTAAAATTTCCTGATGACGTTTTGTCATTGTTCCACTAATCATCTCTGCTGCATCCATAGGAGTTAACGGTGGGCAATCCACATCAGTTAATTTACCATGGATACGAAACTTTGGCGGAATACCAACTGCAATATGCACGTCGGATGCTTTCTGTTCAACTGAAAATGCTAATAATTCTTTAATGTCTATCATAATTTCTCCCCTTCCGGTTATTATGTACTTTCTTCATATATTAATATTCGTCTCCAGCTTCATATACAATCTTACGCATTTCACTTAAAGATGTAATACCATTCAATACATGATTTGAACAACTCATCTTCAAGGTATGCATACCTTCTTCTAATGCCTGCTTTTCAATTTCATTAGCAGGGGCATTCGTTGCAATAATCTGTGACAGTGAACGGGTTACAGTCATCATCTCATACACACCAATTCGTCCTGCATACCCGGTATCATTACAAAGCGGACAACCATTTGGTTCATAAAGAATAATATCATCATCCACATCTGCCACACCCAGTAACTTCTTTTCGTTATCCTCAGCATATCGAGGTTGTTTGCAGGAACAAAGTCTTCGCACAAGACGCTGGGCAATAACACCTACCAACGCGTCACCGGCTGTGTATGGTTCAATTCCCATATCAATCAAACGGGTTACTGTAGATGCTGCTGAGTTGGTATGTAGTGTAGATACAACCAAGTGACCGGTAATAGCCGCTTTAACCGCGATATCCGCCGTCTCACCATCTCGAATCTCACCAATCATAATAATATCCGGGTCCTGACGCAAAATAGAACGAAGAGCTGCCGGGAATGTCATAT
>JBJENY010000064.1:0-15328 GCA_051880435.1 Lachnospiraceae bacterium | reverse complement strand
CAGGATTAGCAATGGATAACAAGGATGCTTATGTTGCAAACAAGATTTTTGCCGGATTGGTTGAAGGTCGTATTTCTAAGCAGATTAAGGAAAATGCACTTCTTGAGCAGACATATGTAAAAGCCGAAGATGGTAAGCAGTCAGTTGCTAAGTACCTTGAATCAGTAAATAAAGACTTAAAGATTTCAACATTCGTACGTTTCGAAGTAGGTGAAGGTATGGAGAAGAAGAATGAAGACTTTGCTGCAGAAGTTGCTGCACAGATGAACGCATAATAGATTCCTTGCATTTACAAACCCTTGAAGGTTAATTTGACTTTCAAGGGTTTTTTTGTTTATTTTTATTCCTGTTTATGCTATAATATTTTCTAATCGTGTATATTGTAAGAATACTATAATAGGAAAGGATGACAAAATGACAAAAAATCCTAATAGCAATCAGGAAAAACGAAGGAAAAGAGTAAATCGAATCAAATATTTTATTTTGTTTTTTGCGGTATTATTGCTTATTTCTTCTGTATTATTAAATGTTATCTTGTTATTTAAAGTTTTACATTTAGAAGAACAAATAAGTCAGATTTATTCTTTTATTGATATACAAAATATGATTTTATGCAAATAAACGAGTGGAGGTAACTATGAGTTTTTTTAAAGATTTTAAAGCTGATTTCACCCAGGCGATGAATGAATTGATGCCGGACAGTAACGAAGTTTATGATGAAGATTTCGTTGATGATATCGTTGAGGAAGAACCTGTTGCAGACAGGAAAGAAACAAAACCGGTTGCAGATCGTAAAGAAACAAAACAAAAGGCTAAAAACAAAATAGGATTTAAGAAGAAAAATAAACCTGAATCAAGTAAACAAAAAGAGGATTTATTTCAGGATGTACTTGATGAAATTGATCAAATTCAAAACGAAACAAGTGAAAATACGTTACAACAAGATCATACAGCAGCTCAGGAGTTTGATATTGCACCGGAGGATATGTCTTTGCAAATTGATGCAATGCTAGACAATGAACTGTATGGAGATGACTTATATGAGGCGGGTATGATACAGGATGATGTTGATGTGAATACTTTAGACATGTCTGTAGAAGAATTATTACAAAGCCTGGATGTTCAGGATTCTGAAATGATAGATGCTTCCCATGAAGAAAATACGTTTGAACCTGATGATATAGCAGGTCCGGTATTTGAATCGAAAGAAAATATCCGGGAAACTGATGATTTTGTTGCTGAAATGAATGAAAATAATATTGGAGAATTAACATCTGCAAGTCAAGAGTTTCCTGATGATGACGCATTAGATGTATTAGAAGAAGTGTCTGTTGAAGATGTTCCAATAGAAGAATCGGTTATGGAAGAAGTTCCGGTAGAAGAATCGGTTATGGAAGAAGTTCCGGTAGAAGAATCGGTTATGGATGAAGTTTCGGTAGATGAATCGGTTATGGATGAAGTTTCGGTAGATGAGATTTCGGATTTCGATGAAGTGACGGAAGAAGAGGTCCCTGATTTAAATGAAGTTGCAGTAGAAGAAATTACTGATTTACAAGAAATATCGGAAAATAAACCTTCTGATTTGGATAATGTAAATGTAGAAGACTTCTCTGATTTGAACGAAATAACGGAAAATGATACTTCTGATTTGCAAGAAGTGATTGAAGAAGCTGAATCGCCGTTGACTGAAGCCAACGAAGATGCTATGAAAGATATAGAAGTAGAATTTTATGAAGTAGAGCAAACAGAAGAAGAAACTACCAATTCTATGTTAAATACGGAGGAAGAAAATATGAAAGAAGAAAAAGATGTAATTTCGATTAAATCTGTTGAAGAGGATACTGAAAAAACTGTTCGGGAAGAAAAAAAATATAATGTAGATGAGGCAAGTCCGGATACAACATATATTACAAAAGGAACAAAGATTATGGGCAGTATCGAAACAGATGCTTCCATTGATATTATTGGAACTGTTGAGGGTGATGTAAACTGTAAAGGAAAAGTAGTTGTTGGTGGAGCAGTTAAGGGAGCGATTACAGCAGGAGAATTATATTGTAATAGTGCTCGCATTGAAGGTGATATCAAATCCTATGGTAGCGTTAAAGTTGGTGTTGGTTCTATGATTATTGGAAACGTTGAGGGTGAATCCGCTGTAATAGCAGGTGCCATCAATGGTGATATTGATGTGAAAGGGCCTGTTATTGTAGATTCCACAGCAGTTATTATGGGTAATATTAAGTCACGTTCTGTTCAGATTAATAATGGTGCTGTGATTGAAGGCTTCTGTTCTCAAAGCTATTCAGACATTGATGTTAAGAGTTTTTTTGCATAAAGGAGTAAAAAATGAAGACAGATAGAATTTTACTTAAATTAAGTGGAGAAGCACTTGCCGGTGACAAACATCAGGGGTTTGATGAAAAAACAGTAATTGAAGTTGCAAAACAGGTTAAGACTGTTGTGGATGCCGGCAAACAGGTTGCAATTGTAATTGGTGGTGGTAATTTCTGGAGAGGAAGAACCTCGGAAAATATGGACCGTGTAAAAGCAGACCAGATTGGTATGTTAGCAACAGTAATGAATTGTATTTATGCAGCGGATATGTTTCGTACAGTTGGTATCAAAACTAGAATTATGGCACCCTTTGTGTGTGGTAATGTAACAGAATTATTTAACAAAGATACAGCTGTTACTGCATTAGAAAATTCTGAAGTTGTTTTCTTTGCCGGTGGAACAGGTCACCCATACTTTTCCACAGATATGGCTACTGTTTTGTATGCAATTGAAATTAATGCAGATGTTATTTTAGCCGGAAAGGCAATTGATGGCGTATATGACAGTGACCCAAAAACAAATCCTAATGCGAAGAAGTATGATACAATGCAAATGAAAGATATCGTTAATCAGCAATTAGGTGTCATTGACTTGGCATCAGCAGTACTTGCTATGGAAAATCATATGCCAATGATGTTATTTGGACTAAATGAAGACAATAGCATTGTAAAAGCAATGACCGGTGAATTTAGTGGTACAACCATTGAAGCATAATGTAATTTGTTTTATACTCTTTTGTATCATGTATGAATGAAAGAAAAATTACGTAAAATCTACGTCAATTATTGAATAAAATCTAATAATCTTAGGAGGATATTTATTATGTTAAAACAGTTTGAAGAGAAAATGCAGAAATCATTAGAAAGCCTTGAAAATGAATATTCTAATATTCGTGCAGGAAGAGCTAACCCTAATATTTTAAATAAAATCAAGGTTGAATATTATGGTACGCCAACTCCATTACAGCAGGTTGGTAACATTAGTGTGCCTGAAGCGAGAACAATTATTATTACACCTTGGGAAGCTTCTTTATTAAAAGAAATTGAGAAAGCAATTATTTGTTCTGATTTAGGATTAACACCAAATAATGATGGTAAGTCAATTATCCTTAATTTCCCGGAGCTTACAGAAGATCGTCGTAAAGAGCTTGTTAAGGATATTAAGAAAAAAGGAGAAAATACAAAGGTTGCTATCCGTAATGTACGTAGAGATGCTAATGACTTTATTAAGAAGCAGTTGAAAGCATCTGAGATTTCAGAAGATGAACAAAAAGATTATGAAGATAAAATACAAAAAATGACAGACAAATATGTTAATCAGGTTGATTCAACAATTGAGAATAAGTCAAAAGAAATTATGACAGTATAATTGGGGGATTACTTTGGAGAAGATATTACAGGCAATAAAAGACGAAAATTTAAATGTGCCGAAACATGTTGCTATTATTTTAGATGGAAATGGCAGATGGGCAAAAAAAAGAAATATGCCAAGAAATTACGGACATGTACAGGGTTCTAAAACAGTAGAGCAAATTATTGAGGATGCTTATAATATGGGAATAGAGTATGTTACCGTATATGCATTTTCTACTGAAAATTGGAAACGTTCAAAGGACGAAGTAGATGCCCTTATGAAGCTGTTAGCCAAATATTTGATTGATTGTATTGAACGTTCTACGAAAAACAATATGTGTGTCAGAGTAATTGGTGATAAAACCGGTTTAGAAGAAAAATTAGTGAAAAAAATTAATGAGCTGGAAGAAACAACAAAAAATGCAACCGGTCTAAAGTTTACGATTGCGATTAATTATGGTGGAAGAGATGAAATTACCCGTTGTGTTCAAAAACTAGCAAAGAAAGTAGAAGAGGGAATGCTTCATCCGGAAGATATTACAGAGAAAATGATTAATGATAATCTGGATACCGCTGGTCTTCCTGACCCTGATTTGCTTATTCGTACAAGCGGGGAAGAACGCCTTTCAAATTTCTTACCATGGCAATTAGCCTATACAGAATTTTATTTTACAGATGTTTTATGGCCTGATTTTTCAAAAGAGGACTTGCTTACAGCAATTCGATATTATAATGGAAGGGAACGTCGTTTTGGCGGGGTTTAAATTATGAAACAAAGATTGATTGGGGCATTTTTTGTAGCAATTGTAACATTAGCAATTATTTTATCACCTGGAATGATTACTGCTTTATTGTTACTTGGTATTTCTTTTGTAGCATTATATGAGTTTTTAAAAGTAAATCATTTAAATCAATCACCCTATTTAGTATTGGATTATCTAGCAACTGTTTGTTTGTATGTTCTTTTATATTTAAACAAAAGTCAGTTTGTATTACCGTTATTAATTATGTTAATGCTTGTTTCCCTGACGATTTACGTTGTTTTATATCCAAAATATACTGATAAAGATTTAAGTGCTTCTATTTTTGCATTTATTTATATCTCTATTATGTTATCATTTGTATATCAGTTGCACGAATTAGAAGCCGGTTTTTTACTGTGTGTTTTCATTCTAATTTCAAGCTGGGGTAATGATGTATTTGCCTATTTGGTTGGAAGTGCAATCGGAAAACACAAATGTACACCGAAAGTAAGTCCTAACAAAAGTGTGGAAGGTTTTATTGGTGGCATTATTGGTGCCGGTTTCATTGGATTTTTGTATGGTACGATATTTAAAGCATGGATTCCGTTTAATAGTGTGTATTGTGCAATTTTGGCTGCAGTTGGAGCGATTCCCGGAGATATTGGAGATTTGGCCGCATCGGCAATTAAAAGAAATAATAACATTAAAGATTATAGTAAATTAATTCCGGGACATGGTGGTATGGTTGACCGAATTGATAGTGTATTGTTTACAGCACCGATTATTTATTATTTAGTTATGTTATTTAATATTGTTTAATACAGTATAAGGAATATGCCAGCTTTGTCTGGCATAAATTTTTAGGAGGTTGCATATGAAAAAGGTTGCAATTTTAGGTTCTACCGGTTCAATTGGTACGCAAACCCTGGATGTAATTCGAAAAAATGACGATTTGGAATTAGTTGCAATTTCTGCCGGAAGTAATATTGATTTGTTAGAACAGCAAATCCGGGAGTTTCATCCGTCTATTGCTGCTGTCTGGAGTAAAACTAATGCAGATTTATTAAAAGTAGCAATTTCAGATGTTACACCGTCTTGTAAAGTTGTATATGGAATGGATGGTTTGTTGGAGGTTGCAACATTTGTACAATCAGATATTTTGATTACGGCTATTGTAGGTATGATTGGAATCAGACCTACCATTGCAGCAATTAAAGCAGGTAAAGATATCGGTCTTGCCAATAAAGAAACCTTGGTAACAGCCGGTCATATTATTATGCCATTGGCGAAAGAACATAATGTTTCCATTCTTCCTGTAGATAGTGAACATTCTGCTATTTTTCAATGTTTACATGGAGAAAGACAGAATAAAATCAGTAAAATTTTATTAACTGCATCCGGTGGACCATTTAGAGGGATGACAAAAGAAGATTTAGAATGTGTAACATTAGAAATGGCATTAAAGCATCCGAACTGGTCCATGGGTAAAAAAATTACCATCGATTCTGCTACCATGGTTAACAAAGGATTAGAGGTAATAGAAGCAAAATGGTTGTTTGATGTAACACCGGAACAAATAGAAGTTGTTGTGCAACCGCAAAGTATTATTCATTCTATGGTTGAATTTGAAGATGGAGCAGTTATGGCACAATTAGGTACCCCGGATATGCGTTTGCCAATTCAATATGCTTTATATTATCCTAACCGTGTGTATTTAGATGGTTCGCGATTGGATTTTTCGAAGCTGTCACAAATTACATTTGAAAAACCGGATATGGATACATTTCTTGGCTTACGTTTTGCATACGATGCTATTTCCATTGGTGGTTCCATGCCTACTGTATTGAATGCGGCCAACGAACTTGCTGTTGCAAAATTTTTGAATAAAAAAATTAAGTTTTTGGAAATCTATGAAATAATAGATTTTTGTATGAAACGCCATGATACGATTACGAATCCTTCTGTAGATGATATTCTAGAAACAGAACGTAGTGTATATGAAATAATTGAGAGCAGGTGGAATTCTTGAATACAATAATTAATATTATAATTGCTTTACTGGTATTTAGTGCAATTATCTTTTTCCATGAGTTTGGTCATTTTTTATTTGCAAAATTAAATGGTGTTTATGTGAATGAATTTGCCATTGGTATGGGGCCAACTTTATTTTCATTTAATAGAAAAGAGACAAAATACAGCTTAAAGGCGATTCCTATGGGTGGATTTTGTGCCATGATGGGAGAGGATGAAGATGTCTTAGATGAACATTCCTTCAGTCAAAAATCGGTTTGGGCAAGACTGTCTGTAGTCGTTGCCGGTCCGGTATTTAATTTTATTCTTGCATTTTTATTATCCCTTATTTTGATTGGGGTTTGTGGATATGATACACCTACCATTACTGATTTTCCTGATGTAAGTCCTGCGAAAGAAGCCGGATTACAGGTGGGAGATGTGATAACAGAATATAACGGAAAAAAGATTTATAATTTTCGTGAGGTTATGGTTTATAATACATTAAATCAAAATGGTAAAGAGGTTACTTTGAAAGTAAAACGAGATGGTAAACCATTCACATATACATTTACTCCGGCACTTACTGATAATGGTTATATCATGGGGATTTATTCAGGAGAAAGAAAGAAAGGTAACGTGATTAAAGTTATCCAATATAGTGCATTAGAGCTTCGATATTATGTTAAAACTACCTTTTTGAGTTTGGAATATTTAATCGGTGGAAAGCTTGGAATTGATAGTATGTCCGGTCCTGTTGGAATTGTTTCCATGATGAGTGATACCATTGATGAAGCCAAGGAAAGTGCAGGAGGAAATACAGGAGAAGCAGTCATTAATATTATACTTAATATGATTAATTTCTGTATTATGCTAAGTGCGAACTTAGGTATTATGAACATGCTGCCGTTACCGGCATTAGATGGTGGAAGAACGTTACTGTTGCTGGTAGAAGCTATTTTTAAGAAGAAATTAAATACCAATACGGAAGCACTTGTAAATACAATTGGATTTTTATTATTAATTGGATTAATGGTATTTGTTATGTTTCAGGATATTTTTAAGTTAGTAAGATAGGTGATAAGATGCGAGAAAATACGAAAACAATACAAATTGGAAATACAGCAATTGGTGGTGGTAATCCCATATTAATACAATCCATGACCAATACAAAAACAGAGGATGTGGAAAGTACTGTTGCCCAAATTCTGAAACTGGAAAAAGCCGGTTGTGATATTATTCGTTGTACAGCCAATAACGAGGCTGCTGCAAAGGCATTTTCTGAAATTAAAAAACAGATTCATATTCCTATCGTAGCTGATATTCATTTTGATTATAAGCTTGCAATTATGGCAATGGAACATGGGGCAGATAAAATACGTATTAATCCGGGAAATATTGGTGGTCCCTTACGCATCAAAGAGGTTGTTGATTGTGCAAAGCAATATCATGTACCGATACGAGTTGGTGTTAATTCCGGTTCTTTAGAGAAGAATCTGGTAGAAAAGTATCATGGCGTAACAGCTGAAGGTATTGTTGAAAGTGCATTGGATAAAGTACACATGTTAGAAGAATATGGGTTTGAGGATATTGTCATTAGTATTAAGTCTTCGGATGTTTTAATGTGTGTAAAGGCGCATGAATTGATTGCGGATAAAACAGCTTATCCTTTACATGTTGGTATTACTGAGGCAGGAACCATTACGAGAGGTAATATAAAGTCTGCGGTTGGTCTTGGTATTATACTACATCAGGGAATTGGTGATACGATTCGCGTTTCCCTTACCGGAGATCCTGTTAATGAAATTGTATCTGCTAAATTAATTTTAAAAACATTAGGATTACGTCAGGGTGGTATCGAAGTAGTTTCCTGTCCAACCTGTGGCAGAACCTCCATTGATTTGATTGGTCTGGCAAATCAGGTTGAGAATTTGGTAGCTGACTATGAGCATCTTAATATTAAAGTTGCCGTAATGGGATGTGTCGTTAATGGTCCTGGAGAGGCAAGAGAAGCAGATATTGGAATTGCCGGAGGTAACGGAGAAGGGTTATTGATGAAACATGGAGAAATCGTAAAAAAGGTTCCGGAAGATCAATTATTACAGATATTAGAAAATGAATTAAGAAATTGGGAAGAATAAAATTCTTCCCTCTTGTTTTCTATATTATAGTTTCCAATATGATATAAATATGTTTAAAAAAGTCGGTTAATTTGAACGCTATACGAGTGATATAAATTGTCTATCCCGTATATGATAGGAAGGAGTTTATGCTATGGAAGATAAACAACCATTTTTATCTGTTTTTGATGGTTTTACCTGTACAAATGATTTAAAAACTCTGTTAGAACAGGTTTTTGTAACTGCTGTTATATTAAAAAAATCGGAAAAAACCATATATGTTTCTATTGAAAGCAAAATTGTAATTGATAAAACTGATATTTTTGAGATTGAAGAAATGCTATCTGAATTTGTTGCACAAGGAAAACTGAAAGTAGTTTTAAAAGAACATTTTTTGTTATCCCAGCAATATAATTTACAGAGTTTAATAGATAATTATAAGGAAAGTATTTTAGAAGAAGTAAAAGCCCGTTCAAAGGTTGAATATCGTTTTTTAAAATCTGCTGAGTGGTATGTGAATGATAATATTTTAACCTTAACCTTAGATGATACCTTTGTTACAAAGGGAAGGTCATCGGATATCAAACAGTATTTGGAAGATACCTTTAGGGAACGGTTTGATTATGAAATCATGGTTGGTTTTGACTATACGGAAGAACAAAAGGATGCAATTCGACGTGCGAATCAACATAAACAGGATTTAGAAGTTGAGGAGGTCATGTCTAAATATATGCAAATCCCTGATGGGCTTACAGAAGAGATTGAAGAAAAGAAGAATGAAAATTCTGATAGTTCATCAAATGCTGAAAAAAAAGAAGTAAAGCCCCAAAAACAATCCCAGCCAAAAGAGGAAAAAGGTAATGCAAATGAGAAGGGTTCTTTTCCCGGAAAAAATTATAATAAAAACACATACAGTAAAACAAAAGTACGGGACCCGGAATGTATATATGGTCAAAATGTTGAGGGTGAAGAATACAAGATTAAAGATTTACAGGATGGTCTTGGAGACGTTGTAGTAAAAGGAAAAATTTTTGAAATTGAAGAAAAAGAGCTTCGTTCCGGAAGACTGCTGATTGTTTTTTCTATTACGGATTTTGATGATTCCATAGAAGGCAAATTGTTTTTAACGAAACAGGACTGGTCATTATTAAAAGAGGATTTTAAGAAAGGCTCCTTCTATTTATTAAAAGGATATCCGGCATTTGATACATTTACAAAAGAGCTTGCGTTAATGAATATTTCCGGAATCAAACCAATTAAGGATTATACGGAAAAACGAATGGATAAAGCTCTTGATAAACGTGTGGAATTACATATGCATACGGTCTATAGTGATAACGATAGTGTTGTAGATGTTGGTGCAATTATTAAGCGTGCCAAGGACTGGGGACATCCTGCCATTGCAATTACGGATCATGGGGTGGCTCAGGCATTTCCTGTAGCAAATCATTGTATTAAGCATGATGACCCTTTTAAAATTATATATGGTGTAGAAGGATATTTTGTAGATGATTTATCAGATTTTGTAATTCGACCAAATGGACAGAGTTTAGATGATGAATATGTTGTATTTGATATTGAGACAACCAGTTTAAATCCTAAATTTGGTAAAATAATTGAGATTGGTGCTGTCAAAATAAAAAACGGAGAGGTGACAGACCGTTTTTCAAAGTTTATCAATCCGGAAATGCCTATACCATATCAAACAACAAAACTAACATCCATAACTGATGATATGGTTAAGGATGCAGATGTATATGAAAAGGTATTACCGGAATTTTTGGATTTTGTTGGAGATAGTGTTGTAGTTGCTCATAATGCAGAATTTGATACCGGTTTTATTAAATATTTTGCTAATAAATTAGGATTAGAATTTCGGAAAACCATTGTTGATACCGTTACTATAGGACGTATTTTATGTCCGGAGCTTGCAAAATTTACCCTTGACCGTTTATGTAAGCATTTAGGCATTAGCTTATTAAATCATCACAGAGCAGTAGACGATGCAGAAGCCACAGCAAAAATGTTTATGGCTTTTATTCCAATGTTAAAGGAACGGGGAATTCATGACCTGGATGCGTTAAATGAATATGGGGAGACCTCTGTAGATAATATTACAAAAGCAAAAAGCTATCATGGAATCATATTAGCCAAAAATGAAATTGGACGAGTGAATTTAAATCGTTTGATTTCAGAGTCCCATATTAAGTATTTTAACCGTCGTCCGAAAATGCCAAAATCATTAATTCATAAATACAGAGAAGGTCTGATATTAGGTTCTGCATGTGAAGCCGGTGAGTTATTTAAAGCAATTGTTGATGGTGCTGATGATGAAAAAATAGACCGGATTGTCCGTTTTTATGATTATTTGGAGATTCAACCAATTGGAAATAATGCTTTCATGAAAGAATCTGAAAAGTATCCGAATATCACAACGGATGATGATTTAAGAGAATTGAATAAAAAGATTGTTGCACTGGGAAGACAATATAATAAACCTGTTGTTGCTACCTGTGATGTGCATTTCCTTGATCCGGATGACAGTATTTATCGAGCCGTCATTATGGCATCAAAGGGTTTCAAGGATGCAGATGACCAACCACCTTTATTTTTTAGAACCACAGAAGAAATGCTTAAGGAATTTGATTATTTAGGGGATGACGTAGCAAGAGAGGTTGTCATAGAGAACACCAACATGATTGCAAATATGGTTGAGAAAATCTATCCGGTAAGTCCGGATAAATGTCCTCCTGTTATTGAGAATTCTGATACCGAGTTACGACAAATTTGTTACGATAAAGCCCATGAAATATATGGTCCTGATTTACCTCATCAGGTAACAGACCGATTAGAAAAAGAGCTTAACTCTATTATTGGTAATGGATATGCCGTACTGTATATTATCGCACAAAAGCTGGTTTGGGATTCTATGGATCATGGATATCTGGTTGGTTCAAGAGGATCAGTAGGTTCTTCCTTTGTTGCTGCCATGGCGGGTATTACTGAGGTTAACTCTTTAGCGGCACATTACATTTGTCCAAAGTGCCATTATACGGATTTTGATTCGGAATTAGTTCATAGTTTTTCCGGTAACTCAGGTTGTGATATGCCGGATGCAGATTGTCCTAATTGTGGAACTCCTTTAATCAAAGAAGGACATGATATTCCCTTTGAAACCTTCTTAGGCTTCTATGGAGATAAAGAACCAGATATCGATCTTAATTTCTCCGGTGAATATCAGGCCAATGCCCATGCATATACAGAAAAGCTTTTTGGTGAAGGTCATGCTTTCCGTGCAGGTACCATTGGAACCATTGCTGAAAAAACAGCACAGCAGCTGGTATATAAATATTATCAGGAACGGGGAATTAAAAAACGGGCTTGTGAGGAGCGAAGAATTGCACAAGGCTGTACCGGTGTAAAAAGAACAACCGGTCAACATCCGGGTGGAATGGTAGTTGTTCCCAGTGATCGTGAAATTTATGAATTTACAGCGATTCAAAAGCCTGCCAATGATATGAAAACCAATATTATCACAACCCATTTTGAGTACCATTCCATTGATGCGAACCTTTTAAAGCTTGATATTCTTGGACATGATGATCCTACCATGATTCGTCGATTGGAGGATTTGACCGGTGTAGATGCACAGACCATTGCATTAGATGATAAAAAAGTAATGTCTTTATTTCATAATCCATCAGCCCTTGGTTTGACCCCTGATGATATTGGCGGAACACAAACCGGGACATTGGGTGTGCCTGAATTTGGTACAGATTTTGCGATTCAGATGTTATTAGATACAAAGCCTAAGAATTTTTCAGATTTGGCACGTATTGCAGGTTTAGCACATGGTACGGATGTATGGCTTGGTAATGCAGAAACCTTAATTAAAGAAGGTAAAACAGAGCTTTCCGGTGCCATATGTTGTCGTGATGATATTATGACATACTTAATATATAAAGGCTTGGAACCGGGTATGGCATTTAAGATTATGGAAGCGGTACGTAAAGGTATGGTTGCGAAAGGAAAATGTGATAAATGGCCGGAATGGGAGCAGGAAATGATTCATCATGGAATTCCGGACTGGTATATTTGGTCTTGTAAAAAGATTAAATACATGTTCCCTAAGGCACATGCGGTTGCCTATGTTATGATGGCTTGGCGAATTGCCTGGTATAAGGTAAATTATCCTTTGGCATATTATACAGCATTTTTTAGTATCAGGGCGAAAGCCTTTAACTATGAATATATGTGCCAGGGAAGGGAAAAGCTTGATAAAAAAATTGAGGAACTAAAAGCAAAGCCAAAGGAGCAACGGTCAGGTGTAGAAGAGGATTCCTTAAGAGATATGCGTCTTGTTCAGGAAATGTATGCCAGGGGAATCGAATTTATGCCTATTGATATGTACCGGGCAGATGATATTAATTTCCAGATTATTGATGGCAAGATTATGCCTTCCTTCAGTGCAATTGAAGGTGTAGCAGGAAAAGCAGCATCCCAGTTAAAAGAAGCAGGAAAGGGAGGACCATATTTATCAAAAGAAGATTTGCGTATGCGTTCCGGTGTTGGTAAATCAACCATTGATAAGCTTTCCTCTTTAGGATTGTTAGATGGACTGCCTGATACCAGTCAATTAAGTATTTTTGATTTAATGTAAATTTACTTCTTTTCATGACCGGATTATGGTCCGGTCATGATAGAAGGGTATAAAATGTTATTATTTATATGTTTTTTATAAAAAAAAGAAAAAAATGAAAAAAGTGCTTGCATTTTTGTGTAACCTTTGGTATATTAAACAAGTCGCAACGACAAGGCCTGTTGGTCAAGCGGTTAAGACGCCGCCCTCTCACGGCGGAAACAGGGGTTCGATTCCCCTACAGGCTGTTGATTATAAAGCTAGGAAATACAAGATTTCCTGGCTTTATTTTTTATCTGTACGTAGTTTTGTACGTAGATTTGTACGTATTTACAATAAGTTAATAGTGTCAAAATCATCTTCCCGGGGGGAATGAAAATACCTATCATAAGTAAATTTAACAGAACTATGTCCTAAAATCTTACTAACAATAGAAACATTAGCACCCTTACGAACGAGATCAGACGTAAAAGTATGTCGCAATGCATGAAGTCCTTTATAATTAATATGTGCATCTTCTTCACAAATTCGACGGAAAGTCTGCTGGAAGCTACGCAACTTCATAAATCCACCAAAAGAATTATGAATAACATAATCCGAATCAATATCATCAGATAGCAGCCATAGAATATACTTCCGGCAATTATCCGAAATAGGAACATCACGAATAGAGTTAGCAGTTTTAGGTTCAGAAATAACATCATCATAGACAGTTAATACATCAGAATCACGTGCCTTGATATGTGATAAAGTTTTATTAACATGAATTAATTTTTTATCAAAATCAATATCACATTTTTTTAACGCAAGCAATTCACCAGCACGCATACCGGAATAATACAAGACAAGGAAACCTGGAGCAACACGGTAACGTCTTTTAAAACGATAATCAGTCGAAATAATACCAGACTCAATAGTACGAATTAATATATTAATTTCTTCCGAAGTATATATGTCAATCTTTTTAGTGACAAGTTTGGAACGAGGAAGAACCAAAAAAGCAGATAAATCAATATCAATATCTTTACGTTTAAACGCATAAGATAAAACAGCTCTTAAAACATCAAAAACCTTATTTATAGAACTTTGTGATAAATTATCAGACAAAGATATCAAATACTTCTGAATTATCCCATCATCCAGTAAGTACAAAGGAATATCAATAGAGCTGTTAACAACATGACACCTAACAGTAGATTCATATCTATCAAATGTAGTATCTTTTACTACACCGTATTTATAAGTAAATAAGTAATTTAAAGCATAAACAGAAAATTTAACAGAATTATTTTTATTTACATTTGAATACATACAATTCAAAGCAAAATCATTCATAATATCTTGAAGAATGGACGGGTTACGTTCATAGAATGTCTTACGAATACCATTAACAGAGACAGTACCTTGATAAAGACCATTTACACGCTTATATATAGAACCATAATTCTTCATAAAAAAAAATCCCCCTTTCATTACTGGGTAGCTGTGGGGGCTGCCTGAACATAGGCAAGCCCCTACAGCTTAACCATTAACACGTTTTTTATAGCTATGCTTCACGTTATTTAGTAAATGATAATCCTGGGATGCATTTCCTTGTTTATTCAACACATCAATATCATCAATAAAATCATTATTAACACACTTCTTAGATATCTCTTCAACCATGGCATACGTATCATAATTTTCATAGACTTCATCAGAAGTATAAGAGTATTCTACTCGAAGAGGTTTAACCATTAAAAGATTAGAGCAGTTTTCAACTTCCCAAGCATCATAGACCTTTATACGTTGGATTCGTAAAGGTTTAAAATAGTTACAATCATAAACCGAAGAAGTAACCTGGCGTAGTAATGCATCCATATGACCAAACCTTTGAGAAGTAAGATAGATACCGATTTTATGGTGTCTGGAAGTCAATATGGTATTAAGAGCCGGTGTACTAAAATTATTTTTAAATTCACGAGAATTAAAAACAACACTAGCCTCGTCAATCAAGAATAGGTTAACAACACCGGGAGAACTATTTTGACAATCAACAAGCTGTTGTAAAGATGTCAATTTTACATAAGGAATAGTCAAATCGTAAGCGCTTAGTTTCGGGGTATACCCTAAATGAGAATTCCGGATCTCACG
>JBJENY010000063.1:0-62465 GCA_051880435.1 Lachnospiraceae bacterium | reverse complement strand
CTGCAACACCTGTTGCGAAGTATCTCTTAACATCTCTGTCATGTAATGCCATCTGAATTCTCTCATAAGCATACTTGTCATGCATATAGTGGATGATGTTAAGTGCACTAACATAAACCTTAGCTAACCAATCCATCATATCATTGAACTTATCCATTACATCATCATAGTCAAGGTAGTCACCTTCAACAGGACGATACTTAGGACCAACCTGTACACCTGTACACTCATCAACACCACCGTTGATAGCGTAAAGTAAACATTTAGCTAAGTTAGCACGTGCTCCGAAGAACTGCATTTCTTTACCAATAACCATTGAAGATACACAACAAGCAATACCGTAGTCATCACCGTGAAGTGGTCTCATTAAGTCATCGTTCTCGTACTGGATTGAAGAAGACTTAATTGACATCTTAGCACAGAACTGCTTCCATCCTGTTGGAAGATTCTTTGACCAAAGAACTGTCATGTTTGGCTCTGGAGCAGGTCCTAAGTTGTTTAATGTATTTAAGAAACGGAATGATGTCTTAGAAACTAATGTACGTCCATCAACACCCATACCACCAAGAGACTCAGTTACCCAAACCGGGTCACCAGCGAAAATCTGGTTGTATTCCGGTGTACGAGCAAACTTAACGCAACGTAACTTCATAACGAACTGATCGATAAACTCCTGAATATCTTCCTCTGTAAACTTGCCTGAAGCTAAATCTCTCTCAGCATAAATATCTAAGAAAGTAGAAGTACGTCCAAGGGACATAGCAGCACCATTCTGCTCCTTAACTGCTCCAAGATATCCGAAGTATGTCCACTGAATAGCTTCCTGTACGTTAGTAGCAGGCTTAGAAATATCACAGCCATAGAATGAAGCCATCTTTGTTAATTCCTTAAGAGCCTTAATCTGCTCAGCGATTTCTTCTTTGCCACGGATTACATCATCGGTGTAAACACGTCCGAAAGATTCCTTCTGCTCTAATTTATCCTCAATTAATCTGTCTGTACCATAAAGAGCAACTCTTCTGTAGTCACCAATGATACGTCCACGTCCGTATGCATCAGGAAGACCGGTTACGATGTGGTTTGTACGACATTTTCTAATCTCTGCATCATATACATCGAATACACCTTCGTTATGTGTCTTTCTGTGCTTAGAGAAGAAATCAACAACCTCAGGATCTACTGTATATCCGTTGTCCTCACAAGCCTTCATAGCCATACGAAGACCACCGTATACGTTCATACCTCTCTTAAATGGAGCATCTGTCTGGAAACCAACGATTTTTTCTTTATCCTTATCAAGATATCCTGCACCATGTGAAGTTAAAGTAGAAACAACCTTTGTATCCATATCAAGAACGCCACCTGCTTCTCTTTCCTTCTTAGTTAAGTCCATAACCATAGCCCATAAATCCTTTGTGTCCTGTGTTGGGCCAGCTAAGAAACTATCATCACCTTCATATGGAGTATAGTTCTTTTGAATAAAGTCACGTACGTCGATAAACTTCTCCCAGTTACCGCCCTTGAAACCATTCCATGCTTCTGATTTCATTATAAATTTCCTCCTTTTGAATAAAAAATTATGAAATTCATCTTAATCGTATATTATTGGTACCCCCCTACCCAAAGATTAGAGAATATAAATAATAATCATTGATGAAATTCTCATGTCTACATTATAGATTTTTCTTGTATACACGTCAACGGGTAATAGTGATAAATCTTGTATTTTTTCGGGTACAAAATAATAAGTAAAATTTTTGAAAAGTAGGTAAAAACCAAGAAAAATCAGTATTTTGAGAGATGGAAAAATTGTATACACTACATGTAGGGTTTTGCCAATATGGAAAAGGTGTGATAGAATAAATGGCAGTAAAAACAAGGTGCATTTTTGTACAAACAAAACATAAATCACCGATATAACCGGGAAGGATACAAAACCACATGGAATCAGATGTAAAAGATTTGGAAATACTGGATATTCAAAGTGATAAAATTGGAAAAAAAGAATATTTGGGAAACCGTAATCTGAAAAAAGTAATGATTCCACCTTTCGTGAAAGCAATTGAGGCCTGGGGCTTTGCCTATTGTAAAGGGTTAGAATGTATTTGGATTCCGAAAACCATATCTTCCATAGAACACAACGCTTTTGATGGATGTGAAAGTCTGAAGGAGATCGTAATATATGAGATGAAAGAGACGGTTAATGGAGTTTTAATTGAAAATGTTTCCTGTGAAAATGTATTTTGTTACAGAAAAGAAGCTTCCCTGTTAGCATATGGCATTTGCAATTTTCCGGATAATTTGGGAAAAAATTTTTTATATGATGTTTCCCTGTTAGGGTCAGTGGAATGGTTTCAACGGTATGATAGCTTATTCATTTCTTTTATTAATGAAAATGATGAAACGGGATTTCAACCATTCTTAGCAGGTGGAGAAGAAGATTATGAGGACCCTGCTAATAATATGGAAGAATTTTGTTTACTGAAACAACAAAAAAAGGCAGAAGGAATCATTTATCGACTATCAGTTGATGTGAAAGTGACAGACAAAGAGATACTTACTTCCTATATCGAAGAGCATTTAAGTGCAGTCATTCATGTGTTGATTAAGATGCGGGAGCAAAGTATTTGGGGAATCAAAATTTTTGCTAATAATGATTTGTTAAATGCAAACAATATTGATGTATTTTTATCAGCTTTTGAAGGGGAATTATTTACAGAAACAAGAGGTTATCTGCTTTCTGTGAAGGAAAGGGTTTCTGATAAAGAGGATATCTTATGGAAGCAATTTGAGATATAAGTTGTTTATATGTAAGAAACCGGACTTTTGATTAAGATATTTATTGTGTGAGAAGATGAGTGAACTACAGATAAAAAGGAATCTGTTTTAATCAATATTTTTATATAATAGAGCTACTTTATGGGCGTGGATGAGGAAAAAATGGCAGAAAAAACAATGAAACAGGAAAAAATTGAACAATATGCGGCAAAGATTATGAAGCTGGCAAAGGATACCATTACCGTTCGGTTTCGATTTTTTGACAGGGCGTTAACATCTTTAAAGTTGGAACCAAGAGCCAGAATTGGTGGTTTTGCTACAGATGGGACTCATTTATATTACGATCCGGCAGCATTACTTCTTACCTATATAGATGAACCTAACGTGGCAGTCCGGGCATACCTTCATATGCTAATGCACTGCATTTTTTTCCATTCCTTTCAGTATCAGAAAAAGAACATGGAATACTGGGATCTGGCAGTGGATATTGCGGTAGAAAATATTATATTGGAATTAAATCTACCTGCAGCCGCCCTATCTAAGGATGGAGAAATAAGGGACCAGATTCGTAAAATTAAAAAATGGGTGCCGGAGCTTACGGCAGAAAAAATTTATCGGGAATTTCTCACCAATGGATTATCTCAGGATGCAGAAAAAAATTATAAGCGGTTATTTACAGTAGACTTACATGATGTATGGCGGCAAAATGTTGAGGTTCGTCAGGAAGAAATTATCATGTCAGAGGAACAATGGAAAAAAGTATCGGAACGAATTAAGACGGAATTAAAGGCATTTACCAAGGATAGAGAGGGTACAGAAAGTCTTGCTAATAACTTAGAGGAAGCAACAAAAAAGCGTTACAATTATGGACAGATTCTCGAACGGTTTGCGGTAATGGGTGAAGAGATTACAATCAATGATGACGAGTTTGACTACATTTATTATACCTATGGATTGCAAACCTATGGAAACCTTCCGTTGATAGAACCTTTGGAATACAAGGAAGTAAAAAAGGTTCGGGAATTCGTCATTGCCATAGATACATCAGCTTCCTGCAGAGGTGATATTGTAAAAGCCTTCCTGCGGGAGACATATGATATATTGAAAAAGTCTGAGAACTTCTTTCATAAGGTAAATATTCACATTATCCAGTGTGATGCCAATATTCAGTCGGATACGCTAATCACAAGTGATGCAGACTTTGAACAGTTTATTAAGACCGGTAAGTTAAATGGATTTGGGGCTACGGATTTTCGTCCTGTGTTTTCCTATGTGGATAAGCTGATAGAGGAAAAGGCTTTTGAAAACTTGAAGGGACTCATTTATTTTACGGATGGTTATGGGATTTATCCGGAAAAGATGCCGGCTTATGATGTGGTATTTGCATTTCTGAATGAAGACGATAATAGAGGAAAGGTGCCAAACTGGGCGCTAGAGGTTATATTAGAGGAAGAAGAGTTAGAGCCAAGATAGCATTTTGGTTTTATCATAAATGATTTATGAGAGAAATCGCAAAATTAAAATGGAAGGATAAGTCTTAAGAAAGAGGGATATGTATAAGAAGAAAATTCACAATCGTACCATTGATTTTTGAATTGATTGGAGATGCAGGTGAAGATGGAACAGAATGAATTGGATGAGAATCCTTTGGGATAACAAAAAATAGAAAGATGAGGAAAAAAATATGAATATCAATGATGCAAAAGATTATATTAAACATTCCATACAAGTATATTTAAAAAAAGATGAATTTGGAGATTACAAAATTCCGGTAGTCAGACAGCGACCTATTTTTCTGTTAGGTGCTCCCGGTATTGGTAAAACCGCCATTATGGAACAAATTGCACAGGAAATGGGAATTGCATTGGTTTCCTATTCTATGACCCATCATACAAGACAATCTGCTTTAGGCCTTCCATTTATTAAGCAAAAAGAGTATGGTGGAAAATCTTATGATGTGTCAGAATATACTATGAGTGAAATCATTGCATCTGTATATGAAACAATGGAAGAAAGCGGTGTAAAGGAAGGCGTGTTATTCTTAGATGAGATTAACTGTGTGTCAGAAACCTTAGCACCTTCCATGTTACAGTTTTTGCAGTATAAGGTGTTTGGAAAGCATAAGGTTCCGGAGGGCTGGGTGATTGTAACTGCAGGTAATCCTCCTGAGTATAATAAGTCCGTAAGGGAGTTTGATGTGGTTACCATGGACCGTTTGAAGGTGTTAGCTGTAGAGGCAGACTATGATACCTGGAAAAAATATGCAAGAGAACGTGGGGTGCATGGTGCCATTTTGAATTTCCTGGATATGAAAAAGGAATATTTCTATCATATGGAAACTACGGGAGCGGGACGATCTTACGTCACTGCCAGAGGCTGGGAGGATTTGTCCCAGGTGATTTTGTTATATGAAGAGGATGGACTTAAGGTTGATGAAACCTTATTTGGACAATATTTGCAAAATGAAACCATTGTAAAAGAGTTTGGGGCATATTATGACTTATATAATAAGTACAAAAAGGATTATGAAGTAGAGGAATTGTTATCCGGAAACATTTCTGAAAATATGATTACAAAGGCAAAAAATGCATCCTTTGACGAGAGACTTTCTTTACTTGGTATGTTAATCGATAAGCTGCAAAATGAAATGAAGGATGTCATGGAAACCTCTGCATATTTAACAGAGCTTATGATTCCATTAAAGGCAGTAAAAGGGGCGGAGTCTGTATATGATATGTTAGAAATCCAAAGAACTGCCAGAGAGACAACCCTTCAGAATCTGGAAAAGGCGAATTCTTTGTCCTCTGAGGATAAGAGAAAGCATAAAAGAATTATTTTATTTTTCAATACCGTGAAAAAGGAATTGTTGGAAACAGGTATTTCCCTAGAGGATAATGATAAGGTGTTTGGTTTTGTAAAAGAGCATTTTGACAAACAGGTAGGGGCTATGAAAGAGGCAGTTTCCCGTACCGGAGAACGGTTACATTATTTGTTTACCTTTGCCGATAAAGCCTTTGCAGAAGGTAATGAAATGCTTGTGCTGGTAACAGAGCTTACGGTTAATAAATATAGCGCCAGATATATTAGTATGTATGGCTGTGAGGATTATCAGAAATATAATCAGTTGTTAATGGTATCAGAGCGTGGTCAGGATTTGCAGGAAGAAATTAAGGATTTGATGTTGTAGAAAGTGAGAAAATGAGTTTTTGTTTGTATGCTGTAATTGGTAATATATGGTTGTAGCTACGCTTTGTGTACTGCGAATACAGTTTGCAGACAATATGTTTTTTGACTTGGTACAGAAGGCTCATGTAATGGTACAAAATGCCGGTAACATGATACCGGTGTGTTCTAATAGATGATTTCAGATATATGTTTACCATTGTATCGACTCAAACAAAATTCGTTTAGATGCAGATGTTTGCGGAAGAAAGGAAGGTCAAGTATGACTACATTTGAATATGCCGTATCAGATTATAAACTGGCATGTGAAATAGGTGAGAAGGGAATCGTAATTACCGGTATCAGAGGAAATGGCAGTAATCTGGTTATTCCGGAAGAAATAACTTATCAGGAGGAGAAGCTTCCTGTATGTGAAATTGCAAAAAAAGCAGCTCTTGCATGCAGAACCCTGCGAGAGGTATGGATTCCGAAAACCGCTACTTTAATTGGCGACTGGGCATTTGCACAGTGTCCCCAGCTTACCATGGTAAGTGTTCCTAAGGGAGTAAGCCTCGGGGTTGGAGTGTTTGAAGATTGTCCTTGTCTGTTACAAATTTGCGTGGAGGGGGATACAGAGGAATTTTCCCTTGATTTGTCGATTTTGTTAGCAATGTGTGTGACAAAGCTTCCTTCTGAGGATTTGTTACAGGATGGTGATATTGGCAGTGTGCACTGGTACCAGAAATGGGATCAACGCCTTGTTACTTTCTTAAATGAAGAGGATCAGGAAGGCTATCAGCATATGGTTTTATGTGGGGAAGAGGATATTCGCAAAGATGTGCCGGAATTTATATTGGACAAGCAAATGAGAAAAAGCAGTCTTTGTATGATACGTCTTCTTTATAAGGAAGGATTGGAAGAGGATACAAAAAATATTTTGACACAATATGTTTTATCTCATATAAAGGGATGTGAATCGGAAGCATCCTGGAGAGTGATGATTGAAAAATTTAGTGACCGCATGGTATTTTTTGATTTGTTTGCAGACATTGGTGGTATTACAAAGGATAATGTGGATGCGATGATAGATGATTTGAAAGAGCAGCAGGCAGAGGCGAAGGCGTATTTGATACGATATAAGCAGGAGCATTTTGGAAAAGAGGATGTTTTTGCGGGGTTTGAACTGTAGGGAAGAAGGATATTTTATGTGTTATGATTAACAGATATATATCAAGACAGGTGTACATTGTTTTGTTTTGGTAGTGGTACTACAATTTTGTTTTCGCATTGGTACTACATGCAGTAGATGTGGACATCATTGTATTTCCTTTGTACATAGTTTTATGAATTATAGTGGTTGCAGTGGTTTGATTTTGTTAAGTACAGATATGTAAAAAAGGGTCTGTAATTTATAAATATTTGTAAACCGACTGGAATTAAGAAATATGTTCGTGTAAATATTGTATATCACGGATAGAGAAATACAAGATATAGCAACGTAAGAAAAAATAGAAAATTTCTGGAAAAAAATATTGTTTTTCTATAAATTTTCTGTAATAAACAGCCGAAATAGGTAATGAACCTTATTTTAGGCTTGAAGAAAATGACGATTTTCTTTTAATAACAATGAAAATGAAGGTCATCCTGATTGCAAGAGGATGACAGATATCACACATGGAGGTGAATGATTATGGGAATTGAAGCAATTCAGACAACAGTAGTACCAGCACAGCAGGTACAGAGAGTAGAGCCGGTTACCACGGAGGGTAGTTATACATCCGGTTCCATTACAGTGACTCCGGCAGAGACAGCACCGGTTCAGGCAAGACAGGATAATTATGATTCTGATAGTCAGCAGGGATCAGGTTATCAGAAAGATAAGAAGGATGAAGGAAAGAGTTTACAGGAAGTAAGTCCTGAAAAGATTAAAAGTGCAATTGCAGACATTAATAAAAAGATTGCACCAACCAGAACAACCTGTGAATTTAAGTATCATGAGAAGACAAACAGAATCTCTATTACTGTAAGAGACAAGGACACAGATAAAATTATTAAAGAGATACCACCGGAAAAGACTCTTGATATGATTGCAAGAAATCTTGAACTGGAAGGTATTCTTGTAGATGAGAAGCGATAAGGAGGTAAACTTATGGCAGGAGTAAGAATGACAGGTCTTGCATCCGGATTAGATACGGAAAGTCTGGTTGGAGAGTTATCCAAGGCTTATCAGACAAAAGTAGATAATGCCAAAAAGGCACAGACCAAAGCAGAATGGAAAAAGGAAGCCTGGGCTTCTTTGAATACAAAGTTAATGAACTTTTATAAAGGGGCACTTTCTACCTTCAAAAGTTCCGGTACTTATAACACAAAGGCTGTAACAGGCAATCTGACAGGTATGAAAGTATCTGCTAATGCAAAAGCAGTAAATGGTACCCACAAAATTAAAGTGAACAGTACTGCCAGTGCCCAGATGTGGACCGGATATCAGATTGGTGGAAAAGGACATACTGTTACTGCAACTTCTTATGAGGCAGCTACAGATGGTAGTAAGAAAATTTCTGAGCTTAAGAATGCCCAGGGATACAGTATACAGAATGAGTTAAATGGTTCCAGCTTTAAAGTAAGTGCTAATGGTGTGGATACAGAGGTAAATATCAATATTGATTCTGATACAACAGTGGATGATATGATATCTAACATCAATTCGCAGTTAGATGGTACAGGACTTACAGCCAGCTTTGAAAAAGGTGCTTTAAAGTTTACTAACACATCTGTTGGTGCAGATGGTTCACCGGGATATGATATCTCCGTTGTGGCAGGAAATGAAGCAAGTGCAATTGCATTAGGATTATCTACTGAAGCAGCTACCATTAAGCCATTAGGAGAAGGCAATACAAAGAATACCTATACAGCAAAAGCATTCGCTTATGAAGAGAAAAAGACACCGGACGCTACAGTTACAGGAAGTACCAGATTAACAGATCTTGGTATTGCAGAAAATACGGTGATTAAAGTAAATGGTACAGAAATTAATGTGGACCGAAATACGACTTTATCAAGTCTTTCAACTGCTATGGCAAATACAGGTATTAATGCAAGCTACGATGCTACTCAGGGTAGATTTTACTTAAGTGCCAAGAATACAGGAACTGAAAATGCCTTTACAGTAGAGGCAGATGATGCAACATTATCTGCGTTAGGTCTTAAGTTTGCAGATGGATACAAAGGAAAGATTGATGCCAGTGATGCTTCGGTTACTTATAATGGAGTAGAATATACGCAGGCAACCAATGCCTTTGAGATTAATGGTCTTACAATTGAGGCAAGTGCTGTTGGTGAAGAACAGACCTTTACCGTGGATAATGATGTAGATGGTATCTTTGATAAAGTGAAAAGCTTCGTAAAAGAATATAATGAGCTGATTACAGAGATGAATAAGTTGTATAATGCAGACAGTACAAGAGGATACGAGCCTTTAACTTCTGATGAAAAAGAAGCCATGAATGATGAGGATATTAAGAACTGGGAAGATAAGATAAAAGGTTCTCTTCTTCGTAGGGACAGTACTATTAGTTCATTGCTTACCAATATGCGTACAATTCTAAATAAGGCAGTGGATGTGACCAATCCGGATGGTACCACATCAAAGTTTGCATTATCTTCCTTTGGTATTGTAACTAGCGATTATACAGAAAAGGGACAGTTACATATTCAAGGAGATCCGGATGATTCCAGCTTTATGGATTTGGATAACAAGTTAAAGTCCGCTATTGCATCAAATCCGGATGCAGTAACTAAGACGTTGACTTCCCTTGGTAATGAAATGTATGAGCATTTCATGAAGGCGATGAAGAAGACAGAAACCAGCAGTTCCATGACATTTTATAACGATATCACAATGGATAAGGATATTAAGAAGCGAAAGGAAGATGTGACGGACTTACAGGATAAGTTAACAGCAGAGGAAGATAAATATTATAAGCAGTTTTCTGCAATGGAAACTGCAATGTCAAGGTTACAGTCCCAGCAATCTTATGTAGCTCAGTTATTTGGTGGAATGTAGATTTTAAATCCATATAGAATAAAAAATAACAGATACCGGGTATCATCTTACCCGGTGTCCTTGTTCAAAGGAGAAGGAATATGGCACAAGGAAATCCCTATGCAAAGTATGCAAACAATAAAGTAATGACGGCAACACCTGCAGAATTGACACTTATGTTATATGAAGGTGCAATCAAATTTTGCAATCTTGCAAAAATTGATTTGGAAAAAGGTGAATATGGAGAAGCTATGCATCATGTGCAGCGGGCAAGAGCGATAATTACAGAGCTTCAGTCTACATTAGATTTTAAGTATCCTGTTGCTAAGGATTTTGATTTGATTTATACCTATATTCTTCAGTTAATGAAGGATTGTAATAAGAATCATGATATGGAGACCTTAGAAGAATTGTTGACCCAGTTAAGAGATATTCGGGATGTTTGGAAGCAGGTCATGAAAACAGGCAGACAGCAGTCTTAAGAGGGAAATTATATGGAACAGAAGGAAAAAAACAGTTATATTGGGATGTTATTACAAACATTACAGAATCAGGAAGTTACCCTTCAGGAAGTGTTAGCTATTACAAAGGAACAAAGTAAGATTGCTGCCGGACAGGAGTTCGATGAGGAGGCCTTTGGAGAAACATTAAACCGGAAGGAAATTCTGATTGCAAGATTAAACAGCTTAGATGATGGCTTTGCTTCTGTATATGGAAGAGTACGTAGTATAATAATGAGAGAAAAGGAAAGCTATCGGGAAGAGATTCTTAAGATGCAGGAATACATTAAGAACTGTACAGATCTAGGGGTAGAGATAAAGGTATTAGAGGAACGAAACCGAGATAAGCTGATTCAATGCTTTTCGGAAAAACAGAAACAGTACGGATCCCAGATGAATGCCGCCACTGTGGCATCTAAGTATCACCGAACCATGTATTCCGGAAGAAGCAGTGGATCTAATTATACCCTATAATCTATTTTGAAGGCTATATTTAGTGGGTTTGACAAGATAGTATTCTATATGTGGTGATTAGAATATTTCCGTAAAAAAATATTGAAAAAATATGGAAAATACTATAAAGTATTAGTAGAAAGCACCGATATATAAGGTGTAAGGGTTACAAAGCAACCCATCACAATTTTATATAATATGTGGTAATAACTCGAAAGAGATATTATATAACTATCAACGGTGGCATAGCCACTAGTACATGTTGCAAGGATGCAACATTATATTCAAGGAGGAATTATTATGGTAGTACAACACAACATGCAAGCAGTAAACTCAAACAGAATGCTTGGACAAAACGTTAAGGCAGTAGCTAAGAACACAGAGAAGTTATCTTCTGGTTACAAAGTAAACCGCGCAGCAGATGATGCAGCTGGTCTTTCAATTTCTGAGAAGATGAGAAACCAGATTCGTGGTATCAACCAGGCGGTTGCAAACTCTGAGGATGGTCAGTATCTTATCCAGACAGCTGAAGGTAATATGAACGAGATTCATTCTATCTTACAGCGTATGGGTGAGCTTGCTACAAAGGCAGCCAATGATGTTAATGCAACAGAAGATCGTCAGTCTATCCAGGATGAAATTGATCAGTTAACATCAGAAATTGATAGTATCTCACGCAAGGCACAGTTCAACGGTACATACTTATTAAATGGTAACATGGCATCTGGTAAGTATTTACAGGTTGGTGCAAACGAAGGTGAGCATATGCAGATTGCTATTGACACAATGGACAGTACAACATTGTCTCTTGGAACTTTGAGTATGGGTTCTCATACTGCAGCAGCATCGGCTATGACCAAGATTACATCGGCTATCAAGACTGTATCAGCAGCTCGTTCAGAGCTTGGTGCTATCCAGAATCGTTTGGATTACACTATTAACAACTTAGAGAATTATTCAGAGAACTTAACATCAGCTGAGTCAAATATCCGTGATACAGATATGGCTACAGAGATGGTTGCTTATTCTAAGAATAATATCTTACAGCAGGCTGCTCAGTCAATGCTTGCACAAGCTAACCAGTCTAACCAGGGCGTATTATCATTACTTCAGTAATCTAATTATTAGATTTGGAAGACAATTGGGACAAATCCGTAAGGGTTTGTCCTTTTTGTTTGAGAAAATAAAAAAAATTATAAAAAGGTGTTAAGTTTTTAGAAATGCCTCCGATATATGTAGTGTAAGGAACAACAAATGGATTTGAGTTCCCATAAGGAAAACAATAATATATAGAAAGAATGGATTCAAATCAAATGGATTTGATATCTCAAGGAGGAATGAATTATGGTAGTACAGCACAATATGCAGGCGGTAAATGCAAACAGAATGTTAGGTGGAAATGTAAAAGCAGTAGCTAAGAACACAGAGAAGTTATCTTCAGGTTACAAAGTAAATAGAGCAGCAGATGATGCAGCTGGTCTTTCAATTTCTGAGAAGATGAGAAATCAGATTCGTGGTATCAATCAGGCAGTTAGCAACTCTGAGGATGGTCAGTATCTTATCCAGACAGCTGAAGGTAACATGAACGAGATTCATTCCATTTTACAGCGTATGGGTGAGCTTGCTACAAAGGCAGCCAATGATGTTAATGCAACAGAAGATCGTCAGTCTATCCAGGATGAAATTGATCAGTTAACATCAGAAATTGATAGTATCTCACGCAAGGCACAGTTCAACGGTACATACTTATTAAATGGTAACATGGCATCTGGTAAGTATTTACAGGTTGGTGCAAACGAAGGTGAGCATATGCAGATTGCTATTGACACAATGGACAGTACAACATTGTCTCTTGGAACTTTGAGTATGGGTTCTCATACTGCAGCAGCATCGGCTATGACCAAGATTACATCGGCTATCAAGACTGTATCAGCAGCTCGTTCAGAGCTTGGTGCTATCCAGAATCGTTTGGATTACACTATTAACAACTTAGAGAATTATTCAGAGAACTTAACATCAGCTGAGTCAAATATCCGTGATACAGATATGGCTACAGAGATGGTTGCTTATTCTAAGAATAATATCTTACAGCAGGCTGCTCAGTCAATGCTTGCACAGGCAAACCAGTCGACTCAGGGTGTGCTGAACTTACTTCAGTAATTTGCGGATATATAAATAAGTGAAGCGGACCTATTAAATGGTCCGTTTCTTTGTTTATTGGAGGAGGAGAAAATAGTGAATCAAGAGTTGCTTTACGAAGTTGTAGAGAATTTAAATAAGGTTTCAGATTATTTGTATCAGGAAAATATTCCTGTTGCAAATCAAATGTTGTTCTTGGTATTACCTAAATTAGAACGTTGTATTAGTGAAATAGCCAATGAAGAAATACAAGACACATTAAAAGAAAAATTGGCAGAAGCGTTAACGGCAATGGAGGAAGAAGATTTTATTTTATTGGCTGATTTGATTCAATATGAAGTCATTGAAATTTTGAAGGAACTTATGGAATAGAAGGAGTCGTTATGACAATTTACGAAAAAAATTTAGTGGCTTTAGAAAAGCGTGATGAGAGCTTATATGAATATATAAAGACACAAGCACAGGAAACGGATTGTGATATGTGCTCTATTGTGATGTCAAAAAATGGAAAACCTTTAATTAGTATGGCTATAGACGGAAAAGAATATATTTTCGGAAGCAGGTACAATCCGGATGTAGAAGCACAACGATTTGCCAAGCAGTACGAATCTGTTACAAATGGTGCTCATATGACTTTTTTGGGTCTGGGAAGTGGTTTGATTGCAAGAGAAATTGTCTCCTATCTAAAAGAGGAAATACATTTTTTGTTTTATGAGCCATCAATAGAGATCTTTTTGTTTACACTAAATAATTTTGATATTACAGATTTAATAGAGAATGATCGTGTCCGTATTTTGGTGAAGGGATATAATGATGACAATGTAGATGCGGTAATTAGTTCATATGTTACTGTATCAAATTATCAATTTTGTACTTATGATGCTTTGCCACAATATCGTAAATTGTTCGAAAAGGATTTTGATAAATTAAAAACCGATTATTGTTATATAATTGAGACAGTAAAGTCTAATTTAATGACAGGACAGTATTTTGCACATGAGAAAGTTAAAAATGAAATAGCTAATTTTAAAGAGATATTTCATTGCAATTGTCTTGAGGATTTTGAAGAATGTTTTCCTCTTGACCGTCCGGCTGTCTTAGTAGCTGCAGGACCTTCTTTGGAGAAAAATGTTCAATTGTTAAAAGAGGCTAAGGGTAAGTTTTTGATTATAGGAGTGGATTCGGCACTACGCTATCTGGTGGAACAGGATATAATGCCGGATGTGGCCCTTGTTGCGGATCCGCTAAAGCCGGTTAGATTGTTTGAAGATGAAAAAATAAGACAAATCCCTCTTGCATTTTATACGGGAGCAAATAATGAAATTATAAAATTAATGAAACATCAGAAATTAATAGTAGCATCGGCTGATTCCGCATATTCAAATCGTTTATTTGAGATAGCAGGTAAACATATGTATACCTTAAATGGTGGTGGCTCTGTAGCGACCTATGCTTTCGTATTATTAATGGCATGGGGATATAAGAAAATTGTTCTGTTGGGACAGGACCTTGCTTTGGCAGCGGATAAAGTCCATGCCGGAAATGATGATTTGGACTTGCATAAACTCAATGATAACAAAATAGAGATAGAAGGATATTATGGAGATAAGGTATATACGTCTCCTGATTATGATTATTATCGTAGATGGTATGAAATGGCAATCCGCAGACTGGATGATGTTGAAGTAATTAATTCAACAGAAGGCGGTGCTAAAATACAAGGTGCTATTCAGAAATCTTTCAGAGAAGTAATAGATGAGTATAAGGATGTGGAACCTTTTGATTTTGAAGGATATATAAAAAAGAAACCTTATACTTTTGAAGGAGAGAATATTCAGAAGGTAAAAGCAATGTTTGAACAATCTGTTCGAAATTGCGATAATTTAAAAAGAGAGCTAAATTCTGCAAAAAGCATTGCGGAACGAGGAATTTTACTTATAAAGGAAAACCGTTATACGATTGGGGATATTCGCAAATTGCGAAAAAAATTATCGGATACGGTTAAGAAGATAAACAGTTATGATGAGATATTTTACTTAAATGTGTATATTCAAAAAGATTTTGGATTTGTTTTGGAAAATCTGTTAAAAGTCAAAGATGATAACGTGGATGAATGTTGCCGTATTTTTGAAAAGATGGCAGAATATGTTGGAGCATTAGCGTCCGTTTCCGATGAAATTAAAGAAATGTTTGAAGATACTGTTTCGAGTATGAAAGAAGAATAAGGGCTATTCGGCATGGAGATAAAGAAAATTTTGGCTAAGGATGGAACCGAAATCATCGAGGTACTAAAAGAGAACAAAAGGTATCGTTTAAATAGCTTGTATCATCCTTATAATGAAGCAGAAAAATTTGCATTACAATTTGCAGAGCTTGAATCAGGCTCTGTTCTTTGTGTGTTTGGATATGGAAATGGTATATTTCCAAAAAAATTACGAGAAATATGCAAAAAAGATGTGACATTAGTATTTTATGAGCCATGTAATGAGATTTATAAAATATGTGATGTAATAGAAGAAAACATATTTTTGTTTGTCCCTGAAGAAGGTTCTCCAAAAACACAAATAAAAAATATACGGGAATTTCCATTGCTGTTAGAGGAGTTAACCGGATTTTCCAATCATGAAAAGATTACTTGTTGTGCACTGCCACAATATGCACAGCTTTTTTCTGATGAATATGAAGATTTTTTATCTGTAATTCAATATCGAAAGAAAAAAATAAAATCTATAATAGATACAGCAAGAGTATTTGGTCAGGATGGTGTACGTAATAATATCTATAATTTGAAATATCTTGCCAATAGTTATTGTGGAGATAGTTTTATTAATTGCTTTCCAAAGGATATGCCTGCCATTATTGTTTCTGCAGGGCCGTCCTTAGAGAAAAATATTGAGCAGTTGAAATATGCTAAAAATAAAGCGATAATCCTTTGTGTGGATTCAGCAGTAAAATTTTTATTAAATAATGATATTGTTCCGGATTTTTTAGTGTGTGTAGATCCTAAAAAACCACTAAATCGTTTTGATAATAGAATGAAAGATATACCAATGGTATGTAGTCCGGACATGAATTATAAAGTGCTGGATTTGTTAGAGGGATGTAAAGTAATTTTTGCCAGTGGTGATAACGATTACATATCGGAGTTTTACAGTAAGGCCGATCATAAGCTGGAACGGTTAAGGAGTGGCGGTTCCGTTGCAACCTTTACCTTTTCACTTTGTCGTTATTGGGGATTTCGTACCATCATTTTAGTTGGACAGGATTTGGCTCTGACAAATAAACAGATGTACGCCGGAGGAAATCAGTTATTAAACCATGAGAAAAAAGAAGAACTAATACCTGTAGAAGATATTAATGGAGATATTATATATTCTCCAAGAGATTATTATTTATATTTGCAATGGTTTGAGCAGGAAATAAGAATTCATAATGAATTAACGGTTATTGATTCTACTGAGGGTGGAGCAAAAATTTCCGGAACAAAGATTTTGCCTCTTTCAGAAAGTCTGAAGATGTATGCCAACAGAGAATATAAAATAGATGAAATGATTACAAATATTCAACCTGCATTTGATGAGATTCAAAAAAGAAGTATTAAAACCTCCCTTATAACGAGCCTGACAACATTGGAAGAATTAATGAGCAATCTTAAGAAGGGCATCGGGATTATCGACAAAGAGCTGGAGTGTTCTGTTTTAAAGGATAGTATAAATACCGCCGCAGATTTGCAGATTGCCCAAATATGCGATGATTATAATAGAATGAAAGAGGGATTTTACATACAAAGGCAAATTGATGCCACATCTTTAGAAGAATATATGAATAATTTTCAGGGATTAGAGACGTGTAATAAAAAGGAACGATATTTGAAATTAAAAAAATATTTTGAGTTGCTGCTTCAGGCAACAGACAATGTTGTTACAATCTGGAAGGAGTTATAGATATTTTATGGGGAGAGATGTATGAAAAAATTTAGCCGTCAGGTTGCAGAATGTCTTGTTCTTGCACAACAATGTAGTGTACATATGCATGAGCAAAATCATCATGCCGGATTAAGACAATTAAATATACTTAGCGTCCGACTTGTAGAAATATCTGAATATTTGGCTTTGCATCGGTCGGAATTATTGGAAGCCGGTTTTAATGTTGACTTAAATTATTACGGTCAAATTCTGGCAGGAATTTTACAGGCACAGGATAACGCAGATTATATATTGTTAGCTGATTTATTAGAATTGCAATTGGTGCCATTTTTGTATCAGGTACAGGAAAGTCTTTTGGCTTTGAATGTTCTGTTGATAGATGATTCTTATTTTGAGAAAAATTTAACAACTCTTGAAAAGAAAGATAAGAAACTGGCAAACCAGCTTCGGATGTGTAAAGATTCTAATAATATTGTAGTTGAACCAACTTCATCGGGATATTTAACAATGTTAATGAAGGACAATTCCGGAGAATATTACTTTCATTCAAATGTAAATCCTGTTATTGCTGCTGAACATTTTGCAAATCAATATTATAATAGTGAAGAAGATTGTTATACTATTTTAGGATTGGGATTGTCATATCATATATTAGCGTTATTACAACTGGATGACGGTCTTTATCTAAATATCATTGAACCGGATCTTGAAGTGATAAAATGTGCTTGTGAGGCAATGGATTTAACTGCTTTATTTGGAAATGACCATGTAAGCTTGTATTACGATCCCGAATTTATTCATTTAAAAGAGCGGTTGCATAATTCCGGAAACCTTATTATACATCAGCCTTCTCTTCGTCATATCCAAGATGAAAAAATACGGTTAGCAATAGATAAATTTTTTATAAGAGACAGTGGGATAAGAAATTTTGGAAGACTTTTTCATATTAATTTTCGAGACAATGTAAGAAGCTGTGATGGATATGTGGATGATTTAGAAAGGGATTTTTCAGGGAAAAATGCAGTGATTGTGGCAGCGGGACCGTCACTGGATCGGAATGTGGAGCAGCTAAGAAATAGACCTGAAAATACGTTGATTGTTGCGGTGGGAACGGTTTTTCATAAAATGATACAAATGGGAATTCGCCCGGATTATGTAGTGTTTTTAGATGCTCAAAAGCATATGTATCAGCAAATTGAAGGGTTAGAAGATGAAAGTGTACCAATAATTGTAGCATCCTCTGCCTGTAAGGAGATTGCATTAAATTATAACGGACCGAAATATCTGATTTGTCAGAATGGATATGACAAAGCGGAAGAGTATGCAAAAAGTAAGGGATACCATACCTATGAAACGGGAGGCTCGGTAAGCACAATCGCTTTAGATATCTGTTTACAGCTTAACTGTAGTCAAATTGCATTTATCGGACTTGATTTGGCATACACACAGGGAAAGTCTCATGCTACTTCAACCTTGGATTGTTCCGATGTAGATACCGACGGAATGATACAGGTGGAAGGATATTATGGGGATACAGTATCCGCAACAAAATTATTTATTATATACAGAGAGTGGATTGAAAAAAGAGCTTCCAAGCAGGATGCAATTGGAAGAGTAATTGATGCAACTGAAGGCGGAGCATTAAAGAAAAATTTAATGAAACAGACCTTGAAAGAAACTTTTGATGCGTGGAAGTAAGCTTGAAAAGAAGGGAACAAAACATTTGAATGTGTATAGGGTATATTTATAATTCGTAAATATACCCTAATTTTTTAGTGTCAAATGACCGATATACAAAATAGATGTCAAAAACAGAATCGGGCAAGGAGGCTAAGATTCATGGAACAGAAGAGAATTGCAGTAATTACAGCCAGAGGGGGAAGCAAGAGAATCCCCAAAAAGAATATCAAAGATTTTTGCGGTAAGCCAATTCTGGCTTATTCTATTGAAGCCGCATTACAAACCCAGTTATTTGATGAAGTGATGGTATCAACTGACAGTCAGGAGATAGCAGATATTGCAATTAAATATGGAGCCAGCGTGCCATTTATGCGAAGTGAAGCAACGGCCAATGATTTTGCCACTACCAATGATGTGTTGGTAGAAGTGTTTACAGAGTATGAGAAGCGTGGACAGAAATTTGATGAGGTGGTTTGTATTTATCCAACAGCACCTTTTATTACGGCAAAGAAATTGCAGGATGCGGTAAGGATTATGGAAGAAGAAAAGGCAGATGCATTAACGCCGGTTGTGAGATTTTCTTTCCCACCACAAAGAGCATTTGTGATTCGTGAAGGCTCTTTGGAATACCAGTTTCCGGAGTATGCTCCGAAAAGATCTCAGGATTTGGAACCCATTTATCATGATTGTGGCCAGTTTTATGTCATGAAGGTAGAGAATGTATTAAAGGGATTACCGGCAAAAAAAAGTGTACCTCTTATCGTATCAGAGTTAGAGGTGCAGGATATTGACAATGAAGAAGATTGGAAAATGGCTGAGATAAAATATAAAATGATGATGGAAAGAGGATGAGTATTTGGATAAGACCATAAAAATTGATAACCAAATTATAAATGAAGCTTCTCCTGCTTATATTATTGCGGAGCTGTCAGGAAATCATTTGATGGATTTTGACCGGGCAAAGGAGATTATATTCCGGTTGAAGGATTCCGGCGTTAATGCGGTTAAACTTCAAACTTATACGGCAGACACCATTACCATTAACAGTGATCATGAGGAATTTCAGATTCATGGTGGATTATGGGATGGAGAGACATTATATAGTCTTTACCAGAAGGCATATACGCCCTGGGAGTGGCAGAAGGAGTTGGTAGAGTATGCTAATTCTCTTGGACTTAGCTGTTTCTCGTCTCCCTTTGATTTGACTGCAGTTGATTTTATGGATGAAATCGGAATGCCGGCGTATAAAGTGGCATCTTATGAAATCAATGATATTCCTATGATTCGTAAGATTGCAAAAAAGGGAAAACCCATTATCATATCAACAGGAACAGCCTTTCTTGAAGATATTGAGCGTGCCCTTAGAGTGTGTAAGGAGGAAGGAAATGAGCAGGTCATTTTATTAAAATGTACTTCTGCCTATCCTTGTCCCTATGAGGATATGAATATTCGTGCCATTCCATTATTAGAACGTACCTTTGACTGCATGGTAGGTTTATCGGATCATAGCTTTGGCAGTGAGGTGGCTCTTGGGGCAGTGGCTCTTGGGGCAAAGTTAATAGAAAAACATGTTACAATAAAGCGGTCTGATGGGGGACCTGATGCAGGATTTTCCATGGAAATGGATGAATTCATTGATATGGTAAGACAGATTCGGAATCTGGAAAAAGCCTTAGGGAAAGAAACACTTGATTTGACCCCGGCACAGGTTGAAGCACGAAGCGGAAGCCGTTCACTGTATGTGACAAAGGATATAAAGGCCGGTGAAACATTTACTAAGGAGAATATAAGGTCTGTTCGTCCCGGAAAGGGCTTACATACCATGTATTATGAAGAGCTGCTTGGTAAGAAGGCTGCAAGGGATTTGTCTTTTGCAACGCCTCTTTCTTTTGGGGATGTGATATGGTAGAATGAAAGATGTGTTATTGAGAAAGGTAACTGCTTCAGATATGGAGCAATTGTATCATTGGAGAAATGATCCGGATGTAAGAAAATGGTCATTTCATACAGAAGAGATATCCTTTGAAGAACATCAGAAATGGTTCCGGATTACCATGGATCGAGATGATGTAGAAATCTTTGTTTTAGAAGAGGATGGACAACCGGTAGGACAGATTCGTCTTACCTATTGGTATGACGAATTGGTTATTGGGTATAGTATTGACCGCAATTGCCGGGGAAGACATTTAGGACAGCAAATTGTAGACCTAATGGAAGAATCCCTCAAGCAAGATGAAAGTCTTCGAAAAGATGGGGAGTATTTTGTTGCATATGTTCAGAAGGATAATGTTGTTTCCAGAAAGGTGTTTCAGGTGCTTGGCTATTCGGAGGAAGAGCAACGTAAGTGGATTAAGTATGTGAAGAGGATAAAATAAATATTACTTTTGGGATATAAGGGTATAATTAAGAGAAAAGAGAATATTAAAACGCAATTATTCATTGAAAAAAACAATGCGTTCGTATGGATGTTTGTTCTTTAGTTCATTCCAGTTCTCTTTTAGTATGCTTGTAACAGTAACATCAAAAAATTCACCATTTTTGTATATGTGTTGTTTTAGAACTCCTTCAATTTCACTGCCACACATTTGATGGATTCGTATAATAGCCTTGTTAAAAGAAAAAATTTCTCCCACAAGTTTATTCATATTTAAAACGTTGAATACATAATCGTATAAGTTCCACTCTAATGCCATTGCCAGGGAGAGAGAACGTTTTTCTTTTATCGCAATGTAATATCCCCAGGAACAGCGTTTATTTGTATAATCTATATCAGTAATGTTCAAAATGCCACATGGAACACTATCAACTTCTATCATAAATGTAATGATATCCTTTCTCGTTTTTAAAGAATCGAACCATTTTTTTTGTGATTCCTCTGTCAGAACAGGATCTGTGTACATATATTTGGTGATTTCCGGCATCATTCGCCAATTCATTATCATATTAAGTTCGTTTTCTTTAATTGGACGTAAAATGGTCATAATATTACCTGCTTTCTAAAGAATAGTCATTCCATCAACACCAATAATTTGTCCAGTAATATAAGAGCTTAAGTCGGATGCCAAAAATAATGCGGTTTTAGCAATGTCTTCTGGTTCGCCAATGCGACCGATTTTAATTTTTGCAATATGATCGTTTAGTTTTTGTTCGGGAATATTAGAAATTAAATCTGTATTAATAATTCCAGGGGCAATAGCATTGACGCGTATTCCGTTATTGGCTAATTCCTTGGCGGCTGATTTGGTAAAAGAAATAATAGCACCTTTGGTAGCGGAATAAACACATTGTCCGGCATTCCCGTTAACCCCTACGATAGACGAGATGTTGATAATACTACCTGATTTTTGGCGTTTCATAATACGTGCAACAAATTGTGTAAGCTGTATGGTAGAAAAAACGTTGGTTTGAAACATTTCCTGAATCATTTCTTCTGAAATCATGCCAAGTAATGCGTCCTTCATGATGCCGGCATTGTTGACAAGAATATCTATATGTCCATGGTTTTTTTGAATGGACATAATAATTTCTCTCATGGTGCTAACGTCACATACATCTGCTTGAATGGGATTTATATTAGGGGAAATAGAGGAGAGAAGAGAGAGTTGTTCCTTATCACGCCCAATACCATATACAATGGCATTAGAATCAGAAAACAATTGAGTAGTTGCTTTTCCAATTCCTTTTGTTGCACCGGTAATAATCGCTACTTTTTCTGAAAGCATAATGTTCCTCCGTTATTAAAATGTAATACCATATTTTGCAAGGATTTCCTTGCCTTTTACATAGGAACTAAAATCGATTATATCATCTGTCTCTAACATAATGTCAAAAGAATCCTCCAATTCGGCGATTAGATTCATATGCCCAACAGAATCCCACTCTGTAATATCCTGGTAACAAAGGTCTTCGTTTAATTGGTCTGCTGCTATTGAGAGTGCATTTATAAATGCATTATTATATTTTTCAAGATTGCTCATATTTTTGTCTCCTTCTTAATTATATATGTGATTATACAGCTTATTAGGAGGGCTTATCAAGTAAAAGTTTAATAAATACTTTTTAGGAATAATATTTATACAATTGACACTTAGTTTAAAGGAGTATAAAATGAGAAATCCATATACTATCGCTTTACCGGGATTTAAAGAATTTGTTGAATCATATATGTGATATTCATAATTATAGAGAAAAGAACGATAATATATACGAATGGAGATAATCCTATGTTTTTAGAAATTGATAAGAAAAAAGAAAATCAAATTATTGCAATAAGTGATAAAGGTGATTGTGTAAGTTATAAGGATGCAGTTTCTTTTTCCAATCAGGTAAGCACCGTTGTGCCGGAAAGAAGTCTGGTATTTTCTTTTTGTCATAATCAGATTGGGTCCCTTATGGGATATGTAGCATTTTTATCAAATCACATTGTTCCATTGTTATTAAGTGCGGATTTAGATATGCAGCTAATACAGGATTTATTGGAAACCTATAAACCCAATTTTCTTTGGATTCCAAAGGATATGGAATTGGAAGGTATACAGGGTAAATCGGTTTTAGAAGCATATGATTACAAGCTGATTCATTATTGTGAAGAAAAAATAAAGCTATATAAAGATTTAGCATTATTGCTTACCACATCCGGCTCTACCGGAAGTGCCAAGCTTGTCCGGCAGACCTATACCAATATAGAATCCAATGCCAAGTCTATTGCGACCTATTTGGATTTAGATGAGACAGAGCGGCCAATTACCATGTTACCAATGAATTATACCTATGGTTTATCCGTTATTAATAGTCATTTACTGGTTGGTGCTACCATATTGATGACGGATGAAAGCTATGCACAAAAGGGATTTTGGAATTTTTTCAAAGAAAAGGGAGCAACATCTATTGTAGGTGTTCCATTTACCTATGAGATTTTAAAGAAGCTACGGTTTTTCCGTATGGAGCTTCCATCCCTTCGCTATATGACCCAGGCCGGTGGAAAATTATTACCGGAGCTACACAGGGAATATGCCCAGTATGCAATGGAGAATCATAAGAGATTCTATGTAATGTATGGTCAGACAGAGGCAACAGCAAGAATGTCTTATCTTCCATATGAAAAGTCATTAGAAAAATATGGAAGCATGGGTATAGCGATTCCAGGTGGTACATTTCATCTGATTGATGTAGATGGGAATACTATAACGGAACCGGAACAAGTAGGTGAGCTTGTGTATGAGGGACCTAATGTTACCTTAGGATACGCACAATGTCAAGAAGACCTTTCGAAGGGAGATGAACGAGGGGGCGTTCTTATAACCGGAGATATGGCAAAGCGGGATGCAGATGGTTATTACTATATCGTAGGACGAAAGAAACGTTTCTTGAAAATATATGGAAACCGTGTGAACTTAGATGAGTGTGAGAGAATGATACAGGGACAATTTAAGGATGTGGAATGTGCTTGTGTCGGAGAAGACGATCACATGCAGATATTTGTGACAAAAAAAGATCTGGATACTGAGATTATCCATTTTGTTTCCGAGAAAACAGGGCTTAATTTTAAGGCGTTTGAAGTAAAGTATATTGCAGATATACCAAAAAATGAAGCGGGAAAAAAGCAATATAAAGAATTATACTAATATGTAGAGGATAAGTTGTTGAACAAGGAATACACAAGAAAAGAATTATCGGGGTTTTCTCCCTATGAACTGAATAAAGAAGAAAAACAGGCGTATTATCGTCATATTATGAAGGATATGACAGCCCATCATTATTCGGCTTGTAAAGAGTACCATAATCTGCTGGACTTTTTAAAGTTTGATATTTCCAAAGAGCATGAAGTGGAGGAATATCCATTTCTTCCAGTTCGTTTGTTTAAAGAATTTGACTTAAGGAGTATTCCGGAAAATGAGATTGTAAAAACCATGACATCTTCAGGTACTACGGGACAGAGAGTTTCTAAAATTTATTTGGATAAGGAATCTGCTTTGAGGCAGTCAACAACTTTAGTGTCAATTACAAAAGATATGCTTGGTGGTAAAAGATTTCCCATGTTAATTATTGATACAAAGTCTGTTGTAAAGGATCGAAAAAAATTTTCTGCCAGAGGTGCCGGAATATTGGGATTTTCCATGCTTGGAAAAGATACGACCTACGCATTAGATGAAGATATGAATCTAAACTTTGATGAGATAGAGGCTTTTTTAGATCGCCATAAGGATGAAAAAATATTGCTATTTGGATTTACTTATATCATTTGGCAACATTTATATAAGGTGTTAAAGACATCAGGGATGAAGCTTGATTTTTCTAATGGAATATTACTTCATGGTGGTGGTTTTAAAAAACTTGCAGATGAGGCAGTGGATAACGAGACCTACAAAAAAAGATTATACGAGGTTTGTGGCATTACCCGGATTTGTAATTACTATGGAATGGTAGAACAAACAGGCTCTATTTTTATGGAATGTGAATGTGGCAGATTACACGCATCAAATTATTCAGATATTATAATACGTAATCCGGACGATTTTTCGGTGTGTAAAACAGGGCAACGGGGATTAATAGAGTTGATTTCAGTTTTACCGGACAGTTATCCGGGGCATGTTTTGCTGTCAGAAGATTTAGGCACGATTACCGGAGAAGATGATTGTCCATGTGGAAGAAAGGGCAAGACCTTTGAGATTTACGGAAGAATACAAAAAGCAGAAGTAAGGGGGTGCAGTGATACTTATGGAAAATAATATTGAGTATCTGATTGGGCAGCTTCCTTTAACTGTGCGGCCAATGCAGCCTTATAGTGATGAAATAATAGAATTTATGGATTGTTTTTCCAGGGAATTGAGAAAGAGAGCAACGAAGTCCCATATGGCAGATTTATCTGCACTATCTTTTTGGTGTCGAAAAGGGAATATAACAAAATTAAAAGAACAGGGAGATTATAGTCATAGTATTGGCCGTGGTTTGATATTCCATGTCACACCATCCAATGTTCCCATTAATTTTGCTTTTTCTTATTTTTTTGGATTATTGTCCGGAAATGCAAACATTGTTCGTGTGCCAAATAAAGATTTTCCACAGATTACAGAAATTATAGAAGTGTTAAAGACCTTGTTAAAAGAGGAACGATTTCGTTTTGTTGCGGAAAAAACGGTATTTGTACGGTATGGTCATGAAAAAGAAATCAATGATTATTTTTCTGAGATGGCAGATGGAAGAATCATCTGGGGTGGAGACCGGACAATAGAGGAAATTCGTAAGTCTCCAATGAAGCCAAAAAGTACTGAGATTGTATTTGCAGACAGATACTCATTTGGTATCATTTCCACAGAAAAAATGCTTTCTGCTACGGAGGAAGAACGCCATGATTTAGCAGAGAAATTCTATAACGATACCTATTTGATGGACCAAAACGCATGTTCAACGCCGCATTTGATTGTATGGGTAGGAGAGGATGAGAAGCGGGTACAGTCCCTGTTTTGGAATGAGATAGCATTGGTGGCGGATAAGTATCAGTTAGAACCCATAAAAGCCGTAGATAAGTATACGGATTTGTGTATGCTGGGTATGAGTGGTAAACTGGAATCCGGAACCGTAAACCGGTGGGGAAACCGATTATATACTGTGAATTTGAATCACTTACCGGAGGATATAGATATTCTTCGTGGACGATTTGGCATGTTTTATCAGATTTCCTATAAAGATTTGGACTCTTTTAAAAAAGTAGTTAACATTTCTGCTCGGGTGCAGACAGTCTTATATTATGGTGTAGATTCTTCTGATATTCTGTCCTGGGTTATGGATTCCGGACTTATGGGTATTGATCGTATTGTACCTTTTGGGGAATCTTTGGATATGAATACATATTGGGATGGTTATGATATTATTGGTCAGCTGAGTAGGCGGATTGAAGTGAAATAAAAGTAACCTTTTATGTATGGTTATAATCTCAAATGGAGTATTTTTAATGGGAAAGGTTTTTGTAAGAGTAGATGGAAACGAAATATTAGCCACCGGTCATGTGATGCGGTGCTTGTCTATTGCGGAAGCTTTGCGTAAATTAGGGGAGGAAGTTGTCTTTGTTGTTGCAGATGACAGACCCGGGGAATTAATTACCGGCAAAGAATTTCAAATGGATGTACTTGATACAATGTGGAATGACTTAAATCAGGAAACGGAAATCCTATGTGAATACATGAAAAATAATCATGTGAATGTTTTATTATTGGATTCCTATTACGTAACGAAAGAGTATTTGCAAATCCTATCCCAATATACTAAAATAATCTATATTGATGACCTAAAACGGTTTGATTATCCGGTAAATACGATTATCCATTACAGTCCCTTTGCCAAAGCGGAAGAATACAGGAAACTCTATACGGCAGATGAGAAGCTTCCATGTATATTGTGTGGAGCAGAATATATTCCCTTAAGAGAGGAATTTGCTTATCAGCCTTATGAAGTAAAGGAAACCGTTTCTAAGGTGTTGATCACAACCGGTGGAACGGACCAGTTAAATGTTGCAGGTAATTTATTAAACAGACTGTTGGAAAATAAAGCACTGGCATCCCTTGAGTATCATGTGATTATCGGATGCTTTCATAGTGATAAAGAAGGCTTACAGAAGCTGGCAGAAAAACATACCAATATTTTTGTCCATGAAAATGTTAACAATATGTCGGATTTTATGCGCCATTGTGATGTAGCCGTTTCGGCAGGAGGAACCACACTTTATGAATTGTGTGCGTGTGGCATACCTACGATATGTTTAGAGGTTGTAGATAATCAACAGGGTGCCGTTATCTGGCAGCAACAAGATTACATGGAATATGCAGGAAATGCATATATGGATATGGAATCCTGTATAAAACAATGTGAAAAATCATTGATGAAATATATGAATAACAGAAGGATGAGAGAAGAAAGATCTCACCGAATGCAAACATTAGTAGACGGAAGTGGAGCGAAGAGAATCGCACAATACATAGTGAATATGGAGGGGTAAAATGCTGAACGATAAAGTGATATTAATTACAGGTGGTACAGGTTCATTTGGTAAGAAGTTTTTAGAGATGATTTTTGCCAATTATAATCCCAAGAAGGTAATTATTTATTCAAGAGATGAGTATAAGCAAAGTGTCATGCAAACCGAATACAAGGACAAAATTGATATGAGTAAGGTTCGGTTTTTTATCGGTGATGTAAGAGACAGGGAGCGTTTGTATCGTGCTTTTGATGGTGTAGATTATGTTATTCATGCCGCTGCCATGAAGCAGGTTCCAACCTGTGAATATAATCCCATGGAAGCCATTAAAACCAATATCCATGGTGCACAGAATGTAATTGAGGCAGCACTGGATTGTGGTGTGAAAAAGGTAGTTGCTCTGTCTACAGATAAGGCAGTGAATCCAATTAATCTTTATGGAGGAACGAAGCTGGTTTCCGATAAGTTATTTATTGCAGCCAATGCATATAGCGGAGAAAAAGGAACCATTTTTTCCGTAGTCCGTTATGGGAATGTAGCGGGAAGCCGGGGTTCGGTTATACCTATTTGGAAGCGTATTATTGAAGAGGGTGGAACAACCTTAGGTGTCACCGATTTAAGAATGACCAGATTTTGGATTACTTTAGAGCAGGGTGTAGAGCTGGTTTTTAAGGCATTAGAAGAGTCCCGTGGCGGAGAAACTTATATTTCCAAGATTCCATCCTTTCATATTGGGGATTTGGCAAAAGCTATGCTTCCGGATTGTACCATTGATGAATTTGGTATCCGTGAGGGAGAAAAGCTTCATGAGGTAATGATTACAAAGGATGACTCCCGTTCTACATATGAGTATGATAAGCATTATATTATATATCCAAATTACACATGGGCAAAGGATAGCGATATATTACCGGGAGGTAAATTGGTGGAAGACGGATTTGAATATAATTCTGGAAGTAATGTGGAATGGCTGAATGTTGAGCAATTGAGAAATGAATTAAATAATATTTAGTGACAGTAACGCTTTAACAGTATATATTACGTATAGAAAGATAATAGATGTGTAATATATGCTGTTTTTGTGATTTCATACTAAATCATGATGACTTTATTTATGCGGCAATATAAAATAATAAGAAAGCTAGAATTTTGAAGGTGGTGTATATGGAAAAAAAAATAAGCATAATTATACCATGCTATAATGTTGAAGATCGTATTGACAATTGTTTTGACAGTCTGAAAAATCAAACAATCGGAATTGAAAATATGGAGATTATTTTTGTAAATGATGCGTCTACGGATGGTACGTTTCAAAAGCTGTCAGCTTATGAACAGGCATATCCGGAAAGTGTTCTGGTCATTCATTTTGAAGAAAACTGTAAACAGGGTGTGGCAAGAAATGTTGCATTACAATATGCTTCAGCCCCTTATATTGGGTATGTAGATTCGGATGATTTTGTTGAACCGGATATGTTTGAACAAATGGTAGCCACAATAGAGAAGGAAGACTGTGATTTTGTTGAATGCGATTGGGATTTCTTTTCAACAATGAAAACCGAATTTACTCCGAATTCTTTTCCCCATTCTCAAAATGGTTACTTAGATTTCAGTAAGAAGGAAATAAAAGAAAGCTATTTGGTTGAACAGTTATTTTTTACTTCCATGTGGACAAAAGTATTTAAAAAATCATTTTTGCAGGAAAATAATATATTTTGTTTAGAAGGACTTCGTTATGAAGATATGTATTTTTGTTATTTTGCAATTCTGTATGCAAAAAAATATTATTTTATTCCAAAGAGATTTTATCATTACTATTTAAATCCACAAGGGACTGTTCAGCAGCGAAAATTAGAACAGCAATTAGATATGATGGATGTTGCCATGTCTTTTTTACAGGATGCCAGAAAAACAGATTTATACAATCAGTACAAAGATATTATTGATTGGATGTTTTTAGAGAAATATTACATATATATGCTTTGGGATATTTGGGATATGGCAAAGGATGAGGCATATGATTGTTATATCCAGATGCGAGAGGTAATCTTACAAATGATTCCGGATTATGGATGCAATCCGTTTCGAAAGCTTGATTGTAATCGATTGGATGATTTTCTATTAAAGCTATTAGATTATTCACTTAGTTCAAATCAATTTGAGGATTTGATGACTAAGCTTAAGTTACAGCAGAAAGATAAGTAATAAGAAAGGAAACAAAATGACAGATAAATTAGTTAGTGTTATTCTTCCTTGTTATAATGTGGAAAAATATTTAGACCGATGTTTTGATACTCTTAAAAATCAGACAATCGGAATTGACAGTATGGAAATTATTTTTGTAAACGATGCATCTACTGACAACACTTTGGAGTTTCTTTTGAAATACGAAAAGGAATATCCTGATAATGTATTGGTTATTAATCTGGAGGAAAACAAAAAACAAGGCGCGGCGAGAAATTTGGCATTAAATTATGCCACAGGTCGTTATATCAGTTTTGTAGATTCAGATGATTATATTGATGAAATGATGTATGAGAAAATGATAGAAGCAATCGAAAAAAATGATTGCGATTTTGTACAATGTCGATATGATTATATAAGAGAAAATAAGGAACCGATGGTTTCAAAAGTATTTTCCAGATCTTGTTATAAAGATTTAAATGATATTACGGAACGAAGAGATTTTATGTGCCAGCATATGGGATTGGTGGCTGTTTGGGATAAGCTATACAAACGGGAATTTATTTTGGAAAACCGGATATATTTTATTGAGGGGTTGCGTTGCGAGGATATATTCTTTAGTCATTTGGTTTTTACTTATGCAAATTCTGTATGTTCTATCAATGATATTTTGTATCATTACTGTGATAATCCCTTAGGTACAATGGGAAAAATACATGAAACATTTCATCCTGATAAAATGGTAGTATCCGTTGAATATTTGAGTGAGTGTTTAGATAGAAATATATTTGCATCCAGAAAAGATGAAGTGGAATGGATGTTTCTGAAGAATTATTATATTTATATGTTGTGGGAAGTATTTCATCGATTTGAAGATAAAGCATATGAAATATACTCAGAAACAAGACGTAATGTGTTAGAATGGATACCGGATTATAAGACAAATCCATATCGCTTTATACCGGGAAATGAATTTGAAAATCTGATGCTGAAGTTGTTAGATATGGATTTAAACCGGGAGAAATTGGATAAAGTACGTTTAGATATGATTTCTAAAATTAAAGTTCCTGTATGAGGCGTGTTTGAAAAGGAGATTATTATGTTTATACCCTACGGAAGACAATCAATAGATGAAGAAGATATACAGGCTGTTGTTGATGTGTTGCGTTCAGATTATTTAACAACGGGACCTAAGGTGACGGAATTTGAACAGGCAGTAGCGGCTTATGTTGGTGCAAAATATGCAGTAGCCGTCAGTAATGGAACAGCGGCATTACATATGGCTTGTCTGGCAGCGGGAATCGGGACTGGAGATGAAGTGATTACTACTCCTATTACCTTTGCAGCATCCGCAAATTGTGCACTTTATTGTGGTGCAAAACCGGTGTTTGCGGATATTAAGCCGGATACCTATAACATAGATCCGGAAGATATTGAGAGAAAAATTACGGATAAAACAAAGGCAATCATTGCCGTTCATTATACCGGGCAGCCTTGTGAAATGGATGCAATTCATGAGATTGCAAAAAAACACAATCTGATAGTAATTGAAGATGGTGCCCAGGTAATTTCAGGGGAATATAAGGGCAGGAAGGTAGGAGCATTATCGGATATGACTACATTTAGTTTTCATCCGGTAAAACCAATTACCACAGGAGAAGGTGGAATGGTTACGACCAATGATGAGAAGCTGTATGAGAGGTTAAAGCTGTTTCATACCCATGGAATTACAAGAGAGGAAGCATTGTTAGAAAACAATGAAGGTCCGTGGTATTATGAACAATTTGAATTGGGATATAATTACCGGATTACGGATATCCAGTGTGCATTAGGATTATCCCAGCTTAAAAAGTTAGATGCTTTTGCAAGTCATAGAAGAGCATTGGCAAAAAGATATGACGAAGCCTTTGCGAAGGCAATTACAGAACGTCAATTACTGGATGAAAAAGGAGATTCTTTATTAATAACGCCATATCAGCATCCGGATTGTTTATCCAGCTATCATTTGTATATGATACAGGTGCCGGCAGATAAAAGAAAGGAAATATTTGTTGCATTGCGTCAGGCAGGTATTGGAGTGAATGTTCACTACATTCCTGTTTACAAACTGCCATATTATCAGCGTCACGGATATGAAAAGGTATGTTGTCCCAATGCAGAAGCATTTTATAACAGAGCAATTACTCTCCCGTTATATGCTGATATGACCTTTGAACAGGTTGATTATGTGGTGGAACAGGTTGTGAAGCTGTTATAAGTGATGGAATTTCTAACAGCGAAAATAATATGAATTTCTGAAAAAGAAAATTTTGAGTTGTTGCAGATTGTAGCAGTATGCGAAAAGGAGATACTATGTCAGAAAAAATTATAAGCATTATTATTCCATGCTATAACGTAGAAAATTACATAGACCGTTGCTTTGATTCCCTTAAAAATCAGACCTTAGGTATTGAGCATATGGAGCTTATTTTTGTCAACGACGCATCTACGGACCATACTCTGGATTGCCTAATGAGATACGAACAGGAATATCCGGAAAGCGTAATGGTAATTAATTTCCCGGAAAATCAAAGACAGGGAACCGCCAGAAATGTTGCGTTAGAGTATGCCGGTGCACCCTATATCGGTTACGTGGATTCCGATGACTGGGTACAACCGGATATGTTTGAAAAAATGGTAGATACCATTGAACGGTATCATTGTGATTTTGTCCAGTGTCAGTGGGATTATGCAAAATCAATGGATAATCGTCAGCCTACCAAGTGTTTTGGTACTCCGGGATTTTATGATTTAACAAAACCGGAAGTCTTCAAAGAATTTATTCGTTCTAAAGTAGCCTTGGTTAGTCCCTGGGACAAGGTTTTTCGGAAAGATTTTCTTTTGGAAAATAATATTTTCTTTCCAGAGAAAATCCGGAATGAGGATATCTTTTTTGTGTATTTAAGCTTTGTATATGCAAGGTCCTATTATTATATGGAAGATGTATTATATCATTATTTTGTCAATGAAACCGGTACCATGCGACAGAAAAAAGGAGCCCATCAGTTTGAAAAGATGACGGTAAGCCTTGGATATTTGCAGGAATGTATCAATCGTGGCTTGTGGATAGAAAATCCTAAGACAGAAGCAGAAAAAATTCAAAAAGACGCAATAGAGTGGATGTTTTTAGAGCGTTATTATGTTTATATGCTTTGGGAATGTTTTGAACAGTTTCCGGAACAGGCATATGAAAGATATCTGGAAATGAAGGAAACCATAAAGGAGTGGGTTCCGTCTTATCAGGCAAACCCTTATCGGCAGGCAGAAGGAAATGAGTTTGATGATTTGATGTTAAAACTGCTTGATTACAATATGGATGAAGCACAGTTTATCAAAATTCGGGATAATATGTTAAGCAAAATGGGAGCAAAGGATGCTCAGGATTTTTAGGAGATGGTATTCTAGAATTAAAAAATATAAAGGAGTAATATTTTCGGTAGTTAGTGTTTGATTTATGACAATAATGTCAAATGTTCAAAACAGATATTTGGATAATTGCAAAGTCCCCACGACTTGATTTTAAATCGTGGGGATTCTTGTAATCTGAAGCAGTTCATTTTCATGGTCCCAAATAGGATTTTGTTTCTTTTACCTAGCCGTTCACCTTGCGTTTTCCTTCCATCTTCTCCATCATATCATCTCGTAATCCCAGGAAGGTTTTTTCATCCAAAGGATAATCTAAAAGCTTAAGCATCACATTATCAAATTGGTTGCTTTCCCATTTCCGATAAGGATTTTCCGTATAATTAGGACACAACTCCTTAACCGTTTCCTGCATTTGTAAAAAGCAGGAATAAGACCGTTCCGGAAATTCGTGAAAGACCTCCCAAAGCATATACACATAATATTTTTCCAAAAACATCCATTCAATGGCGGCATTGTCTGCTATTTCCTTTTCCGTTGTTGGAATCTCCTTATAAAGTCCCCGGTTTTTACATTCCAGTAAGAAACCAACGGCAATATCCATTTTATCAAACTGGTATTCCTGGTTTTTCCGCTGTACCGTTCCCTCCGGATTCACAAAATAGTGATATAATTCATCATCCATGCGGTAGTAGGAATTGGCATAAATAAATGCTAAATAACAAAAGAAAATATCTTCGTATCGGATTTGTTCCGGACAAAAAATATCATTATCTACTAAAAAAGATTTTTTAAACACTTTATTCCAAAGCGCAGTCAGTCCAATCTGGGTACCTACAAATTCTGCTTTGGTCTTAGGGTCGGTTAAATCATAAAATCCCGGCTTGCCAAGTTTTTTTACAGAACTTGCCTGATGTTCATTTCTTGCAAGATCCCATCTACATTCTACAAAATCACAATCATACTTTTGAATGACCTTTACCATTTTTTCAAACATATGAATATCTACCCAGTCATCAGAATCTACATAGCCGATGTAAGGGGCAGAGGCGTATTCTAACGCAACATTTCTGGCGGTACCCTGACGCCGATTTTCTTCAAAGTTAATTACGATGATATTGTCAGGATATTGTTCTTCTAATTTTGTAAGCTTTTCTAATGTGTGGTCTGTTGAGGCATCATTTACAAAAATTAACTCCATTTTGTCGAAGCCAAGGGTCTGGTTATATAGACTTTTAAAACACCGGTCCAAATATTGTTCTACATTGTAACATGGGATAATAATACTGATTATTTTTTCCATAGGTACCTCCTTGTATGGATTTCACGTACTGGTTTTCATAAAGTAATTGTATCATAGGAGTGGGGAAATGTAACTAGAGAAATGAGAACCCATTTATCTATTGCAATGTCCGAAAAGTTATTATATACTAGCCACAAAGCAGATGTTATTTGCAGGCGAACGTACTTTTACAAGTATTGGCGAAGTCGCTATCTATATTTTCTATTATTTCAATTATTCCTGCTTTTAATCCCATTTTAATAACAACAGGAATAATGAGAAATGCGAATCGGTTATGGGCATTCATATCTCCTGTTGTGTGATTACATTTCAATAGGAGGTAGATGAATGTGTATGACGAAAAACAACAATAACACATTGCAGCAAAATAAGTTGGTTTATGACGAAAATGTAAAGAAATTTTTGTCACAGAAAATTATTTTAGCCCATATTCTTGCATATGCTGTAAAGGAGTTTCGTGGTATGAAGCCTGCAGATATTGTACAGTATATTGAGGGGACACCTGAGGTATCCAAACACAGAGTTGGTCCGGAGGGTGTGGATATGGATGATTATCTAAGTGAGGAATCCCCTATGATAACGGGGTCTTCCACAGAGAGTTCCTCGAGACAGGAAGGAACGGTTTACTTTGATATCCGGTTTTATGTATATGTACCGGGTGGAGATGAACTGATAAAACTGATTATAGACATTGAGGCACAGAATAAAATGGAAAAACTGGGGTATGACATCATAACCAGGGGTGTTTATTACTGTGCAAGAATGATATCAGAACAAAAAGGAAGAGAGTTTGTAAATTCAGATTATGATAATATAAAAAAGGTATATTCTATCTGGATATGTACCAATTGTACATCGGGATTTGAGAATACAATTACAGAGTATTCCATGGAACATCATCCCATTGTGGGTAATTCGCCGGATGAAAACCGGTATGATTTACTGAGTGTAATATTTGTAGGTCTATCCAAGGAAGTAGCTGATGAAAGGGATGAATACAAACTTCATAGGCTGCTTGAAACATTTTTCTCATCATCTCTAAGTGAGCAGGAGAAAAGAGAAGTAATCGAACATGAATATGGAATCATGTATTCAAAGGAAATTGAAGGGAGTGTGAATGTGATGTGTAATGTAAGTGATGGATTAGTGGAGCAAGGAATTGAACAAGGAATTGAACAAGGAATTGAACAAGGAATCGAACAAGGAATCGAACAAGGTATCGAACAAGGTATCGAACAAGGTATACAGTTATTAGAGAATGCCATTACTCTTGCAAAGAAAGAGCATTTAACCACTCCACAGGAACTAATTGACCGGGGTGTTGATGCCCGGATAGCCCAAAAGGCCATTCGTCTTGCAAATTAATAGTGGATGTCATGACAGTAGTTTTTGAAGTATTCCAAGCCATTCGGATAAAAATGTCCGGATGGCTTTTTGCGTCTTAAAAGTTCACAAAATAAGCATGCGAATGAAATTCATTTCCCTTTTTTTGCAGCTATGTTATAATAGATTCGTATGCAAATCTGATAAATAATTTGCATCTTTTTTGCAAAAGTTGTATAGTTAAATAATACACATTTTTGTTGGTTTTGTATAAAAACTAGCAAAATAGATAATGAAATGTTTGATACACATATCAATAGAAGTAATATTAGGAGGCTATCATATGACTTGGGAAGAATCAATTGAAGAATTAGAACAGCGTCGCAGTAAGGCAAAGGCCGGTGGTGGAGAAACTGCCATTGAAAAACAACATGAAAAAGGAAAATTAACTGCCAGAGAGCGTCTGGAACTTTTATTTGATGAAGGAACCTTTGTTGAGGTTGACGATTTGGTAGAATCAAGGATTGATGACTTTGGATTGGACAAGAAAAGAATTCCGGGTGATGGAGTTGTTACCGGTTATGGTAAGGTAAACGGAAGAACGGTATTTGCATCCTCTGAAGATTTTACAGTAATTGGTGGTAGTCTTGGAGAGTATCATTCCCGGAAGATTATCCACATTCAGGATATGGCACTTCGTATGCGTTGTCCGTTGGTTAACATTAATGACAGTGGCGGAGCAAGAATTGAAGAGGGAATTGATTCCTTAAGCGGATATTCCGGAATTTTTGAAAGAAATACCATTGCATCCGGTGTCATTCCTCAGATTGCAGTTATTCTTGGACCTTGCTCCGGTGGTGCCTGCTATTCACCTGCCATTTGTGATTTTATATTTGTTGTAGATGAAATTAGTAAAATGTTTATCACCGGACCTCAGGTAGTAAAAACTGTTATTAATGAGGAAATCTCTGCAGAGGAGCTTGGTGGTGCTATGGCTCATGCAGCAAAGAGCGGTGTTGCGCATTTCCTGTATAAGAGTGAGGAAAATTGTCTTGGTGGTGTACGTGAATTGTTGTCGTACCTTCCGGATAACAATTTGGCACCTCTTCCAACAAAAGAAAGCAAGCCGGTAGATAATTGCAAGAATCTAACATCTATTGTACCCGATAATAAGAAAAAGTCTTATGACGTACATGATGTAATTAATGCCATGATTGATAAAGACAGTTTCTTTGAGGTGCAGAAAAACTGGGCAATGAATGCAGTTGTAGGATTTGCCCGTATGGAAGGAAAAACAGTTGGTTTTGTTTGTAATCAGGCAAATTGTAAGGGTGGTTCCCTAGATATTGATGCCTCTGATAAAATGGCACGTTTCATCCGTTTTTGTGATTGCTTCAATATTCCCCTTGTAACCTTAATTGATGTACCTGCATTTTTGCCGGGTTCCGAGCAGGAGCATAATGGAATTATTCGTCATGGAGCAAAGATTTTATATGCATTTTCTGAAGCAACGGTTCCAAAGATTTCCTTAATTATGCGTAAGGCATATGGTGGTGCTTATATCGCCATGAATTCAAAGCATATGGGAGCAGATATTGTATATGCGTGGCCGATTGCAGAAATCGCCGTAATGGGTGGAGAAGGTGCCGTTAATATTATTGGCAGAAAGCAAATTGCTGCAGCGGAGGATTCTACAGCAAAACGTGCCGAATTGATTGCAGAATATGATGAGAAATTTTTAAATCCTTATATTGCAGCAAAACGTGGTTTTGTGGATGAAGTCATTCGACCTGATGAAACACGGGCAAAAATTTTAGCAGCACTTGACATGTTAGAAACCAAGGAAGTTGAACGTCCATACAAGAAGCATGGAAATATTCCATTATAACGAATTTACTGTAATTTACAGTATGTGAATGACACAAGAAATTGGAATCCAAGCAACCTAGAAATTCAGAAACTCGGAAACAAATTGACTAACATTACTATTAAATTACACACAGACACTACATTTCAGTGTATTTTTGATTATAAGAAAGTGTAAATTGGGCGTTTTTGTAACGCTTGTTGTATGTAAATAGGTTGTGGAATCGTATCAAACCATTGGCAGGCTCTTGTAGCACGTCGGTACTTGTATGAAAACATTTATTTATATAACAATGAATGAAGTAATATAGTGTTTTCATGCTTAGTACCGCTACGTGCGGATGAAGCGCAAGCGTGCCTGCGAAGGTTTGATACGATTTACAACATTTGCAATAAGTAAATGCGTTAAAAAAACGCCTACAAATAACTAAAAGGAGAAAAGGGTAATGAACAAAAAGCAAACCACATGGTTTATTGTCGCAGCAGTTATTTTTGTTGTAACCGGTGTAATAAGTGTTATCACCAATGCCATTTCCAACAAAATAAGCGAAAAAGTTGATAGTACAAGTAATAATATGAATGCCTTTATGCAGGGCTTTACAGGTGAGCTTGAGGATAATGGTTTATCTGATATGCCAACAAAGGATTTTATTGCTGTTGTGCCGGTAAGAGGTACGATTCAGGCATCCTCAGGAAGTAATGGGATGAGTAGCAGTACAGATAATTATGACCATGATTTTTTAATGTCCTATGTAGATGAGTTGATTGAAAATGATGCGAATAAAGGAATCATTTTAAGAATGGATACTCCCGGTGGTACTGTTTATGAAGCGGATGAATTGTATTTAAAGCTTGAAGAATACAAGGAAAAAACAAAGCGTCCAATCTGGGCTTACATGGAAAGTACATGTTGTTCCGGAGGGGTTTATATTGCATCAAGTGCAGATGAGCAGTATGCAAACCGTAATACAACAACAGGTTCTATTGGCGTTATTATTTCCACATATAATATGACAGAGCTTTATAAAAAGCTTGGTATTGAGGAAATTAATATTGTTTCTGATAAAAATAAGGATATGGGTAGTGCCGGCAAGAGAATGACAGCAGAACAAAAAGAAATTTATCAAAGCGTTGTTGACGAGGCATATGAGCAATTTGTTGATATTGTGGCAAAAGGAAGAAATATGTCTGTAGAGGAAGTAAAGAAGCTTGCGGATGGTAGAATTTATACAGCCCGTCAGGCGGTAGAAAATGGTTTGATTGATGGAATTAAAGGTTCAGAAGAATTTGATGCATATGTAAAGGAACAAAGTGGTATAGATACATTATATGAACCTGAAAGTATGGAACAAAATTATTTTTCTTTGTTATTTGGACAAGTCCAGAATACAAAAGAAAAATCAGAGGCTGAGGTACTGGTAGAGTTAATGAACCAATTAGGAAGCGGGGTGCCAATGTACTATGGAAATGTCTATGGAAACTAATTGTTCAAAAGCATACGCGGGATTTTTCACTCGTTTACTGGCATATATGATTGACTGTATGATTTCCGGTATGGTTGTAGGTATGGTGACGATTCCATTACGCATTGCATCGGGAAGTATAGATTTTTTAAGTGCCAATTTTATATTTCATTTTACTGTTGTGGATGTGGTTTCTTATGTAGGTGTTGCTGCTTATTTTGTTTTATTAACATATTTTGCACATGCTACACTTGGAAAAATGTTGTTGCGTCTACAGGTTGTTACAGATGAAAAGGAATGGACATTTATCAACATTCTTTATCGTGAGACCATTGGCCGTTTTTTGTCAGCTATTTTTAATATTGGTTATCTGGCAGTTGTTGTAACTCAGAAAAAACAGGGATTTCATGATATGCTTTGTGATACTTATGTGGTATACAAAGGAATGGAGCCATGTAATGGGAATACAGCAAACAAGAAAATGGAACCGAGTGGTGCCAATTCTACATATAATGAAACAGCGTATTATAACGTGAATGCCGAGAAAATAGAGTCTTATGATGCAAGTGTGGCAAATGAAAACTTGGAGTCTTATGATGGAAATATAGTAAATGATAACCAGAAGTCTTATGATGCAAATACAGTAAATGAAAACTCAGAGTTTTGTGACACAAATACAGTAAATGAAAAAGAGGATTCTGGTAACATGAATGCTGCAGATATGGCAATGAATGCATGTTCAAATGAGAATAACAGCTGTAATACAGAAACCACGGGAAATGGTACTGTTTTTGTAGTACATGAGCCGGTTGAACAATCCGGTAGTTATCCGGCTTCTGTAGAACAAATAAAAGAAACAAATAAAAATGATGTGCCAACCTATTATTAATTGATGTTTTCTGATTGAAATAGAATAAAAAATGAAATGCCGTCAATCCTATTAAAAAAGGATTGGGGGCATTTTTTTGTCAAGAAAAGTAAAAATAAGTTTTTTGGTTTTAATATGGGGAATTGTTGTGGTGCAGTCTTTTATCAATTGGAAATGTATGAGCAAAGAGGATACTGTAACAACCTTTCATATAACGGATCATCAGACAGAAGAAATATTTGTAACCGGCTATGGTTATTTAGGAACGGATTATTTATCAGAAGAAAAAAAGAAGGAGATATTGAACCGCCTTGCAAAGGAACTAGGCATAAAAGCAGATTCCCCTATTGTGTCGGAGAAAAAAGACAATTGCAGACAATGGAGTTTAGCTTCCGGTGACGGAAAAGCCATGTTAGAGTTTGTATCCTTAAAAGAAGATAATACTTATGAATTAAATGGTGAAGAAGAAAACTATTTATTTATTGAAATGAAAGATATGGATAATAAGCAGGATGGGGAAAAACGATATAAAATCATACAGGATGAATTTAACAAAATGGGTATCAGTGCAAGTGTAAATATGGAATGTCTGAAAAAAGTAAAGGGTAATGTACAAAACAATAAAAAGCTCAGACAAAAAATGGTACAGGAACTATTTGAAAATGAAAATATTGAAAAGGTGTTAGAAGAAGATACGAAGGATTTTTACACTGTTTACGGATTTCGGGAAGGAGATCAATATATAACAGATATAAACGGTCAATGTGTGAATCGACAGGTAGTGATTTCTTATGAAGAATCGGAAGCCTGCACGTATATTAAAATAGGATACCCAATTGTAAATTCAGATTATTAAAAAAATGTTTTATTATGACAGAGCTTGTCAAACCTCCATGATAATCTATTAACAGATCATGATTGACGCAGTTAATACTTATATTTTAAAGAAAGAAGGTATCATTATGAGAAAGTTAGTAGATGTAGTATCAGAATATGGTTTATGTGGTCTTAGTTTAGTTTCCTTTATTATATTTATGGGTGAGATTTTTCATTGGTTATTATATGTTTGATTGTATCCGTCTGAAGATAAAGGATGTAAAAGAACCGGTACATATTTGTACCGGTTCGAATCCAAATTTTTTAGATTTTTGAATATCCGTAACTGTTAACAATGGCTTCAATACGTTTTCCGCTTTGGCACATTGGACACTGATTATGTGGATAGGTGGCATAATGAGGAAGATCCTCTACTTTGAACAGTGTATGTACTTGCTGTCCGGATATCTCATTACTTGCAGAGAATATGGCAGATACACCGGCAACTAAACCACCATAGTATTGGATACATTCCAAACTTTGTTCAATTGTACGGCCTGTGGTTGCAGAAGCAAGTAATAATAATACGTGCTTTCCTTTAATCATTGGCTGAAGATTATCTCTAAAAATCATTTGTCCTGCAGAGTTGAATTCCGGAGTGACTACATACATTGCCTGATGCTGATTCATAGAATGAATGCCTGACTCTGTTAATTCTTCTGCAAGATATGCACCAATAACCTCTGTACCATCCATACAGATAATGGTATCTACAACTGTAGAAGCCACATATTCACTTGCAATGGATACTGCAGCAGCACGAGCTACAGACTGACGTGTTTTCAAGATAGACATATCAATATAATGTGTAATGTGTGAATGGTTTGTTGCAAAGTGTCCCGGAATGGCACTGATGATTACATTGTTATTATATTGTGATGTAATCGTTTCTGGTTGATGTTCAAATATCATAATAACCCTCCTTTTTGCAATACATATATAGAATCTATTGTATCTGTTTTTTCTTTGTATTTCAAGTCTAACGAGAGAATATGAAAAATTTAGACCATTTCCTGTGTTTTCTAAGTAAATACCCTTTTTTTCGACTTGATAATTTCAGGAAAGGAATCGAATTATTGTAGTAATCCTTTTATATATTAGGTTTTGTCGGAAGTTGCGTTTGATAAAATATAAAATTTTGTGTAATGATATTACAAAATTGTTACAGCAATTAAAAAATATGTAACAAGGAAAAGGGGTTACTGTATTTTATGAAAAAGAAAGAACTGGTAATAATACTTTTGATGGTTGTAATTGTAAATTGTTGTTTTCCATTTACATGTAATGCACAAACACAATCAGATAATACAAAAGAAACATATACAGATGCGGATTTGCGGTATTTGACATCCATTATTTACTGTGAGGCAAGAGGAGAGGGTTTTGCGGGGCAAAAGGCAGTTGGAATTGTTGTTATGAATCGCGTAGAGAGTGAATTGTTTCCTAATGACATTGAATCAGTGATTTACCAAAGCGGACAGTTTTCTCCTGTTAGTAATGGAAGCTTATCTTCCGCTTTAGGATTGTATGATTCACAAACAGCAGCCGGAGAATATGATGATACAATGTTATCTTGTGTCCATGCGGCAAAGTCAGTGCTAGAAGGTTCTAAGATGATTAATGAAAAGAAAAATGTTTATTATTTAGGGCAATATTTGTTTTTTTCCCGATATGTTAAAAACGCAAAGTTTCAATATGGAAACCATATGTTTCGGTAAGAGAATGTCATGTTATTTAAGATACATCATAAACTATAGTATTAGAGTGTAGGATGGTAATCTTGAATAAAAAATGTAATTGGATGATTAGAATTAGTATTCTGGTTTTTTTAATTGCCTGCCTTACCGGTTGTCAAAAGTACCAATCCGGTAAGGCACAAATAAAAAAGTTGGACTTTACAGTATGTGATAATGATTGTCTTCCGGATGAATTGCTGGATATGATTCAGGAAAAGAAAAAGGAACCTTTTCGGATGACTTACCGGACGAAAGACTATATGTATATTATTGTAGGATATGGGGGGTGCGACCGGACAGATGTTTATGTAACAGTATCTTCTTTGTATTTAACTAAGAATGGTATTGTTATTGAAACAGATTTAGTATCAAATGGTGAAGAACGATTACAAGGAGATATACTTTCCTATCCTTATATCGTGGTAAAGTGTGAATTGTATGATGAACAAGTAATATTTCAATCATGAATGGAAAGGTATTTTTTGAAAAAGCTAGCATATAATTGTGTAGATATGAAAGAAAACGTTGTGTGAAGATAATTGAGAATATATATTACGGTGTCTGATGGTTTTCAATTGTCAAAGGACATACGTGAATAGGAGGTAGCATGGAACTTATAAAAAAGGAAATTCACAATTTTGCCTGGAAGACAAAAAATGCAATGCAATTTACAATTGATGATACAATTAATGTTCCAGATAGTTTAATGGACATGGAGCGTTTGGTTTTAGTAAAAGGGAATATAGTAATTGAAGAAACGCAATCTATGGTGGACCGATTTCAGGTGAAAGGAAGTCTGAATTATCAGATACTATATTGTGGTAATGAAAAAGAAACTGCATTTGACAGTATGGTTGGTAAAATTCCTTTTGTTGAGTATATTAATGCTGATAACACAAAACCGGAGGACTATATAGAAGTACATACAAGTCTGAATGATTTAACAGTGACAATGTTACATTCAAGAAAAGTAAGTGTAAAAGCCTTAGTTGGAATGGATTATCAGGTAAAGGCAAATGAAAATTTTCAAGTTGTTACAGATATAGAGGAGAGAGCATCTGATTATGAATCAAAGCTGTTAGATCATCATATTTCTATGGTTAGCCTGCAAAAACAGGAAAAAAATTGGATTGAGGTAAAAGAACAGGTAGAGATTCCTTCTAATAAACCTAACATATATCAGGTCATATGGAAAAGTATGTCCCCTACCATGGTTTCCATTAAACCTGCAGATGGCTGTTTGCTGGTATCTGGTAATCTGAATGTCTTTTTAGTATATACAGCAGAAGATGAGGGTATGCCCATTCAATATTTTACAATGGAAATACCTTTTGAACAAAGAGTAATGGCAGATTTTGTAAATGAGGATATGATTTCCGGAAGCTATTTATGTCTTGATCAGTATCATATTGCAGTAATGGCAGATGAACGGGGAGAGGACCGGCTATTAGATATTAGTGCAAACTTTACATTAGAAATGAAATTATATGGATCCGAAGAGATGCGATTAATAAAGGATATATACTCTAATAAAGTTGCACTTGAACCGGATTGGAAAGAATTTACGGTACAACATTTGCTGATTCGCAATTGTGCCAAAACAAAAGTTACAGATACGGTAGAGCTTTCTGCTCCTCAGACAATTTTGCAGCTATGCAATATAGAAGGTTCTGTTTCCATAGATGAAACCAGTCGTACAGATTATGGTATTTTAGTAGAAGGGGTAGTGGGTACCCAGTTAACTTATTTAAATAAGAATAATAATGGAGCTTTATCTTCTGCTACATTTGATATTCCGTTTTCTTACGAGATAGAAGTCAATGGAATTAATAATAATGTTACTTATTCCATTGTTCCTTATGTGGACCGTATTACCGGTGTACAAATAGATGACACATCAATTGAGCTTAAGGCAGAGGTTTCTATGGATGTGTTAGCATTTGCCAATGAAACAGTAAGAGCGGTTTTGGATATTAAAGAAAAACCATTGGATATAGAAAGAAAACGGGAAATGCCGGGCATGATAGGTTATATTGTAAAACAAGGGGATACTCTGTGGAGTATTGCCAAGACTTATTATACAACTGTAGAACGTATTATGGAATTAAATGAACTTGAGTCAGATTTAATTGGTGTTGGGGATAAGTTAGTGATTATGAAAGAATAGAATATTCGAAATAAAAGATATCATCAGAAAGATAACATATTATCAAAACAAAACAGCTGAAAAAAGTGTAAATGTCATCAAAATAAAATAACTGATAAAAAGTGTGAATGTCATCAAAACAAAATAACTGATAAAGAGATAAAATACATCAAAATAAAAGATATGATAAGTAAGATAAAAGAATATATTGGAATTACAAAATAAAAACAATCTCCAATATGAGAAGTGGTTTCCAATATTGGAGATTGTGACTATTTCTATCTTACATTATAGTATTGCAATAATGGATAATTCTGAATGTTTTGACAAATCTACAAAATCATTATCTATCATAACAACGGGACGGGAAACTTGAACTTTATTCGTCATAATAATTTCACCCTCCCTGCCATCACTAAGCATTACATTATTATGCAGATAGGTATCAGATATTCCTTGTAAAAATGGTAACAAATATTTTGGATCATATTTACTATATCCCTCTTCTTCAAAGAGTTGTATCACTGCAAAAGGACAAATACCCTGACGATATACACGATTTGCTGTCATGGCTTCGTAAATATCAATAATTGTAATCAGTTTTGCCATATTGTTAATTTTATTGCCTTTCAGTCCTAAGGGATATCCGGAACCATCACATTTCTCATGATGTAAAAGTGCTGCCTGGCAAATGTTTTCGTCTATACCTTTTGATTTTAATAACTGGTATCCTTTTTGAGGATGCTGTTTTATAATATTAAACTCTTCTTCTGTTAATCGTCCCGGTTTTTTTATAATTTCCGGAGGGATTAGCACTTTTCCAATATCATGTAACATTCCTGCAACCGTTAAGGTTTTTAAATCGTGGTCACTAAGATGCAACCAGTGGCCTAAAATGTTTGCCAGTAAGGCAACATTTAATGAATGTGCATAAGTAGAATCATCAAAATAACGAATATTACTTAAGATATCCATTAATTGATATGTGTTGGTTGTTCCTGCCATAATTTCGTTTGCAGCATCAAAAAGACCATCTACATTCACTTCTTTGTTACGACTTGCGATATCATTTAAGGTATAGGTGAACTCTTCTGTTGCTTCCTGGAAATTTTTTTCAAATTGCTGATATTCTACAGAACTACGGACTTTTTCTGAGTGGGTTTTCTTAGGTAATGTAATTGTTGCCGTTTGCTGTTTCGTATCTTTTTCAAAAATAGGTATGGCAATAATGGAGGAGAATCTCAGAATCTGTAAAACATCATCGTCAACAATCGTTCCTTTTTTCACAAGGAGCTGGGAATCTCGATATACGTCTTCTGCAATTGTCATTCCCAATGTTACTTTGTGTAACATGACCTGTTTTACATTCATTACGGTTCCTCCAATGAAACATTTTTATTAATTATAGAGAAATTGTAAATTAAAGTCAATCGCATATTGACCAGTGAGAAGAGATAGTGTATAGTGGATTTCGAAAAAGAAAAACTCTCTCTTATTCAGAGTGGTGGAGTCAGAAGGGACTATGAAGCCACGGCAACCCCCGAAAGGGAAGGTGCCGACCTGAGGCGGTGTATAACCGATCAATAAGAGAACTGGATATATTGATTTTATCAACTCTCAGTTCTCAATACTGGGAGTTTTCTTTTCCACTATAAACAAACATTTTTGATAAGTACCACTACTTGCGAAATGAAGCGTCAGCGTACCTGGGATGGTATGCTATGATTTCATAGAACGAAATATCAAAAATGTTTACAACGTACATTTAAAGGAGGAAAAACATGGAAAAATTATTGTTTACGTCAGAGTCAGTTACAGAAGGACATCCTGACAAGATTTGTGACCAGATTTCAGATGCCGTGTTGGATGCATTAATGGAACAAGATCCCAATAGCCGTGTGGCTTGTGAGACATCTATTACAACAGGACTTGTTTTGGTAATGGGTGAAATAACAACAAGCGGATATGTGGATATCCAGAAAATTGTAAGAGAAACCATTCGTGAGATTGGTTATGATCGTGCAAAATATGGTTTTGATTGTGATACATGTGGTGTTATTACTGCAATTGATGAGCAGTCATCAGATATTGCCATGGGTGTAGATAAAGCCTTAGAGGCAAAAGAAAATCTAATGAGTGATGCTGATATTGAGGCAATTGGTGCCGGGGACCAGGGTATGATGTTTGGTTATGCCACGAATGAGACAGAGGAGTATATGCCATATCCAATTTCTCTTGCCCACAAGCTTGCAAAAAAACTTACGGAAGTACGTAAAAATGGAACATTACCATATTTACGTCCGGACGGCAAGACCCAGGTTTCGGTAGAGTATGATGAAAATGGAAAGCCAATCCGTTTAGAGGCAGTTGTTCTTTCTACACAGCATGATGCAGAAGTTTCCCAGGAACAAATCCATGAGGATATTAAAAAATACGTATTTGACACAGTGCTTCCCCGGGAATTAGTTGATAATGATACCAAATTCTTTATTAATCCTACAGGACGTTTTGTTATTGGCGGACCAAATGGTGATTCAGGATTAACAGGCCGTAAAATTATTGTAGATACTTATGGTGGTTATGCCCGTCACGGTGGTGGTGCATTTTCCGGAAAGGATTGTACAAAGGTTGACCGTTCCGCTGCTTATGCTGCCCGTTACGTAGCAAAGAATTTAGTAGCTGCAGGATTAGCTGATAAGTGCGAGATTCAGTTGTCCTATGCTATAGGTGTGGCACAGCCTACATCTGTAAGGGTTGATACATTTGGTACAGGAAAGTTAGATGAATTAAAGTTAGTTGAAATTGTTCGTGAAAACTTTGATCTTCGTCCTGCCGGTATTATTAAAATGTTAGATCTTCGTCGTCCCATTTATAAACAAACTGCCGCTTATGGACATTTTGGCAGAACAGATTTAGATCTTCCATGGGAAAAATTAGACATGGTAGAGAAGTTACAATCTTATCTATAATCAAATTACAATGTTATCTATAATTAAATTATAATATTATCGATAATCAAATGATCGTGATATAAATAAAAGAAGTGGATACTCCTACCCACTTCTTTTGTTTTATGCTTTTCGTATGATATGCTTGTATATTATGCTTCTTTCTTTTCCAGATATTCATTAATGGTTGTAAGCAGCTCATCTACATTCATGTTATGAACCTGACAAGCTTCTTCTAATGTTTCCCCTGCTGCAGCAGGACATCCGGGACAATGCATTCCATTTGCCATAAGGATTGCAGCATTACCGGGATCAATTGCAATGATTTCTCCAATTAATGTATCTTTATTCACTATTGCTGCCATAATTACCTCCCATTTCTTTTGTTTAAGTATTGACAAAAATCAGTAAAAATAACTATAAGTTAGCTAATGTCTCAATGGCATTTTCTTTAATAATTACTTTATAATGCTCGAAGAAGTAAAATGGTGTTGCATAGTTTGATTTTACTTTGGAACCATATTCGCTTAAACAATTACATACTTTTTGATAGTTTTCTGTATTGCCACCTTTGCTGCAAATTAACAGGTAATAATGGTTATTTGTAGGGCTTTTATACAAAATACTGTCATCTTCAAAAATGTTCACAATCATAGAAGCTGCCTTGCTGATTTCATTAATATTAGTAAAAGAGAAAATACGATAAGATAACTCCGTTTCTTTTTTAGGGGAGGTTTTCTTCACATTTGTATTTTCCTTTAATGGTTTGAAGGACGCTTCTTCCGGCTCTGTTTTACTCTTATCTGATTTGATTTTTCCCTGACGTTTTACTTGCTCAATATTTTCAATAATATCAGAAATAGTTTCCATTAAAGTAGAAGCGTTGTTAAGTAAATCAATATGATCATCCTCTAATTCTTCTGCATCATCTGAAGTCTCACTATCTTCAATGTCAATATCCGTATATTTTGAGAAACGGGAAAAGCGGGTATCTAGTTCTTCCGGATCTTCCACTTTCGTAATAATTAGAATTAAACATTCCGGTGAAACGGGAATTGCTTCAATCATTAATGGAATATCATTAACTTCAAATCCTAATTCTTCTGATGCCTGTTCCATCATATCCCGGAAAAGCTCTTTTGCTTTATCAGTTCCGTAAGCCAATTCTGTTAACATTAATTCTCTATCTGCTAAATCAGCTTTGTTTAAGGTGCAGCGAATCTGATTCTCGCTTAGTCTTTCTAACTTCATAGAATCATCTCCTTTTTATAAAAAACAAAAAATTGGTTAAACTATAATACTATAATATGGAAGGAATTCATAAAAGAAAACAAACTTCCTTAATAAACTTTAAAATTATACATGAAGCTGTAATCCTACTTTATATAATGAAAAACCCCACAACATTAAAACATAAATTAACACAAAACCATAATAAATGCAATGTATTATTAGTTAAATCATGTTATTTACAAATAGTATATCGAATTTCCTTAAAAAAATGATTAGATAAAACTGGTGGAAATGATATCATTTGTCACACATAGTCTATCATAAATAGAGAAGAAAGAAAATAAGTTCATAAAATTTACACATTTTTAGCTGCTTGGACAATTCTTACAAAATCTTACAAAAAGTTGAAGATAAACTGTCTGCTATTGCATAACCAAAAAATGTATGATATATAGTATAAGATAGCATATGCAATCACAATTTGTTGTGATTAATGGAGGAAAAAGAGTGAGTCATCAGGTAGAAGAGGATTCAAAAAAAGTAGTAATAGAAGTTAATAATTTACATAAAGTGTTTAAAATAGGAACTAATAAAGTGCGAGCGTTAAATGGCGTAAGTTTTAAGGTGCACGAAGGTGAGTTTTGTGCCATAGTAGGTACCTCCGGTTCCGGTAAGTCAACACTTCTTAACATGTTAGCAGGACTTGATAAACCAACAAAGGGTGAAATTATTATTGCCGGTCAACATATTGAGAAGATGAATGAGAAAAAGCTGGTTTTGTTTCGACAAAAAAATGTAGGATTTATTTTTCAGTCCTTTAACTTGATTGGAACGTTAACAGCCTTGGAAAATGTAGCACTTCCTTTGGCATTTCGAGGGATGGCAAAAAGTAAGCGAATAAAGAGAGCACAGAAAATGATAGATTTGGTTGGGTTAAAGGCTCATGCAAAACATAAGCCGAACCAAATGTCAGGTGGACAACAACAACGTGTTGGTATGGCTAGAGCATTGGTTACCAATCCGAAAATTATGTTCGCAGATGAACCCACCGGAAATCTTGATTCAAAAACATCAAAAGAAATGATGGATTTGATGCGTAAAGTGGTAAATGAGCAAAACAAAACTCTGATTATGGTAACCCATGATAATAGTTTAGCAGCTATTGCAGATAGAATTATTCGAATTGTTGATGGTAAAATAGTTGAGATTGAAGATAATCGTGTTAAGGAGGAAAAGGTTGATGAAACGAATGAATAGATTACATAGCGGGAAGGGAATCGCAGCAATATTTGCCCTTTGTATGGCATTAGGATTAAATACATTAGGCGCTGTTCCTGTAGTTCATGCAACAGATTTGAGCACCACACAAGCAAATACAACTGAGGATACTTTAAGTAATGACCCGAATGGTATTTTAGGCCGTAATTCTGATATTGGAATTAAAGTGGACCAGTCGGTAATTGCTACTGCAGGAGAAGCAATATCTCTACAGTTTACGATTAACTCTGCTAATAGCAAAAAGATAAAAATAAAAGATATTTTTCCGGTTGTGGATGATACATTTCCTTTTGAAACCAGTAATGACGCTTACAAAGTAGTAAGAGCCGGAGATGATGTTGAAAAGCAAAAGAAAATGTCTGTAAAATATGATTTTGTGGCACAGACAGACATTAAAACAGGTTATCACAGTGTTCGTTATATTGTAGAATATCTGAAAGATACCGGAGAAAAAGAAGAAGAATTTTATGTGGTAAAGACAATTAAAGTATATTTCCATGGAGTAGATGCCGATGAAGGAACCGGTGGAAATGGCGGTGAACAAGTAGATGATGAAACTTCACCAGAGGAATTAGATATTCCAACAGATGATACAACCTTAGGAGGTGGTTCCGGCAATACTGCTACACCAAAATTAATTATTACCGGTTATGATACAGCACCAAAGAAGGTAATGGCAGGTGATATCTTTACAATTACCATTCATGTTCAGAATACTTCTAAAACAACTGCAATACGTAATGCAAAATTTTTGATTGGAAATGAATCAGGAAGTATTTTACCAACTTCCGGTTCCAGCTCCATTTATGTGGACCGTATTGGTGCAGGAGAAATAGGGGATTTAACAATTGAAATGAAAACCGCTTCCGATTTACCGCAAAAAAGCTATGTTCTTACTGTAAAAGGTGATTTTGATGATAGCAGTAACACAAGTTTTTCATATAGTGAAAGCTTATATCTTCCAATTTATCAGGAAATTAAGCTTGGGGTTACAGATGTATCTGTGACGCCGGAACCCATTGGTCTTGGTGAAGAAGGAACCTTGATGTTTACCATTAACAATTTAGGAAAAGCGGGTGTATATAATGTCCGTGTCAATATGGAAGGTGAGACTGTATCAGCAGAGGAAACCTATGTAGGTAATATTGCAGCATCAAGCTCTGCTTACGCTTCCATAGCTGTAGTGGGATTAGAAGATAACTCGGATACCGGTATTATTACAGCATTAATTACATACGAAGATGCAGATGGTACAACCTATGAAATGAATCAGGAAGTTAATTGTTTTGTCAGTGAAATGTCAGTTAGTGACATGGGTGATGAATATGATATAGAAATGGAAGAATCTCCGGGATTAAACATTTTCAAAATTCTTGGCATTGTTGTTGGCATTTTGATTGTTGTAGCGATTGTTGTAACTGTAATTATTTTGCGTAAGCGCAAATTAGCGGCTCAGCTGGAAGAAGAGGATGATTTAGAAGATGAGAATATCTGATATATTGGGGATGAGCCTTACCAATCTGTGGAGACGAAAGACAAGAACCATCTTAACCATTCTTGGCGTTATTATTGGTACCACATCGATTGTGGTAATGTTGTCTCTTGGTATTGGATTAAGGGCTGCAACCATGGCGGAAGTAAGTTCGTCCGGGACATTAACACAAATAACAGTATATACGGATTCCTATGGAGACAATGAAGGTGGGCGTAACCTCTTGTTAGATGATTCATCAAAAGAATTGTTTGAAGGAATGGAGCATGTTGACAGAGTGGACCCACAGTTAGAATTCTATATGCCGATACAATGTGGTAAATACGAAAGCTATGCTATGATATATGGTGTAAGTGATGAATATTTACAGGAGATTGCATTGAAAGAAGGAACCATGCCAAAGGATAAGTCTTCTGAACTTGAGCTGATTGCAGGTAATCAGGTCATTAGTGATTTCTATGAATGGTCAACAGGAACCTATCCTTATTACGAAACCGGAGAGCTTGCCCCTATTGATATGTTAAAGGCAACCTTTATTGGAGGGTTAGAAGTTCCTGAAAATGATCAGATAGAAGATGAGCAGAATGTGGAAAGTGAAACTGAGATATTTGATCCGACCTTTTCTAGTAGTTCCGATACTGCGGATCCTGATGCAACTCCACAGGATACCTTCACAGAAACCTCTGATGGTTTTGGAGAAGAAGACACTATGATTGACGTGACAGATGGTATGATAGAGTCTTTTTCAAGCTTTAATTCAAATACGAAACGGGTTCCTGTTAAGGTGGTAGGTGTTACAGAAGGTGATGTGAATACTTATACCAGTTATTCCTATTATTTTTATACTTCGTTAGATCAGTTAAAAACGTTTTTGAAAAACAATTATTCTGAAAACCAAATTATTCCGGGACAGCCTACAGATGTTAGTGGAAAACCTTATCGTGATTTAAAATATTCTACTTTAGTTGTTAATGTGGATGAAGCAGAAAATGTAGAAGCTGTTATGCAGGAAATTCAGGATTTAGGTTACCGTGCAGAAGCAAATAAAGAGTGGTTAGAGGAAGTTGAAAAACAATTTATGATTATTGAGGCTGTACTTGGTGGTATTGGTGGTGTAGCCATGCTGGTAGCTGCCATAAGTATTGCAAATACAATGACAATGTCAACCTACGAAAGAACAAAGGAAATCGGCGTTATGAAAGTATTAGGCTGTAGTCTGAATAATATTCGGGAAATGTTTTTAACAGAAGCTGCCTGTATTGGATTTTTAGGCGGTCTTGTTGGCATCGGACTTAGTTTTGCCCTGTCAAATCTGGTGAATCGTCTGGCTCCTATGGTAATGGCTATGGAGTTGTCCGGAAATACTGATATTTCTGTCATTCCTTTTTGGCTGGTACTATTGGCAATTTTGTTTTCTACAGTAATCGGAATGTTAGCAGGATTTTTCCCGGCACAACGTGCAACCAAGTTAAGTCCGTTAAATGCGATTCGAAATGAATAAAATGAACTAACATATAATTGTGATTCTTCTCATAAATATATAGCAAGGAGAAAATGGATGTCATATTATGACAAAAAAGCTTCTTGCTATATTTTTTTGTTGTTTGATACTAGGAATATTGTTTTTGAGTCCACCTGTTCAGGCAACAATTTCTCAAAAAAAGACAAAGGCTGTTGTTGTTATTGATGTGGGGCACGGTGGAATGGACCCGGGAAAAGTAAGCCCGGACGGGACGAAAGAAAAGGATTTGAATTTAGAAATTGCGAAATATTTAAAGGATTATTTAATTGCCCAGGATTTTGTTGTGTATTTAGACCGGGATTGTGATAAGGATTTGGCTGCAAAAGACTCCTCTCATAAGAAATCCTCTGACATGAGAAATCGCATTCAGTTTTTTAATGAAAAAAAGGCTGATTATGTTATTAGTATTCATCAAAACAGCTTTCCTGATGCTTCTTCCCATGGGGCCCAGGTTTTTTATTATAGTAAAAGTGATTGTGGAAAGAAATTAGCAAATGAAATACAAAAGGAACTGCTTCTTTTTGATGATACCAATAAACGCCAGGCAAAAGAAAATGATAATTATTATATTTTGACGAATTCTGATATGCCTACAGTTATTGTAGAATGTGGATTTTTATCAAATTACGAAGAAGCTTCCAATTTGCAGGATGAGAATTATCAAAAGCAGTTAGCTTATTATATTTGTAAAGGTTTTTGTAAATATTGGCAAAAGGATAGAGCATAACATGTAAAATCTGGGAATAAAAGATTTGACCCAATAAAAATGGGAAGCTGATTTTGCAAGCTTCCCATAGTGTCCTAATTATGTATGCAATATGCACTACATACGTGACATGTTGCGTATCGAATTACTTTCCTCCGAATTAATAATATTTTTCCAGCATGAAATTGCTGACACTTAACTTTGGATAAAGTTATCACCTCCTGATATGAAATTTACCTGTGTGTATGTGATGATTACACGAAAGGTGCGAAAGAGTTTCCTTTAGAAACATGTAGAAAAATGATAATCAGATGATGGGCCTTCTAGAAGTTATTTGCAAATATCCCATCAAGAAACTCTATATAAATCATACATAAATAAACTTGAAAATGCAATTAACTAACTATAAAATATTCTAGAATATCCATTAAGTTTCCGTGAAATTTGATTCATAATTATACAGTGTGAGGTATCATGCTGTTTTTTTGGATGAAATATGGTATAATCTGAGTGCTTTATGGAAAAACAATAGGAGAATGGATAAGACAAGTACAACGAAAGCTTGTAATCTGGATAAGGAAAAGGATAATGAAGGATTGTAATCAGGATAAGGAAAATAAAATAGATACGAAAATCATAGATGTGACAGGTAAATTAAAAGAGTGTTCGTTAAGGGATTCCAATAATAGTAATCCTATGGATGAAAAAACAATTGGAACAAAAAAAAATGATAATCAGGAAAGTACATTAGACCATCTGCTAAAAGAAGCTGTCCTTTGTTTAAGACAAGGCGGTCTGGTTGCATTTCCTACTGAAACTGTTTATGGATTAGGAGCTGACGGACTGAATAAAGAAGCGTCGGCAAAAATATATGGGGCAAAGGGAAGACCTTCGGATAATCCCCTGATTATTCATATTGGGGATGTAAGGGATATGGAGGTGCTGGCATATACCAACGATACGGCAAAAATATTGGCGGAAAGCTTTTGGCCGGGTCCTCTTACCATGGTACTTCCTAAGAAGGAGATTGTTCCCTATACCACAACCGGCGGACTGGATACAGTAGCAATTCGTATGCCATCCCATCCAGCTGCCCTTTCTTTAATCAGACAGTCCGGCGTATATGTAGCGGCACCAAGTGCAAACACCTCCGGTCGACCTTCACCTACAAAGGCAAGTCATGTTGTGGAGGATATGACAGGAAAAATTGAATATATTATTGATGGAGGTCCTGTTGGTATTGGTATTGAGTCGACAATTATTGACCTAAGCACGGATAAACCAACCATATTAAGACCGGGATTTATAACAAAGGAAATGTTAGAAGAGATTATTGGACCGGTGGAAATGGACCCTGCCTTAGAACGACCTATGGAAGGCTTTAAACCAAAGGCACCCGGTATGAAATATACCCATTATGCTCCAAAGGGAGAGCTTACATTAGTGGAAACTTCTGATATGAATATTGATGGACATGTAATTGAAAAAATAAAAGCATTGGCTTCCCAAAAAAAGGAACAGGGCTTTCGTGTTGGAATTATGGCATCTGAAGAAAATGCCCCCCTGTATCAGGCTTGTGCAGATGTTGTGATTTGTGTAGGGAAACGACAGGAACGGGGAACTGTGGCATCCAGACTTTATGCGGCGCTTCGGGAATTTGATGATGCAAATACAGACTACATTTATGCTGAAAGCTTTCGTGGGGACGGCCTGTCCTATGCAATTATGAACCGTTTGTTGAAGGCTGCCGGTCAACGGGTGATTCGGTTGTAGTTAAATGGCAATTGATTGGTAAAGTCTTTTTGATGCAAGAATGTGATAGCTTGTTATTATTAAGGATATTTTTGTCGGTGATGTGTGGTAGGAATTATCAATATATGTTATACTGATGTAGTGAAAGTCGATTAAGGGAAGTTGTGCACCTAAGCAGAGCTAACCAGGTGTAACATTAATAAAGTAAAATGTAAAAATCGATAAAGGAAATGATGCACTTACACAGTCTGTAATAATGAGAAATATGAATAATCCATAAGCAGACTCTGGAAAATAAAAAGGAGATAAAAAAATGATAGCATTAGGTTGTGACCACGGTGGATATTCACTTATGGTAGAAGTAAAGAAACATTTAGAAGAAAGAGGTATTGCATACAAGGATTTTGGATGTTATTCAGAGGAGTCTGTAGACTATCCGATTTATGCCAAAAAGGCTGCCAATGCAGTGGCAAGTGGTGAGTGTGAATTAGGAATTTTAATTTGTGGAACCGGTATTGGCATTTCCATTACAGCAAACAAAGTGAAGGGAATTCGTGCTGCCTTATGTCACGACTGTTTTTCCGCAGCTGCTACAAGGGAACATAACAATGCAAATATGCTTGCTATGGGTGCCCGGGTGATTGGTCCCGGTTTAGCATTGAAAATTGTAGATACTTTTCTTGATACACCATTTTCAAATGATGAAAGACATGTTCGCCGAATTGCAATGATAGAAGACGAATAGGGAGTATTATCATTTGTATCGGAAAGGATATACTGGGTTTGTCTTTTGACAAGCCCTTTCTATTTTTATGAAAAGGAGTCCGTATTATGAAGATGCTTGCATTAGTGACCCAGCTTGCCATTTCCATGCTGACAGCTATCTTAATCAGTGGTTTGATTGGTTACGGAATTGATTATTATTTTAATACCAATACATTGGTTTTCTTTTTGATACTAGGGGTACTGGGAGGATATCGTTCCTGTTATTCCATCATTTGTAAGTTTTTGGGAAAGGACAGCTTGTTTGATAAAAAGAAATAAGGATAGCCCTTTGAGAATTGGTATATGATATTACATTTATTTACGATACACAAATCAGTTGTTTTTAGATTGCAGACACTATTTTTCTAGACAGAATAGTGAGAAATTAGTATAATAGGCATATCTGTATGTTAATATGGATTAGTAATATCAATATTGGGAATGATAGTATGAGTCAGGTTAGAAAAACATTAAATGGATTTTTTTTAGGAATCGGAATTTATACAGGAGTTATGCTGTTAATTGGATTGTTTATTTTTCATGACAGGCTTTCCTATGGATTGGGATTATTGTTTGGAAGTGTTGTTGCGGTTCTTGTGATGATTCATATTGTGCATACCTTAGATAAAGCCCTGGATATGCCGGAACAGCAGGCAGTAAAGTATACCAGAAGACAGGCATTCCTTCGGTTAGGCATGATGTTAATTGCATTGATTGTAGCATTATCCGTGCCGTGGTTTCATTTTGTGGCTGTTGTAATTGGAATGTTAGGATTAAAGATTGGATCCTTTTTGGCATCCTTTTTATTAAAAAAGATGTACCCCGATGAATTTGTAACAAAGTCGGATGAAGAAACATAGAAAAAGGTTTGGGCGAAAGCAGGAAGCTGCAACGCAAAGTATAATGAAAAGGAACAACTAGAATAATATATGTATGCAGTGTCATACATTATTCTTGTTATATATTATCAGCAGTAAGCTAAGCAACTTATGACAGGTTGTTTTGCTTACTGCTGATAAGCGTACAAAAAATGAGAGAAAGGAAGGTGAAGGAATGGGTTATGGAATGATGCCGATGTTATTAGCGGACAAGGAAGTTGATTTTTCCATTCATCATTTGATAGGATATCAATTTATGGGTCAGACCGTATACATCACCACTTCCCATGTTTGTATGTTAATCATTATTCTTGCAATTATGATATTCGCCCTGGTTGCGAGACGTAAGATAATGAAAGCAGAAGAAATTCCAACGGGATTGCAGAATGTTGTGGAATTTGCGGTGGAAACAATTCAGGGATTTGTTGATTCTTCTATGGGTGAACATGGTAAGAAGTATGTGAATTATATCGGAACCTTATTTTTATTTGTTCTGCTGTGTAATATTTCCGGTCTTGTTGGATTAAGGCCGCCTACAGCGGACTATGGAACAACCTTCTGTCTGGCACTGATTACATTTATTATGATTCAGTATAATAATTTTAAATGTAATAAATTCGGTGCTATTACAGGATTATTTCAACCAATTTGGTTCTTATTTCCAATTAACCTTATCGGCGAGATTGCCACACCGGTTTCCATGTCACTGCGTTTATTTGGTAATGTAATGGCAGGTACCGTAATGATGGCACTGTTTTATGGATTGTTGCCGATTTTTGTGAAAATTGGTATTCCGGCAGCACTTCATGTGTACTTTGACTTGTTCTCCGGAGCAATTCAGGCATATGTATTTGCAATGCTTACAATGGTATTTGTAACCCAGAAAATAGAAGGGAACTAAGAAAATCCCGTAACTAGAAATATAATTTGGAGGTATTAATATTATGGAAAACATTACAAACGAAGGTTTAATTTTAGCTTGTTCAACAATTGGTGCAGGTCTTGCAATGATCGCAGGTATCGGTCCCGGTATTGGTCAGGGTTATGCAGCAGGTCAGGGTGCAGCTGCAGTAGGACGTAATCCCGGTGCAAAGGGTGATATCATGTCTACCATGCTTTTAGGACAGGCGGTAGCAGAGACAACCGGTCTTTATGGTTTAGTAGTTGCATTATTGTTAATGTATGGTAATCCAATGTTATCTAAGTTCTTAAAACTGTAATGATTACAGAATGTTAGATAACAGGAAGCGTAAGGCTTCACTATATTTTGAAGATAGGAGGATTGCTCTTTGATGAATACCATAGTTACCCTTGGGACTAATGTCATGTCATTAACAGAGGGGCACATTTTTGAATTGACTCCACAGTTAATCAGTGATGTGCTGATTCAGGGTATTGCAATATTCGTCCTTTTTATTTTCTTATCACTTGTTTTGTTTGAACCGGTTAAGAAAGTTTTGAATAATCGAACCGAGAAAATAAAGAATGATATTGAAGATGCAAAAAGGGATAAAGAAGAAGCAGCAGCTTTGAAAGAAGAATATGATAAAAAGCTCAAGGCTATTGATAAAGAGAGAGAAGAAATCTTAGCAAGTGCCCGTAAAAAAGCATTACAGCGTGAAAATGAAATTGTAGATGAGGCAAATGCTGAGGCAAATCGTATCATCAAACGTGCAAATTCGGAGATTGAACTGGAAAAAAGTAAGGTTTCTGATGAGATGCGTAAAGAGATTGTTCGTGTTGCAACCGCTATGGCTGCCAAGATTATCGAGCAACAAATTGATGAGAGTAAACAGGACGCTTTAATAGAAGATACTTTAAAGGAAATGGGTGGTAGTACATGGCTAAGCAAGTAAGCAAAACCTACGGAAGTGCACTTTTTGAAGTGGCAAAGGAAATGCAGGCTTTGGATACCATTTTAGAAGAGGTACTTTTTGTAAAGCAGACATTTATTGAAAATGAAGATTTATACAGGCTTTTGTTACATCCAAACATTGAAAAAAGCGAAAAGATTCAGGTAATTGAAAAGATTTATAAGGGTAGAATATCTGATGAGATTACCGGTCTTATGACAATGTTAGTGGATAAAGGACACGTAAAGGATTTTGTTTCGGTTTTTGATTATGTAATTCAGGCAATCAAAGAGGAGAAGGGAATTGGTGTTGCATACATCACTTCCGCTGTTGCGTTGAATGACAGCCAGCAAAAGAAAATTGAACAGAAGCTATTGGAAACAACAGATTATAAAGCAATCGAAGGTGTTTATCAGGTGGATAAAAATTTAATCGGCGGTTTAGTGATTCGTATTTGTGATACGGTGGTAGACAGCAGTTTGAAAACCCAGCTTGATAAACTATCAAAACAATTATAAAACAGAGAGAAGGTGCTAAATTTCTATGAATTTAAAACCAGAAGAAATCAGTTCGGTAATCAAAGAGCAGATTAAGAACTATTCAAAGGAATTAGAGACCTCCCAAGTTGGTACGGTTATTCAGGTGGCAGACGGTATTGCCCGTGTACATGGTTTGGAAAATGCCATGCAGGGTGAACTTCTTGAATTCCCGGGGGATGTATACGGAATGGTAATGAACCTTGAGGAAGACAATGTTGGTGCGGTGTTGCTTGGTGCTAATAAAAATATCAACGAAGGAGATACTGTAAAAACAACAGGACGAGTTGTGGAAGTTCCCGTTGGTGATGGAATGTTAGGTCGTGTTGTGAATGCACTGGGTCAGCCTATAGATGGAAAAGGTCCTATTCAGTCAAGTAAATCAAGACCAATTGAGAGAGTGGCTTCCGGTGTTATTTCCCGTAAGTCGGTAGATACCCCGTTACAGACAGGTATTAAGGCTATCGATGCCATGGTACCAATTGGACGTGGACAAAGAGAGTTAATTATCGGTGACCGTCAGACAGGTAAGACAGCCATCGCAATTGATACGATTATTAATCAAAAGGGACAGGGTGTAAAATGTATTTACGTAGCAATCGGTCAGAAGGCTTCTACCGTTGCCAATATCGTGAAGTCTCTTACAGAATATGGTGCAATGGATTATACAACGGTTGTTGCGTCTACTGCATCAGAGCTTGCACCACTTCAGTATATTGCGCCTTATACAGGTTGTGCAATTGGTGAAGAATGGATGGAAAACGGAGAGGATGTATTAGTTGTATATGATGACTTAAGTAAGCATGCAACTGCTTATCGTACACTTTCATTGCTGCTTCGTAGACCACCCGGACGTGAGGCTTATCCCGGTGATGTATTCTACTTACACTCAAGATTGTTAGAGCGTGCAGCCAGACTTTCTGATGAGTTAGGTGGAGGCTCCTTAACTGCATTGCCAATTATTGAAACTCAGGCAGGAGATGTTTCTGCATATATTCCAACCAATGTAATTTCCATTACAGACGGTCAGATTTACTTAGAGACAGAGATGTTTAATGCAGGTTTCCGTCCGGCAATCAATGCTGGTCTTTCTGTATCCCGAGTTGGTGGTGCGGCACAGATTGGTGCCATGAAGAAAATTGCTTCTCCAATTCGTACAGAGCTTGCCCAGTATCGTGAGTTGGCAGCATTTGCCCAGTTTGGTTCAGAGTTGGATGATGATACAAAGGACCGTTTGGCACAGGGTGAACGTATTAAGGAGATGTTAAAGCAGCCTCAATATAAGCCAATGCCGGTTGAAAAGCAGGTTGTCATCATTTATGCAGCGACCAAGCGTTATTTAATTGATGTTCCGGTTGATGAAATCTTAGACTTTGAAAAAGGTTTATTTGATTATGTGGAGGCACAGTATCCGGAAATTCTTTCAAAAATCAGAGAAGAGAAGAAGCTGTCTCCTGAATTGGAAGAAATGCTTGATAAGGCAATCACCGCTTTCAAAGAGCAGCGATAAGAATATAAGAAAGAGGTGAAGTGTCTTGGCATCCATGAGAGATATTAAAAGGCGGAAAGAAAGCGTTGCCAGTACCGGTCAGATTACCAAGGCAATGAAATTAGTTTCCACTGTTAAGCTTCAGAAAGCGAAAACCAGGGCAGAAAGCAATAAACCTTATTTCACATTGTTATACGAAACTATGTGTTCAACCTTAGCACGTAGCGGTGGTATGCAACACCGATACCTGACACCGGGTGAGTCTGACCGTAAGGCAGTCATTGCCATTACATCGAATCGTGGACTTGCAGGTGGATATAACAATAATATTGTGAAAGAAATTGCAAAGGCATTTGATCCAAAGGAAACCGATGTGTATGCACTAGGTAAAAAAGGTTTAGAGGGTCTTGCAAGAAAAGGTTTCAATATTGTTGAGGATTATTCAGAGGTTATGAATGAACCCCTATATTCAGATGCCATTTACATTGGCAAGAATGTGCTTGCCGCATATGAAAACGGTCAGGTTGGGGAAATTTATCTTGCATATACTAATTTTAAAAATACAGTTGTGCAGGAGCCTGTGTTAATTAAACTATTGCCTATGGATGTGGATGAGCTCATGAAAGAATCAGGTATGGAGATTGATACGACAACTCCTATGAATTATGAGCCCGAAGCAGAAGAAGCATTGGATATGATTATTCCAAAATATATAAACAATATTTTATACGGTGCATTTATCGAGGCTGTTGCCAGTGAAAATGGTGCCCGTATGCAGGCCATGGATTCTGCAACAAAGAATGCAGATGATATGATTGCCGATTTATCATTGAAATATAACCGTGCCCGTCAAAGCTCAATTACCCAGGAGCTTACTGAAATTATTGCCGGTGCAGAGGCTATTTCTTGATGATTGGTTAAGATTGATATCGTTTAATGAAGCGATTAAAGAACAAGATGATTTGAAACCATTATGTATAAAGAATTCGTATGGTTCAGGGGATTCGGATGAGTCAAGGGATTCGAGGAAATTAAGTGAGTTGAGGGATTTAAGAGATTCGAATGATCCAAAGGGTTTCAGTGACTTATGTTGTACAAATGGTTCAAATGATTTTGACTGTAGTTAAAATAATCGCAAATCCAAAAAATATGAGGAGATAAATATATGGCAGAAATGAATGTCGGTAAAATCACCCAG
>JBJENY010000062.1:0-2904 GCA_051880435.1 Lachnospiraceae bacterium | reverse complement strand
CGGTTACCATATTTTTGACAAAATCCTTAATCTGCAGCATATCCTTTTTTCTTTCCTGTTCAACAGCCAGTAGCTGCTGTTCAATTGTGCCTAACAAATCTGCCAGAATCGGGTAATCCTCATTCTTATATTGGGTAAAATCTGATTCCCAGGTCATATCAAACTTCTGATAAGTTATAATCAGCATTTCTTCTAACATATTTAATTGGGAAATTGTAATTTCCGGACAAGCCATCTGAAACCAGGCTTTTAAGTGCATTAAAAAGGCTGCCAAATCCGGAAGACCCTCTTCCTCTTCTCCAACCTCATCCGGATCCGTTGGAAGAACCCTTACCTGTAATGGGTTAATCCTTCCGGAACCACCTCCGGCATTAATCCAGTTTCCCTTCAGCTTTTTACAAAGATGCTTCTGTTCCCGTTCCGGATCGATAACGATAATTCTGGTACCCATGGCATATTCCATGAGCTCGATGTCTTTCAGTTTGGTAGATTTACCGGAACCGGATTCACCCATAATTACAATATTGCTGTTATTCCGGTCGTGTTCTCTTTTCCATAAATCTAATATCATGTTAGAGCTGGTGGAATTATTGCTATCTGATAATGTTGCAAAAAGGTATCCGGAACCATCATTAAAGCCGGATGAAGCAAAGGGGAATCCTCCGATTACAGAACGAAGTGGTGCCACTCTGTCTAATACATCAGACACCTTCTTATCAGGAACCCCACAGGGTGATATACTCCGGTAACCTTCCTTTTGCATATTGGCAAGCAAACGATACCGGTGTTTTCCCTTTTTCACTTCGCCCTTCAGCCGGGAATCCGCTTCATCAATATATTTTTCCGGTGCCAGTGTCATAATGGTTGTAGATACTGCTCCAACAGATTCCTGTCGGGATGTAATATCATCCAACATTTTATCCGAGTTTTCCCAGGCTTTCTGTAATCGTTTTTTCGCAAGCCCATCTGTTGTCTGGTCTAATTTACGCTTAATTACCTTCATATTGTTATTAATAACATCTGTGCAATCTCCCTCCGGAAGAGGTTCATAAGATACATTGGAAATAGTACCCGGAATATTCATTAAAGGCTCCATCCAGCCATAGTCCAGGTTCTCACAATACCGGGTAATACCATATACTCTACCGGTATTTTCTCCAATGTCTAATTTGTTTTTATAAAATCTAAATCCAATGGGAGCTATCATATTCATTAACGTATGATTAGGTTTTTGTTGTTTCTGTATCATATGGCATCCTCCTCATCCATAATCATTGGTATTCCCGGTGTTGTATCCGTAGTATCCAGGTTAATGTAAGACGGATTATGTACCAGGTTGCAATAGGGTATAATATCCTGCTTTTTTAAAAGTGTTCCTGTTACACCAATGCTTTCATATGCATTTATAATCTGCTGTGCCCGGGTTAACAGGTTTTCATCTGCTCCCGGCTTATTTTCAGCCCATATCTTAATATAAAACTGGCGTTCCACAGCCTGACCGGAACCTACCTTATCCTGTAGCTCCATCATTTCCTGTTTCAGCAGATTTTTCCTGATAACATTATCCGTCTGCTCTCTCATATGCTTATACTGATTAACCAGATAAGTAATATCCATCGGTCTGGATACAGCACTTAATACCCATGGCTCCCTATCCTTGGATATCTCAGCAACCAATGTATTAGTCTTCATCCGTTTTTCCCTTCGGGACCAAAGGGATGACATAGGCGGTTGTAACCGGATAAAGGCAATACACTTGTTATCAGCCGTATAAAGAATATTCCTATTAATCTCCAGAACATTAATAAAATCCTGGGCAGATACAAGCTTGATGCTTTCTTCTTTCTTGTTTTTACCGCTTTGCATGAAGCTAAATAATACTAAAAACAAAATACAGGAAATCATAATTATGATTGAAAATATCATTATGTTTCATCCTCCCTTCTTCCATTATTTACAATATTTTGCATGTAATTTTGAATAAGTTTTGTCTCTTTGGAATCAATCCAAAACGGAGTCACGTCTATATATTTTTTTCCTCTATACATATACTCCTGCAAACCCAATTCCTGATGGGTAAAAGCATGATTGTTCATCTTAATTATCACGTTATCCTCCTTCAAAAAGGACATCTTCCCGGATGGGAAAATGTCCTTAAATATTATTCTTCCGTTTTCTCTACCGGTTTCTTTTTCCTAAAAAGATAAATACCGGTTAACACAGCCAAAGCTATGATTATGAAAACAAAAATACCGGAAATGGTCTTATGATTAACAACAAAGCTAATGATATTGGACCAAATTCCGGTATTTTGATAAAGAGCTGAAGCCTGAATGGTATAAGTCGGTGCAGCCTCCTCATCTACAACCTGTGCTCCATAGGTTGCCTTGGCATTATAGGTTTTTCCTGTTTCAATGGTATCGGCATAATAAGCTGAATACCTGGTAGCATACTGCTGGCCGGTGGCAATACCCTTCCGGCATAACTCACCTTCTGCAGTTTCATATGCTGCTCCGTTCCAGCTAAAGCCGGTTAAACGATATAAAGATGTGTCATAGCCCAACATCTTAACGAGTTCTGTATAATCTCCTTCAGTTAAAGATAATTTTTCATCATATGCAAATGTATGATTTCCTAAAGTAAACAGTTCTCCTTCCAGATTTTTAAATGTTACATCCGCAGAAAAGCCATCCACCCAGGAAGCCTGTCCCTGATTCAGTCTGACAAAAGGAAGACTAACAGTAACCTCCTCCCCTGTAGTTGGAGATTGATAAGTATACTTATATGTTTCCGGATAAGAAGGTTCTTTTGTGCGATATCCAAAATCTATTGTATACTCTACATTCTCACTAACAGGAATCTCTTCCCATGTTACGTCTTTAAGGAGATATTCTATATTATCCT
>JBJENY010000061.1:0-2929 GCA_051880435.1 Lachnospiraceae bacterium | reverse complement strand
TGGCAGAAGTTTTTGCTGATAGAACAATTCATCAAGTATTAGAACTAGGGCATGATTATGTTACAGAGGGACCTATTCCTAAAATAGATGAAATTAATTCAGAGGAAGAGTTTATGGCAGAACTTATCACTAAAGAACAATTTGAGAAAATATATGAATCAGATTTCTATTCGGATTGTATTGATTTTCCTAAAGGCTAGTTACTAAAATTGATATTTTATCTATGTAAAAAAACATATTTAGGTCATCCTTGGAGACAAGAGGTGTGGGTATTTGGGATAATGCTAATCGATGAAATTAAAAAAGTGGCAGTAATACTGAATTGGAAAATAATAAAAGATATTTGAAATTCTTTTTTCGTAGCAAAGAGGTGAAACAATGAGCGAAGTAGTCAAAACAGTTGATGATAAAATTTCATTATTTATTTCAAAACTATCTGAAACTACTGGTTTTAAATACTTAAAAAGCCGTAGAGCTTTAAAGTATACAGTCGGATCGATTGTATTTGAAGTATTATTCTTTTCTTCTAAATGGAACGAACCAGAGAATATTGAGATTAATGCCGACATTCGTGTTTCATATAAACAATATGGAGAAGCATCTAATATACGCAGCATTATTGCTGCAAAGAGTTTTCGTCCTGACGAGAATTATTGGTTTAATATATCTACTGATGATAAGTTTGATGAGGTATTAAAACTATTTAATGAAGAATTACATGTCACAGTGGTAGAATTAGCAGAAAGATTTGAAAAGGATTTTTATGCAGCAACCCGATATCTCCTTGATGAAAAATTCTATGATTATAATGTTGAATTAGATTTTCTTGAAGATATACTTGGTGAAGACAAAATAATGTATCGTGTCCATGAAATATCAGAGGCATTAAGTGATGCTGAACGTCAACAAGTAACTATAATGTAGAAAACGGTCGTTTGCATTTGGAGGTTAGATAATGAAGGATATGTCAACAAAGGAAAGAATATTGTATGCTGCACTTAATTTGATTGCGGAAAAGGGTTATGACGGAGTGGGGGTAGATTTGATAGCTGAACATGCCGGATTAAAAGGTCCATCTCTTTACAGACATTTTAAGGGAAAAGAGGACATTTTTAATTCTCTTATTGATTTGGTAATGACCCATTATGAAGAGGGATTTGGTTTAAAGAGTTGTCCTGAAAATATTCCTGAAAGTATGGATGTTTTAATTGAGAATGCCATGGAACAAATTTCATTTACCATGCATGATGATGTTGTTCAGAAAACCAGACGAATTCTGGCAATGGAGCAGTTTCGCAGCAAGAGGATGGCAGAACTTACATCCCGTTATCATCTGGAAAATCTGCAACAAATGTATGCAGGTATTTTTTTAGAATTGATGAAAAAGGGAGTATTAAAACAAGACGACCCGGACTTGCTTGCCTTGGAGTTTGTTTCGCCGGTTTCTCTATTCATCCATATGTATGACAGACAACCGGAGAGAGAAGAAGAGGTGCTTTTACAGATTAGAAGGCATTTTGAACATTTTGCGAAGGTGTATGCAGAAACGAGATAAAGAATTTATCAAAAAATTATTTGAAAAATCCCTTCAATGAAAAGAAGTATAATACATATAGTCAGGGGTTTAGATAGGAAGGTGAAGAAAATGAAAAAGTATTTAGTGATGTTAATGATGATACTTTCGGCGGTATTGCTTTGTGCCTGTAGTACAGGAGCTGATAAGAAAGATTTAAACAGTACAGAGGAAGAATCTGAAGTGCAGGTTATGGATGAATTGGAGTATACACAGCCAACAGAATCTGAAGAACAGAAAAATGAGGATACAGTCGGAAAAACAGAAGAAGTTGTTTCAGAAGAGAATTATTCGGGAACAGAGTATGAAGAACAGACTTCAGCCGGAGAAACAGAGGAAGCTGCTTCAGAGGTTCGTTATCCGGGAGCAGATGTGGTAGAAATTGTGAATCTTCGTGGTGATAAGACGACGGTGTACAAGCTGGCAGATGGCACCTATATGGACCGTATTGAACGTCGTTTTACCTATAACGGAACGGATACATGGACTGACGAGGATGGGGTAGAATGGAATGAGGTTGTAAAATAAAAAGTGTTAAGATGATTGTCAAGATTTCTGGTAAGAATGATTCATCATCGGAGGAGATAAATACATGAAAAGGATGAGGGAAAGTAAACGACATAATTGGAATATGGCGGACACTGTTACTGCTATGCGAATAGTAGCTTCTCTTTTTTTGCCTTTTATTCATGTTCAATCCATCTGGTTCCTAGTTATTTATTCCTTTGCCGGTTTGACGGATGTATTGGATGGATGGCTTGCCAGAAAATCCGGAAGGGAAAGTGAGTTTGGTGCAAAACTTGATAGTATTGCTGATTTGGTGTTTTACGGCGTTATGCTGACTCAGATTTTTCCTGTTTTGTATTGGATTCTTCCGGGAACAATCTGGTACGCTGTATGGGGGATTGTAGTGATTCGCCTTTTGGCTTATATTACGGCGGCAGTAAAATTTCGCCGATTTGCTTCGTTACATACATGGCTTAATAAGTTAACCGGTGTGGCAGTATTTTTATTGCCATATGTTCTTTTGGGTTCGTATATTGTTATTTATAGCTGGGTAGTATGTGTTTTGGCATTTGCTGCATCATTAGAAGAACTGGCGATACACCTTTTTCGAACAGAATACCTGGCGGATCGAAAAGCCTTGTACAAAAAGTGAACAGGTGATAAGTGAATAATTGCAATAGGAGAAAGACAATGATGAAAAATATTACAAAAATTCTTATTTTATTTATTGCGTTTTTGGTTATTGGAGTGATCATATTTCTTTTCTGTTTCAATCAGGAAGGTTTTACAGGCAGCCGTATCAAAAATCCGGATTCTTATATGCTGGACATTGAGAGGATGAACGGAACA
>JBJENY010000060.1:0-15835 GCA_051880435.1 Lachnospiraceae bacterium | reverse complement strand
GCTTCATATATGTTTCATAGAAAGATTTCTTTACAGTTTGAACAGGTACACCTGCCCCTTCATATGTATCCTTGCTTAATTCTTCATCTTTCATACGTTTCTTTTCACTTAATTTCGTCCAAATAAGCAAACCTGATGCTGCAACACCTACAATTGCACCAATATATTTAATTATATTTTTCAATTTGCCCTTTTTCATTTGAATTTTACCTCTCTGTCAATTCCCTCTATTAACCTATTTCTTTACATATCTCTCAAGAATACTTGTCCACTATGTATTTTCAAATTGGCTGGAACATTACAACCTGATTCCACAACACTATTGCAATCAATATGCACACATTTGCCAATATAACTATTATGATTCACTACCGCTCCCGCTGATACAAACACACCATCTTCAAGATGAACGTCCGTATTCAAGATAACACCGGCTTCAATCACACAGCCTTTACCAATCACACAGCTTTTACTTATTATCGATTGTGGATGTATTACTGTAACAACATTATAATGATATGTTTCCAAGAGTTCCATCATTCTAGTCTTTATTTCAGGATTACCAATTGCAACAATGGCATCATGATATTCCCCAGACAACTGTTCTAAATTAGATATCGTTCCTATCGCTTCTTTAGAATTATCATCAATAAATTCTATTTTATCATAGCACTCTAATAATTCTACAATTTCTTTCACTAAGTGCCCATATTGGCCGGCACCAATAATCAATAGATTTGATTTCTCATTCATGTATAGTCCCCTATTAATGATACACCATATACTTTACCACTTTGAACAGTTACCGGAACTCATTCATCTTTCAGAACAATCCCTCACATATCAACATTTTCACACAATCCTTCGGTAGCATATCACACAATACAACGTTTTACAACACTAATACTTGACAAACATCTTGTTTTTTCGATATCATTTTTAGTCATTTTTTTGGTTTTTGTCATAATTGTATAACATTCTTGCAAAATACGTTATCCAAACCATAAATGCACACACCTCAATCATAAATCTTTGCCATATCCTTGTCAATTCTGTCGAAAAATATCTATCAATTATGAATGAAACCTTTCCCCATCCATGTTACAATATGATCAAAGAGAAGGAAGGTGAACGCAATGACCTACGAAGAATACTGTAACATGTACGACAAAGGATATGACGACACACGAAGATAAAGCATGGTGCTACTTGACCATGCTTTTTCTTGTGTCTCTCAGACGCATTATGCTTCCTGTTTTTCCTTAAACTTTAAGTATGCATTCTTGAAATCCTCTCCGGACATGGACTCCTTTTCGAATACCAATTTAGCCATGTATTCTACTTCTTCCTTATGGTCTTTGATTTCACCAACAACCTCCTGATATAAGGCCTTTATGGTATCACTGACCTCCTGATCTAACTTATTGCGCATAGCATCAGAACAGGTATAGTCCAAATCTCCGTTAATATATCTGGTACGATTTTCATAAACAGACATCATTCCAATGTCATCACTAAAGCCAAACATTCCAAACATGGCTCTGGCAACACTGGTAGCATTTCTGATATCCTGACTGGCACCCGTTGAGACATTGTCTTTTCCATAGAATACCTCTTCTGCCGCTCTTCCCGCTAACGCCTGCTTAATTCTGACGATAAAATCCTTCTTTGTTTCCATCCGGCGGTCTACCACATTACGCACATATCCCTTTGCATTTCCTCTTGGAATCGTTGTAATAAAGTCAATGGCTTCCACACCATTCCAAAATGCAACCAGGGCATGTCCCACCTCATGAATAACCGTTGCCGTAGTTCCGGTATTTTCCTTAATCTCGAATTTCCGTTCCTTCTCCGGATGACTGTATCCCATATGCTGAATCTCGATTACCTCTCTGACATCCAGATAATAATTATCAATGGTATCTTTCGTTGCATATCGGGAAATAAAGTCCTTCTTCCGGGCATCTACTACACGATGGAGGGCTGTATGTTGAATCATTCTTTCTAAATCCCCTTTTTCCTCCTCACCGGCAGATTTGTACCGTTCAAACAAACGGTTGATTTTTCGGTTCATGATAGCCGCTTCATTAATGAGGTTTTCCAAGTAAGCCGGAGACTCTCCCGGTGTAATGCGGGCAATTTTTTCTGCCAGGTCATCAACCGCTTCCTGATCCCAGTTTCCAAGCCTAAGCTTTCCAAGATAATAGGACAATACATCGGTTCTTTCGCTTACATCCGGTAATTCCACCGCTATCATCCGGTCAAATCTTCCCGGTCTGACTAATGCATCATCCTGTGAAAGGGGTCTGACCCCCCGTTACTCCGCCTTTTCCGTTTGCATATCCAACAATTGTTTTTGCCCATTTGATAGGCTTGTCAGGATTCAAAACAGTCTTATATTCATAATCCAAATCTTCCGATATTACATCCGGAAATAACTCATGTATATGCATCTCGGCACCTCCCGCAACATTATGCGATAAACATATCAAACATTTTGGAACATTGCAATAACATTTTGAAACATTTCGATTACATTTTGTCTTCACATAAATATTGTAATTAGAATTAGCAAAATTATGTTATTTTACTCTGAATTCCAATAAAAAGATTACAAAATACTTTTTGATGACATTTCGATGTATCGACTTTGGGGTCTGACCCTTTTTGTGAACATTTTGTGAAAGGGGTCTGACCCCCCGTTACCGAAACCTATGATACAACTTCGCTTCAATCGGCTTTCCACTTCTTTCCGGGTCAGAAGCAACAATATTCTTAAGTGCCGCCTCATATACCCTAAGCTGTGGTGCGTAATCATGCTGTAAACGGGTCTCCAATGAAGGAATACTTTCTCCCACTTTTAGGACATCTGACTTGTAATCCCATATCACAAACCGGTCATCCATTTCCAGCAGTAAATCCATGGTTCCTCTCACATGGATTGCCTGCCCCTGGCAATATCCGCCCTTTATATCCCCTGCAATGGACTGAATACCATCCTCATCCAAATGCAGTTCAAATTGAAGTTCGGTATAAATGACCTTAGCCGACTTCAAATCAGCCTGGAATTCTGAATCCTTCAAAATCCCATCCCCAAGCTTTCGAAACTCCGGAAGCATATGCTTTGTCAGCTCTTCCTGCTGTTTTGCACCATCCGCCTTTGCAAGCTGTGTATCCAGCTTTAATCTTTCACACTGCTTTTGCGTCAGGCTTTCCGATTCCAGACCCGCCGCAACTGCCCTGCGGACAATAAGGGTAAGCTCTTCTTCCGTAAAATCCGTTGAAAGCTTTTTCTTCCATTCCTCTGCTATCAATAATTCAAAGAACCGGTGCATCATGGTACCGTAAAGATTGCCACACATGTAAGAGGAATCAACGCTGTCAGAACTACTATGCTGTTCCTGGTCACTGGGTCGAAGGGTTAATTCTGAGATGGTGCAAAGCTCTTCCCTTCCTTTCTTTTTTAACCCCTGGTCTTTGACAAAGGAATCCATCCTCGTATCCACGCAAATCATGGCTTTCGATGTAGCAGAAGAAATGTTGGCACCTGCTTTGTAATCCACTCCCTGCACAATCATTTTCTGATATTCCGGGGTGTTCCCATCTGTATCATCTATAATAGGCAAATCCCTTGATAAATCACTCCAGGCATTTTCTTTATCGGAATCAGCTATGATAAGACATTCCTTTGGTCTGGTTCCTGAGACATATAATACTCTAAGCTCTTCCTCTGTCTGTAATTGAAGGGATCCTGCCGCAGCCTGATTGAAACCTTCACTCTTTCCCACTGTCATTGTGCTATATTTATTAGCCCCTACATAGGTTGCATCAAGAATAACCTCCACATAGCCTCGCATGCTCCTCTTTCCCGCTGCATCCTGAACCGGTTCTACAACAGCCTTATCCTGAAATCCCGGTGCATTATATGCCGGACATGCAAGAATAACAATGTTAGCCTCAAGTCCCTTTGATAAATGTGCATTCATAATATGAACTGCCTGCTGACTTTCGGCTTCTCCCATGGGAAGCTCCTTCTCATTCTTTCCCTTCAAAATAAGCTGAAACTGCTCATGTAACTCTTTGTAAGAACCATAGGAAGCTTCTCTGATTTGCTCTAAAATCTGCTCCAGTCCTCCTAACTCAGAAGATAAATCCTCATGGGAATTCTCATAATTTAGTAAAGCATCATATTTTTCTGCCAGAAGTTCAAAAGCAAGCAACGGATTTTTCTTACTTATCCTTACACAGGAGGAAAGAAAGGTCAGTGCCCCTTTTAGCTTCTCATCTGTAACCTTTTCCAGGTTCACCTTAGCATCCTCTCCATAAATGGTATCACAATAGGTAAATAATGCTACCGGCGATACCTGAATACCAAAGACCTTAACCAATACAAGGGCAAGCCTGTAAGCACGGTTCTTATCATTTTGCTCTGCAACCAATTCTGACAACAAAATCAGGTTCCGAAAACCGGTCAGAGGGGAACCTGCATCCTGATTACCATCTCCTAAAGATATGGAAGAGGCTCCATTCACAAGTACCGGAATACCCATTGCCTTCAGTTTCGTGGCATAGCTTCTGATACCCTCCTTTTTACGGGTAAGAATCATAAAATCACCGGGTTCCACTGCTCTTGTGGAAGGAATTCCTGTCTTTGTATCCATTACGGACAAAGTAACCTTAGCATCTATCATATTGCGAATCATGGCTGCAACATGAGTAGCATCTGCCTCTATCATATCCTCCTTCTTTCCCGATGGCACATAGTACCGGTATACACCCTTCATATATGTCTTGGTATCTCCGGGTGCCTGGGCGGAAAGCATATGATCAAAGCCTGCCTGGGAGCTTTTTGCCTTAGCCGTTTCCTTACAGGTAGCAAATCCAAAATCTTCCGGACCGGACTTTTTAAACTTTTGATTCACCCATGTACAAATTTCATCATTGGAACGATAATTTCTGTTCATCTGATAAAGCTTACAATTATGTTTGGACACTATGGCAGCCCTCATCTTAGCATAAAGCCTTACATCCGCTCCACGAAAGCCATATATTGACTGCTTCGGGTCTCCGATTAAACAAAATCTGCCATCCATAAATTCAATTTCATCTAAAGGCTTTCCAATGGTTGCATCGGAAGCTGTCAGTAACTGCAAAATCTCCGTCTGTATGGGGTCCGTATCCTGATACTCGTCAATGTAAAAATACCGGTACTTCTCACGGAAAAAATCCCGGGCCTTTTTCGAACCCGAAAGCATATCCCTTGTCAATAGCAAAAGCTCGTCATTGGTGATTCGTCCACCACTTCTTCTATCTGCCTGATATGCATCATATGCCTTTACTAAAAGCTCCATACAGATAGCATGGAGATATCCATTCCATTCCTTTTTACTATCTTCTAACATCGTTGCAAAGGCAGCATCCTTCATGGCATTATAGGAAGCCTTAGACTTTTCTAAACACGCCCCATCGCAATCCTTGCCTCTTGGTTTTGTACCATAACAAACTCCCGATAATGCCCCTGCACTTGTGGTTTTCAGCTTATAAATCAAATTCATTCCTTTTGGGTCAAGCTTGTTACTATTTTTTTCAACATACCTGTAAATACTTTTCCCTAAATCTGTAATAACCGGATAATATGAACCATTCCCGCTTCCCCCATCTATAATTTCTGCCTTGGTAAAGCCCTGTACAGTGTTACCCTTAACCGCCTTTGTTTCCGTAAGGCACTCACTAATGGTTGACAAAATCTTTCTTCCTTCTATTACCGCTAATGTTTTTTTCATGCCCTCCGGGTCCCTTGCAAGCTTCCGGTCATATACCCACTCATCTACGCCACGTTTCTTACACATTTCCTTAAAAGTAGAAAATAACTGCTCCCCGTTAATGCCTGCCTTAGCAAGTCTCTCACGCTCCGGCCTTTGTGCCTCGTCACGGCAAAAGCTTTCAAAAAATGACTGAATGGTGGCTTTCTCCTTTACATCCTGAACAACCTCAAAATCAAGTCCCAATCCGGCTTCAAAGGTCATTTCCTTTAAAAGCTTATTACAAAATGCGTGTATGGTGGATATCTGAATATCGTTTATATGGTCAACTGCCGGTTGCAACTTCACTTTCTCCTCATCAGAGGCACTGTCATACTCCTCCAAAAGTTTTTTACAGAAGCGTCCCTTCAGTTCATCCGCCGCCTTCTCTGTAAAAGTAATGGCTACTATCTTAGAGGGGTCCATAGACTTCGCCTGCATCATCAGACGTTCCACCAGCATCGTTGTTTTACCGGCTCCGGCAAGAGCCTCAATCAAAATGTTATTGCTATAATCCCCAAGGATGTCTTTTCTTGTCTGCTCTTCAAGAGCATCTAATTTCTCTTTATCTGTCATATAAAAATCCTCTCAGTCAGAAGCTTCCATCTCGGCTGCAAGCGCATCACTTGCAATACAAAGCTCTTCATAACCACAATACCTACATGTAGCTTCACAATCGGGATACCCTGCTTCATTTCCTCTACAGGCCTTATCCTCTTTTTGCCTTATTTTCGTAATTTCAGACCACAATCTGTCTACAAATGCTTCTTTCCCGGCTTTTGTCATTGTCTCATATATTTCCTGATTATCTTCTGCCGGAAAAACATACCTGCTTGCAGCAACCTCTTTCCCCGGATTCAGAGTTTCAAAGGCATAAGCATACAGTCTGTCCTGTAACAAGTCATCTCTTCCACCTTTACGCAGCTTTCGCTGTTTGTCGCTTTTTCCGGTTTTATAGTCAACCACAATGTAATTTCCTGTGGCAATATCATAGTCCACTCTGTCTATGGAACCACAAATAGCAAAATCCTCTTCATCCTTTCTTTTTACAAGCAGGACATCGCCTTCCCCATCTCTTCCCTTACCAAATTTCATCTCTGTCCGAACCGGATACTGGTGACGCTCCTTCATTTTTTCAAGCATATATTGTATTGCATTTCGGCAGTCTGTTTCTGCTTCTGCCAGTTCCTTTTCCTTAGCCAAAAGGGGGATCACGAAGGCTTCCTGACTTTTCTTTTGAAGCTCTGATTCTATTTCCTCTACTGCCTGTTTCCATGCAGTTTGAAAATCCTCTTCCAGAAAGGAAATGGCATCTAAGGAAGCTACCAGCTTTGTCTCTTCGACAGAGCCCTTTGCTACCTTAGGGGTATCTAACTGTGTACTAAGAGGACAAATGACCTGATCCACATAAAGCTCCATGGCTCTATGAATCATGGTTCCTCTTTCATTTGGACCTAACCACTGCAGGCTTGTTTTCTCTGACAACTCCGGTTCCGATATGTGTGCCGTGTATTTAAAATGATATTTACGTGGACAGCTTAGAAATACATTCAGCCCACTTGGTGATATTGACAATATTTCTTTCTCTGACATGTCTTCTCCTTTACTTTTGTAACAGCCACTCACGAGCCTCTAATATATCCGAATATCGTTCCTCCGCAAATCCAAACAGTCTTTCAGTGGCACCGGATTCCTTCAGTGCCTGCTGATAAAAGGCAGAGGGATTTTGTTCTCTCATATTAACAGTGTCGTAAGAAACATAGCTTATGGTTATACCCTTAACATCTGAAGCAATGATCCGTTTTAGCTTTTCTTCTAATTGTTCCCCGGGTCTTCCGGACATCCTTCTCTTCGGCAATCCGATTTGTTCCATTTCTTCATCTAAAAGAATGGGCGACTGTGGATGATCCCCCGGATAGTTTTGGGATTCAAATCCCATGAGATATACATAAGGCCGAAATCCCATTTCTGTATGGGATAAGGAAGCAATATATACTGCTCCCGCTTCTTTCTTATCTTCAACAAAGCTTCCACCAAGAAGCATATGCTCAATCATTTTCACTACTACATAATAATTAGCCTCAAAGTCATAGCAAGAAGCGTTCTTCCGGCAGACAGATGCTTTGTTAATCAAGGACGCAACAGCGGATTGTGGTAATTTCCCATTGCCTGCCGCCTTTTCTAATCTCTTAGCAAGTCCTTCAAATACTGCTCCGGTATTCACATTTCCTTCGCTGTCGATTTCAAAATTAGCGGGATTATCAAGATATGTCTGGATATGGGAAGCTGCATAACTATATTGCTCTGATACCCCCTCAGGCAGACAATAGGGAATGTCTAACTTTTGCAAATATGTAATAAGAGGATAAAAAACAGCGTTGGTACTTGCAACAATCTGTACCTGCTCCCAAGGGATTCCTTTCGCAATCACATCCTTTACGATAGCATGGATTTCATTATGCAATCCAAATACCCGGAAGAATTGTTTGTCCGGTGCGCTTTTTGTCTTTGCTTCATTTATCGTAAGCATAACGGCATTCTTATCCTTACATAAAACCTTCCAAAAATCATTTTCTTTTGCAGAATATTCATCTAAAGCATCCGTATACGTGCCAATCACATCCCCGTCCACAATAAGTTTTCCGGAGGCAATCAGCGTTGTTGCATCCTCAAGAATCGTAACATTATCGTACAAATGAAGCTGACGCAGTCGTTCCATATAGACTTGAGCTATGATAGATACATCCCTTAACTTCTCATTTTCTGCATCCGCAATCTTATCAAGACAGTTTTCCATACGCAAAACTTCAATATCGGTAAGCAGCTGGCGTATCGTACCGCTGTCTAACATGCTTTGCTTAAAGTAGGAAAGCTTCTTTTTTCTCACAAGCTCTAGTGCACAGGCAAGCATGATTCCAAGCCCGGTTGCTTTCTCAACTTCTTCAAAGTACTCACCCCTGCCAATCCTGTATTCTTTCAAAATCATCCTTGCAAAGTCTGTCAGATACTGCCCTTCACAATTCACAGTGGGAATGCCTTTCCTGGCACTTGCTGCACATTCTCTCTTATAAATTTCAGCCGAATGATATAACACCAGTTTTTTCTGCATTCCATAGGTCTTGTTCAATTCCTGTAATGTCATGTTTTCTCCTCCAGTTCCACTTAATCTTTTAAACATCCAACCGGAACTATTTTCACACCATTATCAGTTGTATATCCAACCGGAGCTGTTGCACAAATTACAATAAGCGCTGATGGTTCTCGATATACTGCTCTGGGATGTTCAGGATTTTTTAGTGCTTCTTCATTGTGTTTTTTAATCACGTCTCTAAATTTTAAAAGTGACTTTTCTGCTTCCGGTATTTTATTTACTCCTGTTTTTATCTCAATTAATGCATATCTGCCATCTTCCATTTGATATACTGCATCTGCCTCAAGACCGGTATCATCTGTATAATGAAGTATGCGGGCATTATGTGCTCCCGCAAATACAAGCAAATCACGCAATACAAGGTTTTCAAAAATATGTCCAAATAAATCTAAATCATTACAAAAATAATCTGGGTTAAGACCTAACGCAGCAATTCCAATGGAAGGATCAACAAATATATGTTTCTTTCCACTTCGTATTGCAGTCTTTGACCTGATCTGTGGTGTCCATGCGTCAATATCCTTAATGACAAAAAGCTCTTCTAATTTTTCTACATAGGAATCAAGTGTTACATCCGTAACATTTTGCGTAGCCTTTACATCTGCATAAATGCTTGTTTTCTTGGCTTTTGTTGCCATGTTACGGGCATATGACCATATTAGGGTTCTCGCCCACTCCGGATTTCTCTTAACGCCATCAATTGCACTAATATCCGTTTGATAAATCTGTCTATAGTAATCCTTTGCAATTTCCAATTTTGCCTTTTCATTTTTTAGAGCCATACATCTCGGCCAGCCACCACGACACACTGCAACAAATAAATCTTCTAAGGATAAATCCGATAATGCACCCTCAAACTCATATGTTTCATCTTCCACAATCTGCGACAATGAAATTTTCCCATTTGATTCTCCAGTCTCCCATAAAGTCATGGGAAACATGGTTACTTCTGTAATTCTACCCGTACCGGTATGTGGTGTTTCAACTTTCTTGCTTGACGATCCGGTCAAATAATATTCTCCAACATTCTCAGGATTATCATCGCAAGCTTTCCGTATTGTTCCCCAAATCTTTGTCGCATCTTGCCACTCATCAAACAATATAGGCTTTTCATTCTTTAAGAATAATTTTGGCGAAGTTTCAGCAACAGCCAAATACCCATCTCGTTTTTCCTCATCTTGAAATTCAATAATTGTATTGCATCGTTCTTTCGCTGTTCTTGTTTTTCCACAGCCTTTTGGACCAATAATATTGATTGCATTGAATGCTTCTTTGCGTTTATTTAGTTCATCATCAACTATTCTTCTTATATATTCCATATCGAAACACTCTCCTTATACACACAATTATATAATAATATGCATTATATTCAAGTCCATTTTGTATTTTTCGACATTTTTGTTTTGTATTTTTCGGCATTTTTATTTTGTGTTTTTCGGCAGTTTTGTTTTGTGTTTTTCGGCGTTTTGTATTTTCATTTTTCTTCATGATTCACGCTAGCCATCAACAAAATGAATACATATTACAAAAAACTCGGAGAGAACTTGAAGAAACCTGTTCTCTCCGAGTTTTGAGTTATCACGATTGCGATTGTTGATAATTATATTTTATGATGTTATCCCGGTTTTTAAACAAATATTTTAATAATGTATTAGAATATATTACATTGCGATGCAACACTCATTGTTACAGCGACTTTAAGTACTCTTCTACATTCAAATATTGCACACCTTGGATCTCTTTACTTTCTCCTCTATAAAAGAACCCTGGTGTCTGACACCAAGGTATCCCTATCAGTCAACTTCTATTTGATACTTTTTAATTAATTCTTCTATATGCTCTGAAGTTTCTAAAAGGTCTTTCGCAATTGTGGTAATATCACATCCTTGCTGAAGCTTTGCTGTAATCTTTTCTACTAAAAGACTCTCTGCTCCTTTTTCCATACCTTCACGGCGTCCGGTCTCAAGCCCCTCCTGACGTCCGGTCTCAAGTCCCTCCTGACGTCCGGTCTCAAGTCCGCTCTTAAGTCCCTCAGCATATCCATCTTCACGGCTATCCCGTCGTTCTAATTCCAATTGTCTTTCAAATGTAAAATCTAACACGGCCTGTTTGGTCACCTCCACACGATGCTTCGTAAAGAATTCTGCCAGAATCTGTTCTTCAATACATTCATCCAGCGACCGTTCCACTGCTTTTTGAAGTGGAATATCCATCTTATCATATTTTCGAACTTTCTCTACGAAGGCGGTATATCCATCCAACACTTTGCTAAGCTTCATCAGGTTCGGATTCATGCCGGGATTGATGTTATAAACCATACAGGAAAGGTCTAACTGATACTGTTCTTCCTCATGGGTATAGGCATCCGATAAATGCATCTCCTCTACTTCCGGACGTTCCTCCAGACCATTATAAAACACGATAAACTTAGGTGTTGGAATAGAGATTTTCTTACTTCCAAATAAATTATACTGGTTCTCTTTTATCATATCAAGCATCAAATGAACGAAGTATATGAGTTGTCGCAGGGGCATATTGGGATTATAGCTTGATTGGTGCTCATAAAGATTTAAGAATGCATCCAGTAAAAAAGAAGCGTCATTATAGACAGATAATAAAATGCCTTTTTCCAGTTTTTTTATCTGAACCTTGCCAGGGTCTGTGTGGCGGGAACCATTTAATGCATTGTAAACATCAAGGGCATGTTCCGGCTCTGATAAAAGCATGGAAAAGACATCACTTTTATATTCTCTTGTATCGCTCATTAAACTCTCCTTTGTATTATCATTTAGTTTTTGCCAATCAGGAAATCTTGATTGACTGAGTTTCAATTCCGGAATATGTGGGAATGATAACACAATTCAAAGGAGAAGTCTGCAATTATGAACGAAACAGCATAATTTATCATCAAAAGTTCATAAAAATGCGAGTTTATGAACCATATTTCACGGGGTCGGACACCCGGGTACGTTTTTGGTTCAACAACTCATCTTGTTCCATTAGCAACACCTCCTACATATAATTATACCCATTATACCCCTTTTCAATTTGTGCACCAAGGGTATAACGGGTATAAATTAAATGCAAGTCTTCTCTTTCAGCATCTTATTTGCCATCACACGTATCGTTATCTTCATTTATTCTTCTTAGTATATATACGCTATTTAAGGTTTCAAATTCGACTATATCATTATTATCCCTAAGTTCCACAAAGGGTGTTGTAAGGACAAACCAACGTTCACCCTCAAACTCACCATCCATTAATGCAATGCTGCAATCCTTATACTGTTCATACTGCGATAATGGACCATATAAGTAAATCCTATGCCCGCGTCTATAATCATACTTATGACCTTCCTTTGACTCTCCTTTCGGTCCATGATGTCCGGTATGCCTAATATCTTCAATAACAAAATAAAGCTTCTGATCCGTTACCATTCTCTATTCCTCCAAATTTATCTTAAATAAAACATTTGCACATTGCCTGTTACTATTTTAACTGTATCATTTTTAGCATATTTATCATTAAGTCCTTATATTCCATACTTTTATAAATTACTTCATTATAATTATCTTTTTCCCCTGGTAAAACCATTATCTTATCTTTTTGAGCCTGCTTAAAAGAACCCTGGTGTCTGACACCAAGGTATCTTTAATTTAATGATAATTTAAATATTAATCTTATTAGCAGCTATCACAGAATTAATATACGTAAATGTCTGTTCCTTGATGCCAACCCTCTGGGCAAATGTTGCAAAATCACTCACCACAAAGCTAATTTCACTTATTATATCTTTGCAACGTCTTTCCTTTATACCCATCTTTGCACCTGCTTCAACAAGGTCAGTCAAGCCTATCTCAACGGTCTTTCCATTCACAGTCATCTGATGTGCACGTAACCATTTGTTGGTAGGATTATATGAAAATGTAATATCATAGGCTGGGGAGAGCATCCATTTCCCTGTCCGATCCATAAGAAAAGAAATATTCTTAACATGATCATCCTGATTAACTGCAAGACAGTTAAATACCATTCTTCTATAAAATTGCTCTATCTCTTTATACGAAAGCCCTATTTCTTTCATATACATAGCTGCCAATTCATAACCACACACTCCAGGCTCCTGGTAACTAATATGTGCTAATGCTCCAAGCGACTGCATATGAAGCTTCCTTCCATTCTCGCGGTCAAATCTCTTTGTCATAAAATGGTGATCACCTTCTGAATTGTATATCCTGCATTCATTCATCGTTATCCCACAAGACTGTGCCATGAGATAATACGCATATTCTATTAAAGTATATTCCGGTTTATCTTCGACCCCATGATCGCCATTTTTTGAAACATTATCGAACTTCATTAACCAATAATCATATCCGGGACCAAGCTGCATTTGTCCAGAACGCACTTCATTTGTAGTTTCATTCCATGCAATAAGTGCTTTCGCCCTGGCACCACCTGCTGAACTTCCAACCTGAACCAGTTGCGAATAGCTGAGACTGTCATTTGCTTTTAATGAAATCCCTTCTCTACACGTCAAAACATCCGATGCAAATTTAACCATTTCACGTACATTGATATTTTCATCTATATCCTTAATATCTGTACTTGCAGGAACATATTCAAGTGCACCCATTCCTCTCTTTCCGGTGTAACAAAGTCTATCAATAGCAGTAAAATCCGACAAAGATTTTCCAAGAGACATAAGCCACTGTTCTATAACTGCGTTACCAAACCTGTCAGGTAGTGAATCTGCCACTAAACCCGGCATCCCATAAAAAGGGTCACCAACCAGAGTAGGGAATTCATATATATTCTTTCCAAGAGGCATCCTTATTGGAGAAACTTCGATTCCACTATTAACAAAATTCTCGTCATATTCAAAAGTCGCATATGCTTTTGAAATATCCTGATGAATAATTCCAATTCTTGTTCCCCATAGGATTACTTCTGCTGTATCATTCATTCTTCATCCCCCCACTTAAAATCATTCTTCTCGGTCTTTTTCCTTACTCGCTTAGGCTTATTTTCCACTTTTCCCAAATAATAGGACGGTCTCTTCGTTTGGTCCGGAACAAGTAATTCAATATTATCGCCAAGACCTAATGCCAAAAGGATTTTGAACAAATTATCAACCTGCACCGATTCCCCTTGTTCCAGTCTGGATATACTTCTTTTTGAAACGCCTGATTTATCCTCAAGGTCCTGCTGTGACATTTCATTCATTATTCTATATATCTTTATTTTCTGCCCTAATTCTTTAATGTATTCCTGATAGTTTTTTTGAAAAATCATATTATCACGCCATTTCTGTCTTTTTAATGGTTATATTATACATTATTATGCCATATTTGTCTATTTATATTTATCAGTATTTATTTCGTATGATATCATATCGTCCATCACCAGATTCTCTTATCGCGGTTTATATATTGCGATATCAATTATAATATTTCAGATTATTGCAAAACACCTTGTAACACCCTATCAGATAATGAGCAAAAATAATTCTACTATTATGCCACATATTCCCTGATTGCATCTTCAATCTTCTGATATCTGGGGGAATCCAAAACAGCAATCAGTGCTTCATAGGGATCCTTTTTTGTCTTGTCTGCAGCCACCTTCATTGCGTTTTGTGAAAATCCGGACAAAAGGCACAATCCCTCTCCATTTTTCACCTTTGGAATTCCATTGCTTCTGCCGCATACATTCCAAAAAATCAGACGGGGCATCTTATATCCTGCATCCTCATACTTCTTTTCTATCTGTTCAAATAAAGTAGCTCCGGCAGTTTTCCAATGGCTTCGGTCATAAAAATTGGGGGCGGTGGCAGCATCAAATTCCATATCTGAAATGATTAGTACCTGCTTTGGAAGTTCTTCTCTTGGAACCGACTTACACTTTGCCATATCAAGAATTAAATCAAACACAGCTTCAATGTTGGTATTTGCCACATCTACTGCCAAGGAAGTATCCAACAGAACAAGAGCATCATCATATCTGCCATATTCAGGCACGTACATAATTACAGCCTGTGCAAGCTTAGGATTGGAAACCGCAAGATATCTAAGGCATACTCTAAAGGTTCTTCTTTCACCCATCCCCTCAAGAATATCTCTCAAAAAGAAAAGCCACTTAACCGCATACTTTGGTGATTCGTGATAAGCCTTGATAAATTCTTGAACGATATATTCTTCATCTCTAAATCTAAGAGAGGAAACCTTGAAATTAAGGTCAAGAAGGGCTTTGGTAGTTGTTCTGTATACAATGGCACCATTCTCTGTTACCGCTTTATTATTATAGTTCTTTGCAAAATGAACCACATGAGATTTCGTTGTATCAACTTCAGCAATCTGCTGATCCATATGTTCACTATCAAACCAAAATGCTCTTTTCATAGGCTCCTCCTTATGTTCATAAACACTAGTAGGCGTTTGCGAAACGCATTTGAAATGAATATCAGTTGTAAATTTACAACAATAACATATTTTTCATGAGTTTCGCAAATACCCAATCAACTCTAGACACTTGTAAAATCAGGAGTATTCCTCCCACACCATAATAATGATTCATTTGTAAAATTAAAAAACTGCTGTATGTGTCTATTCGTCTTGTTCTCCCAGACGCTTTCTCTTTCGGATTTGTCATCCAATAATACCATTATCGCTTCATTTTAATCTTAAAAATAAACTGCTGTAAGCGCCTGTCTTAAATTGTATATTCATCATACATAATGGGAAGCCCTCCGTCTAGCAACCGGTGGTTTAAAAACCAGCCATGGTTTGGCAGTATATTTTGGACAAAAAAAAGAACCCTGGTGTCTGATGATATGCCCCTTGTCAAGTAGACAGGTTAAATATCTAAAAAGTGTTTGGTAAA
>JBJENY010000059.1:0-15878 GCA_051880435.1 Lachnospiraceae bacterium | reverse complement strand
AATTTTTAACAAATACCATAAGCAGGCTCTTGTAACACGCCGGTACTTAACGAGCTTGCGAGTTTAGTACCGTTGCGTGTGGATGAAGCGCAAGCGTGCCTGCGATGGTTTGTTATAAATTCACAACACAGACAAGTTTTTAATATGCGTTTTGCAAAGCCTATTCTTTCTCATATTATTCCATAAAATCATTGCCTAAAATGCAAGACAAATTCTGCCAAATACCATTAGCAACATCCGGTTTGTTCATAGAATAAATATGAACATTGGTAATACCATTAGCATATAAATCGATAATCTGGTCTGTGGCATAGGCAATACCCGCCTGCTTCATGGCGGCAGGATTGGAACCAAATTTGTCCACCATAGCACGGAAACGCTGTGGCATAAATGCACCGGATAATTTAATGGCACGTTCTACCTGATTGGCATTGGTGATTGGCATAATTCCCGGAATGACCGGAACTGTAATTCCAGCCTCCCTTACTTTATATAAAAAGTTAAAGAACAAATTATTGTCAAATACCATTTGTGTTGTTAAGAAATCAGCACCGGCATCCACCTTTTCTTTGAGATGCATAATATCCTCTCTTTGATTCCTACTTTCCGGATGTACCTCCGGATAACAGGCAGCACCAATACAAAAATCATGTCCGTTCTTTAATTCCTGAATTAATTCCACCGCATAACGATAATCCCATTTACTCCGGTCTGTCTGCTCTAATTCCGGTGTTAAATCTCCACGAAGCGCCATTACATTTTTAATGCCCCTGGCTTCCATCTCACCAATCTGTTTTTGAATGGTTTCTTTATCTGACGAAACACAGGTTAAATGAGCAAGCATGGGAACGTCATATTTTTCTTTAATATTTTCTGCCACTGCCAAGGTATATGCACTGGTTCCACCACCGGCACCATAGGTAACACTCATAAAGGATGGCTTTAATGCTGCAATTTCTTCAGTGGCAACCCTCACACTTTCAAAAGAAGTTTCTTTTTTTGGTGGAAATACCTCAAAGGAAAGAGACATTTCCTGTCTGTTTAAAATATCAATTATTTTCATAGTTTCCTCACTTTTATTCATGATTCCGGATGTGAATGACACACATGCTTCATCACGTTTAAATCACTTTTTGGTCATTCATAAAATCCAAGTTCAATTAATATCAGTTGTGTTTCTATATGTGTGTTACAAACTATTAACATGTAACATATACAACGTAAGAAATTATAACCAATTTCAAATCATCTGTAAATAATAAACTACCAAATTCATATGTATATAAAAATCGGTTCTACAAAAGAGGTACCGGTTCACAACAAACCGATACCTTCTTTCGTTCACTATTCAAAATATATTTTTTATTTTAAAAATAACAATACAGGCAATGACAACAATAATACTTAAGATAATGACACCGGGATATCCATTCTCCAATTCCGGCATATTTTGAAAATTCATTCCATACCATCCGGTAATTAATGTCAGGGGAAAGAAAATAGTAGAAATAATGGTTAAAAACTGCATATTACTATTCTGTTTTGCATCTACTTTCGCCTGATAAGCATCATTGACCTGTCCGGCGTATTCCAACAGGTGAGAGGTTTTATTCATAAGACGCTCTGCTCTGTCAGATATGGTTCCGAAATACTTTAGATGTTTTTTGGGAAAATAATGGTTTTCATTTTCCTCTAACGCTTTTCCCACATCCATAATTTCATCATAATATCCCCGAAGGATCAGTAGCTCCCGACGAATTGCCATGATACTGGATTGAAAGTTTTCCGTATGTCCGGTATGAACCATTTCCTCTAATTCCATTAACAATTTTTCAAACTGCGCCAGCTGTTCCTGATCCCGATTCATAAACTCAGCAATGAAATGAAACAGAAAAATTTCCTTTGTTTTATATTGATTACTTTTTCTTCTGCTGATTCTATTCACAAGCCTTTGAGAAAATCCATCATCATCCACTAAAACCACTTTATCACGGGTAATAAAAAACAAAATACGATATCTGCTGCCCTGTATATCTAAAAGCTTTGGGATACAAAAAGATCCTGTCAAACAATCCTGCTGGGCTTCAATTTTACAAAATCCAATGTTTTTCAGATCTATTTCCCCTTCATAACTGATACCGTTTTCCTCCAATACTCTGAACGCATGATAAGAATCCGTAATTACCGGTTCAAAATCTGTACCCTTAACTTTTTCAATTACTTCGACCTCATTTTCTTCCAAATCCTCTTTCTCTACCATCTGCTTCTTCGTCCATGTCCACTACGACACACTTATACTCCTTCTAATTCCCTTTCATCATGACCGGTATATTCCAGAAAATACCGTAATCCAATCTCCCCCTGTACTGCATCCACAATGTTAATACAACAGTTCCCCATTCTGTCAACAGAATGAATAATCTTATTATAGGGTTCTGTTAATTTCGCAACACATTTTCCTTTTCCAACCCGCTGCACATGGGATTTACGCATTTTAATACCCAAATCCATAATCTGCTCTTTTTGTTTCATTATCTTTTTACTGCTTTCCACATTACCGGAAATCATCATATCTGACGCCTGCAGGAACATTTTTTCTATCAGCTGGAGACTGGCCTTCAAATCCTCCATGGCTTTTCCGGAATATTTATATTTTTTCTCTTCCTTATCCTGCAAAGAAATTCCAACCTCTTTACATAATGCTCCCATACGGTCCACATCACTTAACACATACATAATCCCCGCCGTTTGTGTAGCCTGTTCCTCCGTGAGACCGCCGGATGCAAACAACTCTGCAAGATACTCTGTGATTTTGTCATAAAGACTTCTCGTATCATCTGCATTTTTAATAATTTCATTTATTTTTCCACTATTCCCATTTTCCAAAACAGAAATTAATTCTTTGAGATTCGCTTCTACAAATTCCGTACATCTGACAATTTCTTTTGCTACCAGTTGAAGTGCTGCCGTTGGCTGGTTAATAAGCTTTGAATCCAGATACATGGGTTCCGAATTGGCATAAATGGTTTTTCTTCCCTCCGGAACAATTTTCATTACAATCTTTACCATCAACCAGATTAATGGAATCCAGATTATCGTCATGGTAGCATTAAAAATTGTATGGGCATTTGCAATCTGTCGGGATATCACTTCAATCTCAGGTCCATCCGGTGAAATATACTGTACCAATGCAGCATAAGGCTTAACAAACCAAATAAATAACAGGCAGCCTGATATATTAAAAATACAATGGGCAACTGCTGTTCTTTTGGCATCCTTAGGCTGACCGATACTTGCCAATAATGCTGTAATAGTCGTACCGATATTGTCTCCAAGAAGAATTGGGATGGCACCGGCTAATCCTAACATACTATGAATCCCATCCGGACCGGGCTGCGATGCAAAATTCTGTAATACTGCAATGGTTGCACTACTGCTTTGTACAACCAGAGTCATTAATGTACCGACAGCTACACCAAGAACCGGTATATCAGCAACCTTTGCAATCATATCTGTAAAGATAGGACTGGATGCTAAGGGTTTCATCACAGAACCCATGGTCTCAATACCAAGGAATAACAGACCAAATGCAAATATTGTTTGTCCTATATTTTTTGCTTTTTCCGATTTCACGATAAAGCTGATAATAAAACCAAGGAAAATGATAATATAAATATAGTCACTTAACTTAAATGCTATAATCTGTGCCGTCATTGTTGTACCAATGTTTGCACCTAAAATAATACTAATTGCCTGAGGCAGACTCATCAGTCCTGCACTGACAAAACCAATTGCCATAACTGTAGTTGCACTGCTGCTTTGCAAAACTGCGGTGGTTAATGCTCCTGCAATTACACCCAACACCGGATTTTTCGTTAATAACGCTAATATACTTTTCATTCTCTCTCCGGCTGCTTTCTGCAGACAGTCGCTCATCATATTCATTCCAAAAATAAATACCGCCAAGCCACCAAGCAGACCAAAAATAATCTCTAATGTACTATTCATATTTTTCCTCCTAATGCGTATCCCATCTCGTTATTGCTGATTCAGTTCATCCCAGTTTTTCACATCACCTGTATAAATATCCTTTAATTGATTTAATGTGATATCCTCTAAAGGATTATCTTTTCCCACAATCACAACAATATTATCTTTGGCAAAGGATTCATAATCCAATAATTCCTTTTCATAATCTTTCAGGTTTCTGGAGGACATACCAAAGTTACACTTTCCTGCCATAACCTGTGTCAATCCCTTGGTAGAATCTGTAGCAAAAACAACAACGGTTGCGTGAGTATTGATTTTTTCATAGGCCTGTGCCAGTTCTTCCATAAGGGGTGCCACAGAGGTAGAGCCTTCGATCACGATTTCACCTTCTGCCTGATTTGACAAAAAAGAACTGCTTTTTGCTACCGTTTCATAATCCTTTCCTACAATTTCCTGTCCGGCTCCATGTACATAGGTTAAAAAATCCTGTTCCAGGTCGCTTAATTTTCCGGAATAAGCCAGATAAAAATCACGACTTAAGGGATATGTCTCACTATTTTCAGGAGTTTTTCCCTCTATATTGAGAATTTTCACATTTTCATTACCGGAAATTGCCCCCTTAGAAACATATCCAATGGCTGATGGATTGGCAGTCACATCATCAATTACCTGCGTTGCATCATTTGCAATAACTGCATCTTTTGTTGTCAAATCTGACTGGGTACCACTCCCCTCGGTTTCTGCCTCAAAGCCTGCCAAATTTGCAAAGGTACTTCTTGTTCCGGAACCATCTTCTCTGGAAATCACCTGAATTTCACCTAACGCTTTTAATCCTTCCACATTCCGTTGCTCTTCTTTTCCGGTTCCATTTGTCTGATTACAACCGGACAAAAGAAATAATGTACTTACCATAAGGAATGCAATTTTTTTAAATATTTTATTCATACGATACGTTCCCTTCTGTTTTTCCTTTATCTTTTCTCTGCATTACGATATGCATTTTCATAAAACACTTCCTGGGAATTTACCTTATCTTCATGTAAGTTCCGGTCCACATAGGTTCCCTTTTCGGTCAAACATTTTCCCTTTTCATCATCCTCCATCATGACCTCAAACATCCCGTCCAGTCGTTCCTTCAGTTTTTCATCCAATACCGGTGCAGCAACCTCCACACGACGAATGGTATTTCTGGTCATAAAATCTGCTGATGCTATGTATACCTTTTCCCTTTCCTTTGTACCAAACCTGTAAATTCTGGAATGTTCCAAAAAACGTCCCACAATACTAACCACGGTTATATTTTCCGTATAACCCTTGATACCGGGAATCAGGCAACAGATTCCTCTGATAATCATTTCAATTTTCACGCCTGCCTGAGAGGCCTCAACTAATTTCTCAATAATCACCTTATCAGTCAGGGAATTAATTTTGATACCGATATAAGCCTCTTTCCCCTGCTTTGCAAAAGCAATTTCTTCATCCATCATATCCAATACCTTGTTTTGTAAACACTTCGGTGCCACCAGTAATTGCTCTGTCTTTTCTACCGTCTCACCTTTTAATAAAGCTGCAAAAACTTCAGATGCCTCTTTTCCAATTTCCTGATTTCCCGTAATCAAAGACAAGTCCGTATACAAAGCAGAGGTTTTTTCATTATAATTTCCAGTTCCAATCTGGGTGATATAGGATATGCCATTCTCCGTTTTTCGGGATACCAAACATAGCTTGGAATGTACTTTATATCCGTTCAATCCATAAATCACTCTACAACCTGCTTCTTCTAATTTCCGGGAATACTCAATATTACTTTCCTCATCAAACCGAGCCCGAAGTTCTACTAAAACCACAACTTCTTTTCCATTTTCCGCTGCCTCCACTAATGCATCTACAATTTGACTTTTATTTGCAAGACGATATAAGGTCATTTTGATGGATACCACAGTTTCGTCCTCTGCCGCCTCATTTAGCAGATTGATAAATGTTTTCATATTTTCAAAAGGATAAGACAGCAACACGTCCTTTTTCATAATTTGAGGAATCAGTTCCTTCTTATCATCCAGCTCCGGCGTCATCCTCGGCGTCCGTCTCTGATAAAAGAGGACATCCTGACTGGTATCTTTCAGGTAACTTTGAATGGCAAATACAAAGGACATATCAAGTGGCACTCTGGACAAAAATACATGTTCCTTATCCACCTGGATATCTTTACATAAAGCATCCACCATTTTTTTATTTAATTCCCTGGATAACTCCATTCTTACCGGATTCATCCGTTTTCTCTGTTTAATCAGATTCTCCATTGCATCCCTGTAATCTAAATCTTCATCATAGATTGTCTCTGTATCAATATCCGCATTTCTTGTGATTCTTAATAATGATTTTTCTTTGATATCATAATTCTTGAATAATTTTGGGAGGAAATGAAGAATCAGCTCCTCCGATAACATAAAGGTTCCCTTTCTTGTGGGAATGTCAATCAAACGTCTGAAAACATTGTTACTGCATGGGATAATGGCTGTTTTTGACTTCCCACTCTTTGTAGATAACAATGCTACTGCATAAATATCCTTATTCTTTAAAAATGGAAATGGCTGTTGTTTACTTACTATAGTCGCCGACAAATATGGTGCTATCTCGTTGTCAAAATAGGTTTCCAAAAGCTTCCCCTCTTCAGCCGACAATTTGTTAAAGTTAATCAGACGAATTCCCTTAGGTTCCAATTCACCCATTAACTGCTCGTAAATTAAAGCTTTTTTCTGATCCAGTTCTTTGGTTGCCTTCAAAATTGCTTTTACCTGTTCCTTGCTGGTCATATTGGTTTTATTTTCCCGTACCACTTCTAAGGACTCCATCTGGTCCATTAGGGTACCAACCCTGACTCTATAAAACTCGTCCAGATTAGACTGATAAATTGCTGCAAATGTCAGACGTTCTCCTAAAGGAACCCTTGGATTTCCCGCTTCATTTAACACCCTTTCATTAAATTTTAACCATGACAGTTCTCTATTCATCATATACGGAGCACTGATTTCTTTTTTCTTCTTCTCATTCTTCATTTGGGTTAATCCTTTCTTTTGCGTTTTTTCTTCTTTTTTCATTTTCTCCAGGCAATCAATCAGCCATTGTAAAAAATGATTCCATGTCATTTAGCAGTTTCCTCCTTATATTCGAAGGATTAGGCGTTTGCTGACACAGGATGCAACTGTGCTTTACAAACGCCCATGTGAAGGACAGTTCCTACGACACGATTCAATAATAAAAGCATTATGTCAATTCTATGGGATAACAATGTAATTTTTACGTAAAAAAAGCTTTGACGTTCTCACACAAACATCAAAGCTTTTATTTCTTACTATTTTGTTTTCATTCTGTAACCCCATATTATTTCATTAGGGTTTGTCCATTTTTACATTTCTTCTAATCGCATTAACTGTTCCTTTACCTGTCTTCCGGAATCTAATATATCAGAAACTGCCACTGTCATTTCTTCACTGGATGCTGCTAAGTTCTGTGTTTTCTGATTCACATCATTAATGATGGCATTTAATTGACGGGTATCTTCCAATATCTTAGTAATGGATTCAATAATTCTTCCCTGACTTTCATTACTTTTGTTTGCAGTATTTTTAGAATTACCGGCCAAGGTATTAATCTGATCCGCAACCACTGCAAAGCCACGTCCTGCCTCCCCGGCCCTGGCTGCTTCAATACTGGCATTTAACGCTAACATATTGGTCTGGGCAGCAATATTTACTACCTCATTATTATTATCAATTAAATCATCTAACAAGGAATTAATTTCTTCCATGGCATCTGACAAATCATTACAAAACCGGGATACATTCACCATCTGGTCCGAAATATTTGTGGTTTCCACCGCATTGCTTTCATTGCCGGCTGACATGGTATCTACCGCTTCATATAAGACTTCAAATTGCCTGTTCACTTCAGATAGCGTACTTACAATCAGTTCTTTTTGATTTACAATCATATCTTTTTCTTCATCCAATTGTTGTGCTAGTTCTGACGCTGCATTCTTCTGGGCAATTGCCTCATTCTTGATAAAATGAATACAATTTTCTTTTTTGTTATATCCATTATAAATCGCCTCTGCCATTTCTTTGCAGGTATCATAACCACAGCAGGAACAATTAATAGACCTGTCTTCCGAATTTAATTTGTTCATAGATGTAAAGATTGCATCTTCATCCTGCATACTCATTATTTTATGCTGACAGCCGGCTGAACGGTCTGTATAGTTTCGAAGATAATCTTTTAAATTTAAATGCTTAAATTGCTGGTTTAACTTTTTCAGGCGCTGAGCCGGAGATAAGCGTTTGGACCAGGCACTTGCTTTATTATCTTTCTTTGATTCCTCCCGAATCTGTAACAGTGAACACAAGGCATCATCACTATTGCCTTTTTCCGCCTCACATCCTGTTCCATAAATACAGCCGGAACCACAATTTAATGCGTCAATGAACAAATACGGTGTCTGACTCTGCCTGATTTTATCCTTATTTTGTTCTAAATAGTGGTACATGTGCTTTTCCCCTTCAATCTGACGGATAAACACACTTTCCCCTAAAAACCAGTATACATTTTCTTTTAATCCACCCGGCATCGGATAAATAGAGCCCAAACCATATTCAATCTCATCTTTTTGTAATGAGCCTTTTATCTTATGGGTTCTTACATATTCCATTAAATGATCGAAGGTTACATTATAACTGATATAACCCTTATTATTCGGGTCATCAATTTCTAATTTTTTAGCAATACAGGGACTGATAAATGCCAGTTTATCTGTTATTTTCATTTCCTTTTTTGCATAAATGGCTGCACACATCATAGGACTTTGTACCGGGAATAACTTGGGGATCAACTCCGGTATATAATGTTCAATATAATTAACAACGGCTGGACAAGGCTGACTGATTCCACCTAAAAACTGATTCTGTTGAACATAATTCAAATAACCCCATGTGGTAATATCTGCACCGAAAGATACACTAATGATATGATTCACTCCCAGCTGTTTTAATCCTCCAAGAACACTTTCATATTCGTTAGGATAATTTGCCTTGAACGCCGGAGCAAGCAATATAGAAATAGATTCTCCCTTTTTTAAATCCTCAAAAAAACGCTCTGTGTCATCATTAAATTCCCGGGCACCATGCTCACATACATCAAAACAGGCTCCACAGGCAACACATCGTTCCGGATCCACATCAATTCTTGTCTTCCCATCTACGTCATGGGAAACACATGCACCGGGACAACTACATACACTGATACATTTATTACACCCGATACAATTATCATTTGTAAACACTAATCCCTGTTGTTTTCTCATAAGTAACTCCTCCTCGCCCTCCGTAGCATGATTAGTAACAAGTAATTATGTCTGCATTTGGTAATTATTAAAATTTTAACATAAAACATCGACACATATCAACAAATATCGACAAATATATTAATTTTATTAAGAGAAAATAAAGACCCGCTTTCATTAAAAACGGGTCTATGAAAAATATAAATGATTATTTGTAATTGTATATAAGTAAGTCGATAGTAAAACAAAACTATGTATTCATTTCTCAACGAACACACCCATATTTTGTATTAGTTCAACCTTCAAAACCTGCCTTATTCAAGGTCTTCCGAATCTGGGGTCCGAAGATTGCAGCCAGTACCATTTTTATCAAATCCCCGGGAATAAAAGGAATCACCCCCGCCAACAATGCAGCCTTAAAATCCATTTGTGCCTGATGTGCTAACCATACGGTTCCAAATGCATAGCAAATGATAGTTCCAATTACCATTCCAAGCATGCTTAATACAAATTTACCACCAAATTTATCGATCAAAATACCTGCAACAATTGCCATAGGGATAAATCCAATGAGATATCCTCCGGTTGGTCCAAAGAGCTTGCCCGGTCCACCCGTAAATCCGGAAAATACAGGAACACCTACCAAACCGATTGCCAGATATACCAGGTAACTAATGGTGCCTTTTTTCATTCCCAAAATATAAAGGGCAAAATAAATAGCAAGGTTGGTTAAAGAAATCGGTACCGGACCAATAGGAAGGGATAGGGGTGCCAGCACACAGGTAACTGCTGTCATTACAGCGATTAATGCAAGGGTTTTCGTTGTTATTTTCTGTTTACCGGAAACTGTCACATCCATATTATCAACTTGTACATTTTCAACCTGTATATTTACGTCTTTTACTTTACTCATTTTTCTACCTCCAAGTCAAATCCCATGTCTTTTAGCATTGCTTTATCCTGTTCCGTATTATTGCCCACCGTTGTCAGCATGTCTCCTGTAATGGTTGCATTGACGCCGGATAAAAATAAACGTCTGCCACCATCTGAAAAATAATTCCGTCCTGCTGCCATACGGATATAAGCTTTTGGATTCATAAACCGGAACATTGCCACTGTCCGGATAATTTCATTCTCCGTTAATGGTTTCACATCTCCCAAAGGCGTGCCCTTTACAGGAATCAGAGCATTAATGGGTATAGATTCTATCTCTAGTTCTGCCAATGAAACAGCCATATCCAGTCTGTCCTGCCAGTCTTCTCCCATACCGATAATTCCTCCGGAACAAACAGTCATTCCCGCTGCCTTTGCCAGCTTGATTTCCCGGATCTTATCCTCGTATGTATGGGTTGTGCAAATATTCGGGAAATTACGTTTGGATGTCTCAATATTTGCATGATACATGGTTACCCCTGCTTCCTTTAATCTTGTAAATGCCTCTTCACTGATTAAGCCGTGAGATGCACATAACCGGACATGACACTCTTTATGAAGTAGCTCATAAGTATGTACCAGGGTATCTAATTCTTTACCTTCCACCGTTCGTCCTGCCGTTACAATGGAATAGGCATGGACACCTGCTGCTTCCCGTTTCCTGCAATCCTCTAAAACAACCTCCGGCTCTAACATTCCATGCTCCTCACAACCTGTATGGTTATGGGCTGACTGTGCACAGAACTTACAATTTTCACTACAGCGTCCACCTCTGCCATTAATAATGGTACACAAGTCCACATGATTACTGCAAAGTGCTTCCCGAATTGCATTTGCTCCGGCAGCCAATTGTTCCAAATCCACAGTTTCAAAAAAAGATAAATCATCCTCTCTTGTCAGCCTTCGTCCTGCTATGATGTCTTTTGCTAATTGCTGTATTTCCATTTTTCCATTTTCCTTTATTTCTTTTCTATTTCTTTCTATGCCTTAAGCACGTGGAAATTATACAGTGTTATTTTTTAATTGTCAACTTATTTTTATCTACGGGTTGACAATCGTTTTTTATATGTTAAGATATCATTCTTTTTGGTTAAGACGTATCCCTTTTCAGGTTTCATTAGGACTCTACAACAATCATCTTTTTCTATTTGTGAATTGTTTATTCAACAAAAAAGAGAACCGTCGGTTCTCCTTTAAAACAATTTAAGTTCCATCAACAAAGTATTAAAGTATTATACAACAAAGTATCCTACAACATAGTATTTACGCATAGTATTTACACATAGTATTTACACATAGTATTTACACATAGTATTTACACATAGTATCTTACAACATAGTTATTTCCAGATGCAACCCAGATTAACTAAAACAGAATATTTGACGAAAGGATTACAATTACCTATCAATAACCAAGTTTAGTTTAATATGGTATGTAATTTATATGCATTTTCTCTCTTTATTTTGCCAATTTACCTACTAAATAACTTCAATATCATATCCGATAGGTAATTCTTATCATAATTTTTTATATTTCAACACTTTTTACCTACTAAAAATGTGAATCTCCACTATCTGGTAGGTAAATACACATTCCAGAAAGCCTTACAGGTTCTGACCATTCCCTCCTCTAAAGAAATGTATTCCATATCTAGTTCTTCTTTGCTCTTTGTATTACTGTAAAGCTCTGTTTCTTCTTTTGTTACAGGAAAGGATAGGGGTAATCCTTGACTTTGAGCCTGCGCAACCGTCATCAGAAGCACCTTTACAGGTTCGGATTCCCGTTCCTGATGAAGGGTTTCTTCATTTGGATTTCCTTTTATTCCACAATTAAGTTCCGACCTCTGTTCCTTCCCAATTCTTTCCGCACCCTTCCATAATGCATCTGCCAGCAATGAATAAGTAACTGTCTCATCTCCACACAAATTATAGCTGTTACCAAAGGTTTTTTCATTACCAATACATTTTAAAACAGCCTGGGCAGCATCCTTTACATAAACCATCTGAAAGCTTCCATCAGCATCTGTAATTCTTGGTAACAATCCCTGTTGTGCCATCAACTGAATAAATATACCCTCTCTCGGTGCATAGTTAAAGGGACCATATAAAATTGCAGGACGAAGTATGGTAAAAGGAATCTTCTTTTCTTCACACACTGCACACAATTCCTGTTCTAACAAAACCTTTCCGGAAATATATTCCCCTGCTTCACCGGGAAAAACACGATTTTCCAAAGGAGTGTCCTCTGTCTTATATCCGGATATACCACGCCTGTATACATCTACCGTACTAATGAAAATATAGTGACCTATTTTTCCCGGCACATGATCTAATATGCCGGATACATCACCTTTGCGATAACCACAAAAATCTACTAAAACATCATAATCTCCGGTTATGGTTTTCAAAAAATCTGTATCATTTCTATCCCCTTTTAACTGGGTAACGCCAAAGGTTTCCATTGAATAGGTGCCCCTATTTACCACTGTAATATCATGTTCCTTTGCCGCCTCCATAACAAAAACTCTGCCAAAAAAATAGCTTCCACCTAATACTAATATTTTCATAGTGCCTCCTTGTCCAGCCTCGTCACCTGCCATCTCATTATCGGTATCATCGGAATGCTTCTGCAATCTATTGAAATTATAGTGCATCTTACAAGAAAAAGGAACAACTTTACTACATCTATTAGCATTTCTTTAGAAGCTGTAACAACAAAAGGACAATTCCAAGACGGCAGTAAGTAAAAAAGAGAGAACAGATTTCTCCATTCTCTCTTAAAATCCTTTATTTTATAAGACTTTCTCTTATCCAAAGTATCTCTCTAACAATCCCTTAAGAGCCTTACCATGTCTAGCCTCATCACGAGCCATCTCATGAACAGTATCATGAATTGCATCAAGGTTGTTCTTCTTTGCACACTTTGCTAAATCTACCTTACCTGCAGTAGCACCAAACTCACAATCTACTCTCCAAGCAAGATTCTCCTTTGTAGAATTTGTCATCTTTCCTTCTAATTCAGAGCCAAGCATTTCAGCAAATTTTGCAGCATGCTCTGCCTCTTCGTAAGCTGCTTTCTCCCAGTATAATCCAATTTCAGGATAACCTTCACGATAAGCAACTCTTGCCATACATAAATACATACCTACTTCTGAACACTCACCATCGAAATTAGCCTTAAGCTGGTCAAAAATGAACTTCTTATCTTCATCACTGATTTCACTGTTATTCTTAACGGTTGTAGCATATACACCAAACTCATGCTCTGCTGCAAGTGTAAGCTCACCTTCCACCTTTTTAAACTTATCACTTCCTACGTGACATACAGGACACTCTGCTGGTGCCTCATCTCCTTCGTGTACATAACCACATACTGAACATACATACTTTGCCATTTTAATTTCCTCCTGTTTTCATATAATTATTGTCATTTAGTTATATAAAACACAAAACAATATTGTGTTTCTATTGCAGAACACGAATAATTCGATAAATGATTATCTTGTTACATTCTGCATGATTACCATATGAACCTGTGCGTCTTATTCAACCACTAGCTTCTTTTTTCCACATTCGGGACATTCTGCCGAACCATCACATAGTGAAAAAGCTCCACCTTCAATATGAAGTTCTTTGCCATATACAATACTGTCTGCAATCTTTGCTTTCGCACTATTATAAATACCCTGTGCTGTGGTTCTTGCAATATCCATTCGTCTTGCGCACTCTTCTCTGCTTACACCTTCCAAATCGATTAGCCGAATGGTCTCATACTCATCCACTGTAATGGAAACAACACCTGCGATTTTCTCCCTTCCAATAGGTGTAAATCCAACATTGACAGGCTGTTTACATACTCTTTTTGTAATTGGTGGTCTTGCCATTTTGCACCTCATTTCTGTCATATGACACAAATAAATAATACAGTACAATCAAAAAATCGTCAATACTTTTTCTTTTAATTTTTACAACATTTTTTCGAAAAACAATCCATATACAGCAATCTGTCACTTTTATTAATAAAGTTTATTTCTCACTTGTGTTCACAAACCAAGTTTGTTCTTCATCACACTCACAAGCCAAGTCTATCCTTCTTCATTCCCATTCGCAAACCAAGTCTATTCTTCTTCATTCCCACTCATAAACCAAGTATATTCTTCTATCTTCCCATTCATAAACTAAGTCTATTCTTCTTCATTCGAATTCACAAACTCGATCTGTTTCGCTGGCAGTAAATTCAAATTTCTTTCTGTCATTTCAAAAAATACGACGTCCGGTTCTAACTCATTAATTAATTCCTGACTAATCGAGTAGTCCCATATGGCAGTTAACTCAGAACAGTTTTGTGACAACAAAGGTCCCATCCAATCCATAAACATGGAATCACCAAACAATAAAAATGATGGTAATTCTTTATTTTTATTTCGATAATAATCGCCCCGGCGGATTCCCTTCATTTTGACATACTCCTGAATGACATCATATTGCTTTCCTTTTTTGATTGCCTTTCCAGTAGGATTTATTATATCATTTTTTATTTTCCCATATTCACCATATTTTTCATTATTGGCAATTAACATAGAAAGGTCACGAACACTCTCCACTTCCACGTATCCGGTATCCACCGACTCAGTATCAGAAATCTCCCATTTATTTAAATCATCAATGATTTCTTTGTAGCCTTCATAGCATCCATAAGAATTCCAATGGGTGTCGGTTTTAAAAAATAACAAATCATCATTTTCTTCCTTTGCCTGCAACAATCTGTCTTTCACACGTACAACCTTTAAGTCTGAGTTTGCTTCCAAATAATCTGCTAATTCATCTGCAGGGGTTGTTCGTACACAAAAATCTCCGTATAAATTTTCAGGATAAATGCTTACTTTACTTGGAAATAAAACAATCACATATTCGATTCCCTGTTTGGCCAATTTATCCCGAACCTGAATCTGTTCCTGACAAATCTGGTATAAAACTGCTTCATCAAAGGATGGATAGGTACCGGAAGCTATTTTCAAATTGTTTTCACCTGCATAAAACAGCCAGCCCTCTTTTCCAACCTTCACTACATTATTGGGGGAACTATGAAATATATCATATTGAAATGTGGTATTAATCCCTAACATCTGTTCTCTCAAGCCCACGTTATCATTAAACCAGCTTTCAAACTGGGAAATAAAGCTTTTATTCCAGTTTCCATCCTCATCACGAAGGTCAGGCATAGAAGCCAAGGTTCTATTTTCCGTCACAGAAACCACATCTGATTTTGTGTTAACAGTAACCAGTGGAACCAGCATTACAAGGAAAAATACAGCACAAAATACAATTTTAATCACTCTGTTAACCATTCCCTCTGCCTCCTAAAACTGAAAATAAATAAATGGATTATATACACCGGAAACAATACGAACACAGGAAAATAGCAAGATTGCAATCAGGCTCATATATTTTACTACATCCAAACTATTATTTCCCAATCCGGATTTTAATTTTTCTCCGATTCGTTTTGGAATCGACGTAGAGAAAAACATACCTAACAACAGTAAAACAATGTTAAAGGGATCCAAATAGATAATATGAAGTGACCTCACATTTGTAGTTTCGTGGATTTACCTGTAAA
>JBJENY010000058.1:0-16039 GCA_051880435.1 Lachnospiraceae bacterium | reverse complement strand
AGAGGTTTCTTTTTATTCAATTGGCATTATTTCTAAATTACAGGAATGCTCCAATCTTTTCATTCTATCATATTGTGTGCAACCTGGCTAATCTTATACAACAAAACCAACTGATACGTTTTTCCATTGGTTTTGTACTTTATCTTTTGATTTAATTCTGCAATTTTCATTCCTTTGATTCAAGCATTGCAATAATCTCATCAGAAACAGACCTCATACGTTCTTCAAACTGTTCATAAAAATCCCTGTTTCCTTCATATAAAGTCACAAAAAAGACATTTAAAATCAACATATTAATTGTCTTCACATCATCTTCTTTCATGGATGGTAAGTTATTTGATATATCTTTTAAAAAATAATGCCACCTGCTAATGAACGCCTGATTTTTATCCAGATTCGGGGTATCAATCCATTTTTTTACTTTGATTTTTGAACGGTTCGTTTTCTTACATTCATGAACCTGCAATATATAATCAAAGCTTCCGTTTTCATAAACTCTTCCTAATGGAAAAATACGACACATTCCGGGTCTGTAATCATGTATACTACATCTGCCATGTTCATTTAAAAACTGACAGGTGTTATTCACAGGATTCATTTTAAGATTGGGCAAAATGATGCCTTCTACAACATTCAAATCAAGCTTATCAATAAGCAGTTCTTCAAATTTTACATTTAATCCGGTAGTCAGCCGATACACATCATAAGGATCTAGTACAATAGAATTCCCCATTCCCTTACAACAGGAGAAACACCCTTCGCAATTGCCACAATCAGCCTTTACCATATCATTTAGTTTATAACGTTTTCCATCAGAAATCTCATTTAAATCAATATTTCGTTCCATATGTAATACTCTTTCTAAAAATGAATATGCAAAAAGGTAATTATAAAATAATTGAATTATCTTATAATCACCTTTATTTTCCCCTACAATATACTACAAATCCTGTTTTTTCTCAATGCAATTATTTCATCTGCTGTTTTCTTGCAATCACAAGACCCACAACAACAATTACAACTGCAAACAAAACTTCAATTCCCATATATTTTGCCACGTCCGGTAAAACCTCCGGTGTATAACGGTCTAAGGCAGTAACCGTCTGGTTATACCAGTATGCCGGCAAAAAGTGCGCTAATTTAATAACGCCTTCCCCAAGAAATTCCCGTGGAACAAATATGCCACAAAGGAAGGACATTCCAAGAGAAATAATATTCGCAGCCATATTGAGCAAATCAATATTATGAATCAGTCTGCTAATCACAAAAGCGATGGCCAATGCAACTAACATATAACAAATCAAATTTACTACATTTAGTAATCCGGATACATTCATCATATCCTTTCCCAAGCATATAACAGATAACAATGCAAGGAATGCACAAATACCAATACCGGTTACCAAAACACCTAATAACAGTTCTCTGTTAAAGCTTGAAAAACGATAGGCTGAACATTCCATACGTTTCTTTATTTCATCTTTTGCAAAGGTTAACAGAATCGGACATACACCAAGAATCATAATACAAATCATAATCCAGGCTAAATAATTATAATAGTAATATCTTGAGGTATGTGCTGATACATCACCGTCATCAGGAAGGGAAACATCTACACTTACATCTAATGCTTTTTCTGCCTTCTCCATAGCTTCCGGAAGAGAAAAACCGGCATCTGCATAAGTGGAAACTGCACTTAAATATCCATCAATCTGGGATTCAAAAACAGAAGCTGCCCGGGTTCCGGGAATTGTAACTACCTCTAACAAATCCTCTACTTTTCCACTTTCCATTTGTTCTCCAAAGCCTTCAGGAATACGAAGTGCACATACAATATTACGGTAATATAATTCATCCTGAATCACTTCTTTTTCATCTGCTTTTATCTCTACAACGGAATTTCGTTTCGATAAGTATGAAACAAAGGCTTTACTGGCTTCACTCTCATCATAATCAAACACTGCAAACTTACAATCCTGCTCAACATAACCTTCATTGTTATTTTTTCCAAGAGCAGGAATAATAAAGAAGTATAATAAAACTGCAAAAATCACAATATACATAATCATTGGTTTTTTATAATCATTTAATACTTTAAAATAAGCTTTAAACACTTGCATATCTGTTCCTCCTTAAAATGACCGAGCTGATAATCAGTAATAGGATTGACATAACTGCCATAATTGTTATATTTTGGAAATATTTTGTATAATTATCATATACATTTAAAGCGTAAAAACTATCAGAAATTAATACTGCAGGATTAATACGATTTAAGATTGGAATATTATGCTCAACTAAATCTTTAATTCCTCCAACACAAAGATCAGCCATAACAGATAATGCCATACTGATAGCAACTGCCAGACCTGTTTTGCCCCCTTCTGTCATTTTAGAAATAGAACCGATAATAACTCCCATGGATAAACCAATACTACATCCAATTAACAGAATTAATAAAATCGCAGGATAACGATTACCAAAATCCACACCTAAAAATCTCATGTAACAAAGTGTAATAATCTCAATTCCAAACTGAACAATCAGTAATGCCAGATACTCTGCACAAACTACGGAAAATTTATGTGTGGGACCAAGACATCTTCTCATTCCCAAGGCACTTACATTTGCCTGAATTCTGCTAATCCGTTCAATTGCAACAAAAGAAGCAAACATACAGCTCATGGCAAAAATCGCATAAAAGTAATTGTTATACTGATTCTGTTTTGATTTTGTAGTAGAACTTTCCACATAATAGGAAGTATCCTTTTCCATATCATCAATTACAGCTTGTATCATCCGGGGATTCAGTTCCAACACATCCTTTATGATGTTTTCTTTTTGCTTGTACTGTTCCAAAATCACCTGTAACACAAGAGCATTGTAGCCATTTTCATTTACTTTAAGGCTTACATCAGATACATTAATAATTCCTTCCACCTTTTTATCTGCTAACAATTGCTTTGCCTTTTTTTCATCTGTTTTTGTTAAGGTAAGCATTTGATCATCATTTTCTTCCGATAAAGTTTCAAGAACTTCCATCAGATTATTATCACTTTCCTCATAATCTACAACTGCCACAGGAATAATATCTAACATTTCATCCTTTTCCATCAGATCATGAAATGACATAAACATAAAGGTTGCAAGACCAACCGGAAAAATCAATGTCCAGAATAGCGTTGTCTTATTTCGAAATAACGACTTTAATGCATATACAAAATTATGAAAAAACATACTGACTCCTCCAATTCTAATCTCTTAATTCTTTTCCTGTTATTTCAAGAAATACATCATTTAATGTTGGTAACTCTGAATATACACGACCAAAGCTTATATTTTCTTTTTGGAAATAATCCAGTACCCTTACAAGATTATGCTTTCCCCCTGCATAGTGAATACACAATATATCATTCTCATAGGTTACCTGATAGACATGTGGTAAATCTCTTAATACAAGAAGATTCTTTTCCTCCAAGCCAAGCACCTCTACCCGGATGCTTTCTGTATTCTTTATCATTCTCTTTAGCTCATCCTTTGTTCCCACGGCAATTCGTTTTCCCTTATCCATAATTGCAATCCGGGTACAAAGCTGTTCCACCTCTTCCATGTAATGGGAGGTATAAATAATGGTCGCTCCATTTTTGTTTAAGGTTTCAATTCCTTCTAAGATTTTATTTCTACTTTGTGGATCAACGGCAACCGTAGGCTCATCAAAGAAAATCAGCTTTGGCTTATGAGCAATTCCACAGGCAATATTTAATCGTCTAAGAAGACCACCGGACAACTTTTTCGGATGCATTTTGGTATAATCCTCTAAGCCTACAAATGCAATGGCTTCATCAACATACTGTTTTCTTTTTGCCTTATCTTTAATATACAAACCACAGAAGTAATCAATGTTTTCATACACGGTTAACTCGTCAAATACTGCTACATTCTGCATAACCACACCGATTTCTTTTTTCAAATCATAGCTATCCGGTTTCATTTCTTTTCCAAATACTTTAATTTCTCCTTTATCATAAGTTAGCAAGGATAAAATACAGTTAATGGTTGTTGTTTTTCCTGAACCGTTTGGACCAAGAAGACCAAAGATTTCTCCTTCTTCAATTTCTAAATCCAAATGATCAAGTGCTAATAAATCCTTATATCGTTTTACTAAATTTTTAACTTCTATTGCTTTACTCATTTTGTTTCCTTTCTACGCCTTTTGCGTTTACAAGATTTCTTTTTCATATGTTACTATACAACAACTCAAAAATTAACCAAGTGAACAATGTCAATTCTTTTATATGACATTTATCACATCTATGATATAATCGGTTTTAGTTACGGCTTTAGATTTCAAAGTGCGTTTCACAAACGCCTAAATAAAAGATTACGAAAAGGAGAAAGATACATGCATAGAATCATAGACAAAATCATGCTATATATTAGTTGTTCTATTTTATATCTTTTTCTTTCCGGTGTAACGACGAAAAGCACAGTCCTTCTTTTGGCTGCCATTTTAGCCACCTGTTGTAATACAATTGTAGAACAAATCTGGCTTTCCTTTCATGAAAGGGACTACTCTCCCATGAAGGACACTTATTATCAGATTCCTTATACCATTATTGTAATCGTTACATTTTTCCTGCCATACAGCATTATTTTTCTACCGGTTGTATTATATGACTGCTATCGATACAAACTAAAAATTCCACTTATACTATGTGGTGGGGCCATGCTTTGGAATTTTCATTTGCTGCAGCCCTTATCCTTTTTAATTTTACTGTTGCTTTGTATCCTTTCCATAATACTTTCTGATTACTGCAACAGGGAAGAACTTCTTACAAAACAGTTAATCACCCAAAGAGATACTAACGTAGAGCATGCACTGTTATTAGAGGAACATAATAAAATGCTGCTGCAGGAACAGGATGCCGCAATTTATACAGCGACCCTACAGGAAAGAAACCGAATTGCCAGGGAAATACATGATAACGTTGGCCATTTGTTAACAAGATCCATTCTGCAAATGGGGGCAATTCAAACCATTAACAGGGACGAAAGCTTAAAGGAACCTCTATCCATGCTAAATGAAACCTTAAATACTGCCATGACCAGTATTCGTAATAGTGTCCATGATTTACATGATGAATCCGTTGATTTAAAAGCTGCCATTCAAGATATTTTATCCTCCATAGACCAGTTTGAGGTATCCCTTGACTATGATATGAATGGGTATATCGCAAGAGAAATTAAGTATGCATTTATTTCCATTACAAAGGAAGGTGTTAATAACTGCCTAAAATACAGTAATGGTAATAAGCTTCATGTTTTACTACGGGAACATCCGGGATTTTATCAATTAATGATTGAGGACAATGGGACCAATATTCAAATGTCTAAATCTCCAGGCATTGGAATTAGTAATATTACGGAACGGGCAAAAAGTATTAATGGAACAGTTAAGATATTAACAGAAAATGGATTCCGAATTCTTGTTACTGTACTGAAAGGAGGAGAAAATGAAAATCATAATAATAGATGATGACCAGTTAGTTGCTTTATCACTGAAAACGATTTTAGAAGCAAAAGAAAACATTCAGGTAATTGCCCAGGGAAATAACGGAAAGGATGCAATTGCATTGTATCGGGAGCATCAACCGGACATATTACTTATGGATATCAGAATGGAAGAAATGAATGGCTTAGAAGCCGCTACTGCCATTATCAGTGAGTTTCCTGATGCAAAAATCCTTTTACTAACAACTTTTTCTGATGACGAATACATTGTAAAGGCAATTCGAATTGGTGCAAAGGGCTACATATTAAAACAGGATTTTGAAAGTATTGCTCCGGCAATTAATGCAGTTTACAATGGTCAAACAGTATTTGGAAATGAAGTAATGAACAAAATACCGTCTCTTATGCAAAAGGATTCTTCTGTACACCCAAAAGATTTTGACTTAAGTCAAAAAGATTTTGACATTATACGGCTTGTATCTGACGGGTTAAATAACAGAGAAATTGCGGAAAGTCTGTTTTTAAGTGAGGGTACGGTTCGAAATTATATCAGTAATATTCTTGAAAAGCTGGAACTACGGGATCGTACACAATTAGCATGTTTTTATTACAAACAATTATTAAATAAGGATACCCTTTGATTTCCCAGACTGAAAGAAATCAGGGTTTTTAGGAAATACAATGAATTTACAACAATTAACAGGTTATTTGCGACAGGCAATACAAAAATATAATATGATTGAAGATGGTGACAGGATTGCGGTTGGATTATCCGGTGGCAAGGACAGTCTTGCCTTACTGATGGGGCTTCAAAAGCTTGCAATGTTTTACCCCAAAAAATATGAATTAGTTGCCATTTATGTTGATTTAGGCATCCGTCATACATCAGGTAACAACGGGGATATTTTATTTGATAAGGAAGCTGCCATCCAAAACATGGAACAATTTTGTTCAGAGCTTCAAATTCCATTTTATGTTGTATCAACAGAAATTTACGACATTGTATTTGAAAAGAAAAAAGAAAAGCATCCCTGTTCTTTATGCTCAAGAATGAGAAAAAGTGCATTAACAGAAAAAGCAAATGAGCTGAATTGTACAAAAATAGCATATGCCCATCATATGGACGATTTTATTGAAACAAGCATGATGTCTTTATTAGTAGAGGGACGTTACCATTGCTTTTTTCCTGTAACAAAATTAGAAGAATTTGACTCTGCTATCATCCGTCCAATGATATTCGTTCCTGAATACAAGGTGATCAGCTTTGCAAAAAAATACCAGCTTCCTGTAATGAAAAATCCATGTCCTGCAGATGGTAATACAAAGCGTCAGGAAATCAAAGATTGGATTAAGGAAAACCGAAAACAATTTCCTAACATACGAAATACTTTGTTTTCTGCAGTTTTAAAATACTTTGAGGAATATCATGAATAATATATTCACCCATTCGAAAGGAAAGTCGACAAAGGCACCAGATAACAATTTATACAAATTGCAAATACGTTTCACAAACGCCTATTTCTCAATATGAGAAAGAATTGCCTGATAGACTTTATCTTTATTTTTTTCATTCAATAGTTCATGCCGCATTCCATGAAATAAAGTTGCACTTACATTAGTATATCCTCTATCCTTCAAAAAATGAACAGCCTTACCATAGTCCCTTGGGCTGATAGTGCAGGGATCATCACTTCCAGAGGCAAAGAAAATAGGCAAATCGGGATTTTTCATCTCCCATCCATCCTTGTCATAGGTCATTTTTGTAAGTTGTATCAAGTTAACATATCCTTGAATAGTAAAGGTATAATTACAGAAAGGATCATCATTATATTCTTCTACCACCTCTTGATCCGAGCAAACCCAGGAATGTAATCCTTCATCCTTAAACCAGCTTTCATACATATAATTTTGAACAATATAATCAATCAGCTTTGAATGCTCCCGCTCTCCCTCTATTTTTTCCAATCCCTTTGCAATTGCCAACACAGGACGCATTCCCGGCAACTTAGAAGGACTTCCTAAAACAATCAACTTATCAATCTCATCATCATATTTTTTTAAAAAACATCGGACAATCATAGAACCCATACTGTGACCTATTAAAATATAAGGATATTCCGTTCCGATTTTTTCTTTCATCATTTGTGTAAGCTGGTGTACATCTTCAATAAGAGCAAGATAACCTCCATCATAAAAATATCCCAAATCATCCTCGGATTCTATACTTTTTCCATGTCCACGATTATCATGAATCACACAATAATATCCACAGTCTGCCAGATATGTCATAACATCTTTATAACGCTCTTTATGCTCACACATACCATGAACAAATTGAACAATTCCTTTTGGTTTTATATCAGGAAAAATCTCCATACAATCAATTTCTAATTGATCTTCCTTGGAATGAAATTGAAAATAATTTGTAATTATATGCATATCTGCCTCCAAACCATCATTCTTAATCTTACTATTAATTAGTTTTTTTCAAAAAACTGCCATCTTTTTAAATCATATATGTCTTATTATAAACATTATGCCCCATTATATTAAAATGTTAATACAAAAATCATTACATAACATTTCTTCGCAAATCTCATTTCACTTCTATATATACAAAAAGCCCGCATTGGCAGGCCTTATTATATTCAAAACATATTCTTTCTTTTCTATGCATTTTTTAGCTTTTGATTAATCCTTGTAATTTGATTATCATAATCTGAAAACAAGGCATGTAACAAATTTGATTGTTCCCCTATCATCGTTGTTACTTCTTCTAATTGTTCATCCATCTTGTCCATACGTTCATCCATCTTATCCAGACGTTCTTCCACCTTATCCAGACGTTCATTCACCTGATGAAAGCCTCCATCTATCCGGTTAATTATAATATCTAATTTATCATCTACTGTCATAAACTGCTCCTCCTCTCCAAATATTTTCTTCAGCATATCATAATTATGATAAGATGTCACACTCTTTATAGTTGAAAAAGTATTGTTGCAATTATAAAAGAATACAAAAAGAGAATATCCTCTATATTTTTCGTAAAAGGATATTCTCTTTATCAACTTACTTTGATATATATTTATCTTTTCCACTTAATCTTGCCATGGCTCTGGCAAGAGATGCTGTAGACACATGGTATTCCATAATACTTTGTTTTTGCTGCAGTTGGTCTCTTGCCCGTTCTGCTGCTTCCCGAGCTCGAAATGCATCAATTTCATCCGGATGCTCCGCAGAGAATACATAAATATGTACTTCGTTATGATTCACTTTTAAAAAACCATCTGAAATAATAGCAACATGCTCTACTCCATCCGGTGTACGAAATCGAATATCACCAATCTCAATGGTTGTGGTCATTTGTTCATGATTTGCCATAATCGCCATTTCTCCGTCAACCCCGGGAAAAATCAAAATCTCACAAGGTCCATCATAGAACACTCTGTCACATGCAATTATCTTTAATGAAAATGTATTCATACCTATCCTCTTCTATCATCAAAAACTATCCTCTATCCAAAACGATACAAAGAAACTCCTTCTATTATGGATAGAGATATTATGCATTCATACTCTTCGCTTTTTCCTTCACATCTTCAATGGTTCCTACATTAAAGAAAGCTGCTTCCGGATAATCATCCATTTCGCCATCTAAAATTGCCTGAAATCCTTTAATTGTTTCTTCCACCGGAACAAATACACCCTTTACACCTGTGAAGTTTTCAGCCACATGGAATGGCTGGGAAAGGAAACGCTGTACCTTTCTTGCACGATACACAGTAACCTTATCTTCATCGGATAATTCTTCCATACCAAGAATGGCAATGATATCCTGTAATTCCTTATATTTTTGAAGAATCTCCTGAACCCGTCTTGCTACATAATAATGTTCCTCACCTACTACATCTGCCTCCAAAATTCTGGAAGTAGATTCTAGTGGGTCAACTGCCGGATAGATACCTTGTTCCACAATTTTACGGGAAAGAACAGTGGTTGCATCCAAATGAGAAAAGGTGGTTGCCGGAGCCGGATCAGTTAAATCATCTGCAGGCACATAAACTGCCTGAACAGATGTAACGGAACCATCCTTTGTAGATGCAATACGTTCCTGTAATTCACCAAGGTCATTGGCAAGGGTTGGCTGGTAACCAACTGCTGATGGCATACGCCCAAGTAATGCAGACACCTCCGAACCAGCCTGTACAAAACGGAAAATATTATCAATAAATAATAACACATCCTGTTTTTTTACATCTCTAAAATATTCCGCCATAGTAAGACCTGTTTCTGCAACCCGCATACGGGCTCCCGGAGGTTCATTCATTTGTCCAAACACCAATGCCGTTTTAGAAAGAACGCCGGATTCTTTCATTTCAGTCCATAAATCATTACCTTCACGGGAACGCTCTCCTACACCGGTAAAAATAGAATATCCACCACTTTCATTTGCAATATTATTAATTAATTCCTGAATTAATACGGTTTTACCAACACCGGCACCACCAAACAAACCGATTTTACCGCCCTTAGCATAAGGAGCTAATAAATCAATGACCTTAATTCCGGTCTCTAACATCTCTACAACAGGACTCTGGTCCTCAAATGTTGGAGGCTCTCTATGAATTACCCAGTGTTCACCTTTATTTAAGCTTTCACCATCATCTAAGGTTTCACCTAACACATTAAACAAACGTCCTAATGTCTGTTCCCCTACCGGAACCTCAATTCCTTTTCCTGTTGCAACAACTTCCATGTCTCTTGCAAGACCTTCACTTGCTGCAAGCATGATACAACGAACCACGTTATGTCCAATATGCTGAGATACTTCCATCACACACTTTTTGTCATAATTCATAACATAAAGTGCATCTTTAATGGCAGGTAATTCTCCATTTTCAAATTCTACATCTACTACAGGTCCTGAAACCTGTACGATTTTACCTGTATTTTCCATTATGTGAATCTCACCTTTCCTGCTTCTTCTTTTTCTTTTTTAATGCCTTGGCGCCACCAATTACTTCTGTAATCTCTTGTGTTATGGCTGCCTGTCTTACACGATTATATGCAATAGATAACTCTGCTAACATTTTTTCTGCGTTATCAGTTGCAGACTGCATTGCCATCATTCTGGCATTTTCCTCACTGGCAGATCCTTCCACTAAAACACCATACAAAAATCCTGTCACATAATTATAAACAAGCTTTTCTAATACCTTACGAGGTGATGGATATATTAAAAACCAGTCATCCGCTTCTTCTAATGCCTGCTTGTCAAAATTTCCTGCTCCAAGCAAGGAAGCATCCAACAATTCATTTTTAATAAACTCATGGGTTTTAAGGGGAAGAATTTGTTCAACTTCTACCTCTTCTTTAATAGAATTTAACATGCGTGTATATATTACATATACTTCATCTAATTCCTCTTTATTATATAAATCCATAATATACTCCGTCATCACACGGGCTCTATGGATAGAGGGGTTATTGGTCGAAAACACAAAATCCTTTACTACATTTTCGTGCCGGCTATTAAAGAATTGTCTACCTAATTCACCTACAACAAATAACTTATAATCTTCCGCTTCACCAATTAAGCGTTGCGCTTCTTTCATTACGTTATGATTATAAGCACCTGCCATGCCTTTATCACCGGTTACAATAATGTAACCTTTTTTCTTGACTGTTTCTGTCTTATCACTGCTACGATTATCAAAATACAAATGCTCCATATCCGGAAAATGTAATAAAACATCTGCAATTTCTTTTTGCAAGCCATTGAAATACGGTTCCGTGTTCTCTAGTTTCATTCTTGCTTTTCGAAGCTTCATAGAAGACATCATATACATGGCTTTGGTAATTTTCATTGTATCCTGAATACTTTTCATACGACCTTGTATTTCTTTCGCATTCGCCATAATAAACTCCTATCAAACTATTCATAGTTCTTCACAAAGTTTTTTGCCGCTTCAATAATACCGTCCTTAATGTCATCTGATAATTCCTTACTGCTTTCTAGCTGGGAAATCAAATCCGAATGATTTTCATGGAATTCTTCTAACAAGTCCATACGGAATGTTTTTATTTTAGCAACATCAATTTCACTAAACACATGAGCATTTGCACAAACTAATGTAATAACCTGTTCAGCCATACTAAAAGGATTACCTAAAGGTTGCTTTAGTAGTTCCATTAATGCACGACCATGGGCTAACTGTTTTTTCGTATTCTCATCCAAATCAGATGAAAATTGCGTAAACACTTCCATTTCACGATACTGTGCAAGGTCAATACGAATGGAACCGGCAGCTTTTTTCATTGCCTTTGTCTGTGCTGCACCACCAACACGGGATACGGAAAGACCTACATTCACTGCCGGTCTTTGTCCTGCATTAAACAATTCACTTTCCAAATAAATCTGACCATCTGTAATAGAAATTACATTGGTTGGAATATAAGCCGAAACATCTCCCGCCTGAGTTTCTATAATTGGAAGGGCAGTAATGGAACCACCACCTGCTTCCGGTGTAAGGCGTGAAGAACGCTCTAATAATCTTGAATGAAGATAGAATACGTCTCCGGGATAAGCCTCACGTCCGGGACTTCTTTCTAACAACAATGAAATTGCACGATATGCAACTGCATGCTTTGACAAATCATCATAAATAATTAATACATCCTTACCCTGATACATGAAATATTCCGCAAGAGCCGTTCCGGAATATGGGGCAATATACTGAAGGGGAGCCGGATCAGATGCGGTAGCAGAAACAATAATGGTGTAATCCATTGCGCCACCCTTTTTCAAATTATTTACAAGCTTTGCAATTGTGGAAGCCTTTTGTCCAATGGCTACATAAATACAAACAACATCTTTTCCTTTTTGATTTAGAATGGTATCCATAGCAATGGATGTTTTACCTGTCTGACGGTCTCCAATAATTAACTCTCTTTGTCCACGACCAATTGGGAACATAGAGTCAATGGAAAGAATACCGGTTTCCATAGGCACAGATACGGATTTACGGTCAACAATACCGGGAGCCGGATTTTCAATTGGACGATAGTCATCAGAAATAATTTCACCCTGACCATCAATAGGGGATCCTAATGCATCAACAATACGTCCCTTAAAGTTTTCACCCACAGGGATACCTGCCATTTTGCCGGTACGAACAACTCTTGTTCCTTCATGAATCTGTGTATCTCTACCAAATAAAATAACACCGATTTCATCTCGTCTTACATCCTGAACCATTCCCTTTACACCACAGTCAAATATAACAATTTCTCCGTAAAAGGCATGATCAATACCATCTACATTGGCAATACCATCACCAATCCAATTCACAACACCAATTTCTTTATCCTTTGCTTCTAATTCAAAGTCTTCAATATTGGCTTTTAAAATTGAAATAATTCCTTCTTCACTGACATTTTTATTTGCAGTAGAAGAAACTACCTTTGCAATACGATTTTCCAATTGTGCAATACGACCTTGTTCACTCCAGTCATATTCCTTTGTTCCAACACGAAGAATAAATCCACTCTTTAATGATGCATCCTCCTTCATGTCAATGGTAATATCCTCATTACCATATTCTTTTGCAAGGAATTTCTTAATTCCTGCAAGCTGTTCCTCATTTGGAGCCGTTACATAAATTAATTCAGCCCTGGCGACCCTTAGCAACTCCTTTGCATTTGCCATATTTTTTAAATCTGACGCATATGAAATACTTGTAGAAGTCACTATTCATCACCTGCTTTACTTAAAAATTCATTATAAAGAGAGCTGTCAATATTTGCCCCACTTTGTGTACCTACTACCTTTTTTGCTGCATCCACAACCATATCGGCAATTTCCTTTTCAGCATTTTTAATGATTTTTTCCTTTTCTCTCTTTGCATCATTCTCTGCTGTTTCTCTAATTTGCCGTGCTTCGTTCTGGGCATTACTTATAATTCTTTGATATTCAGCATCTGCATCCTTACGGGCATTTGCAATGGTCTGCTTACGTTCTTCCTCAATGCCTAAAAGAGTTTCATTGTACTGTGCCTTTAAGCCTTCCGCTTCCTCTTGCTTTGCCGCTGCATCATCAAACTGTTTATCTGCTTCTTTTTGACGTTCCTCAATTACCTTTTTAATTGGTTTAAAGAAAACAAATCTCATTGCAACAAAAAGAATTAATAAGTTAATTACAGTAAAAATAATATTTGCTGCATCTATCTTCAGCATATTACTAACCTGCCTTTCTCATTACTTACCTAATAATACGATAATCATTAACGCAATAACGAAACAATAAATAGCTGTTGCCTCTGCAAGGGCACAACCAATAATTAAAGTTGAGTTAATCTTTCCTGCAGCTTCCGGCTGTCTTGCAATTGCCTCTGTTGCTTTACCTGTTGCAACACCAATTCCTACACCTGCTCCTACTGCACCCAAAACCGCGATACCTGCTCCAATTGCTAATAAAGTTGACATATTATTTCTCCTTCTTTCTTTCATTCTTACTTAGGCAATTGCGAAACGCATATAGATTATGTAAATGTTGTGAATTTTTAATGCGTTTCGCAAATGCTTTACCTTATTCAATCTCTTCACAAATATAGAGTGAAGTTAAAAAAACAAATACATATGCCTGAAGCAATCCGTCAAACAAATCAAAATACACACTAAACACTGCCGGAATAATAACCGGAACAATAATTTTGATTAATTCCATAATAACGAATGCACCTAACACATTACCAAAAAGTCGCATACATAATGATAATGGTCTGGTAAACACTTCAAGAATATTAATCGGGGTCACAATTGCAACCGGCTGGGCGAATTTTTTAAGCCATTTCTTAAAGCCTAAATGATAAATACCCGCTGCTTCTACAAGTATAATACTCATGACTGCCAGTGCAATGGTAACATTCAAATCCTTTGTTGGGGATTTAAAGCCAAACAAACCGATGACATTGGCAACACCTATGTACAAAAGTACGGTAGTTAAATACGGAACATAGGAAGTACCTTTTTCTCCTATCATTCCAGATACCAATCCGGTTAATTTGGTATAAACTAATTCTGCAATAGCCTGACGTTTACTAATGTGATCAATCTTAAGATTTCTGGTAAAAACAAAAGCAATCACAATCAAAACTGCCATAATAATCCAGGTTACAACAACGGATTCATACACGGGAATTCCGTTTCCGATCGGAATTGTAAACACTGTCTCACATTCCAGTTCCTTCATCAGGTCTTCTGCTAAACTGCCCAAAAAACCATCTCCTTACCTTTCAGATTTTTCATTTTCGTATATGTATATCACTACACATTTCCACAGGAGTGATACAAAATAAACAAACCACCGCAGGCCCGCTTGCGCTTCAAACAACACGTAGCGGTACTAAGCACAGATAACATGGTATAAAGTAATGAAATAATTATTATGTAAATAGTGTTATCTGTGCAAGTACCGACGTGTTTCCAGAGCCTGCTTATGGTTAAGTTTATTTTGTATCACTCCTACGATACGTTTTCTAATGATATACAAAGGTTTGCAAAACATCTATCTCCATATACTATAATCCCATACAAAACATTCAAAATTTGTATGTTAAAATCAAAAATATGTGAGTATAAATGTTATCACACATTTGCACTTCATAAGTGTAAACTTATTTTTGTAATATATCAAGTATAGAAACAGCTAAAATCCAATTATTTTTTTATCTATTTTTAGTAAAAAAAACCATTGAAAAAAATATAATTTCCCATGATTTAAAAATCTGTATAGAATTCCACAAAAAAAGAAGTCGGACACCTTAATAGATTTTGGTGTCCGGCTTCTTCACAATTCGACCAAAAATTAACCAATTGAAATATAATGATTTTCTTCTACCTTTGGTTTATTTTCCATTTTAGGAACTACCAAAGAAAGAATCCCATTCTCATATTTTGCAGTAATATCTTCTTTTGTAACATCTTTTCCTACATAGAAGCTTCTGCTACAAGAGCCCTCGTAACGCTCCTTGCGGATATACTTTCCTGTATTTCCATCCTTTTCTTCTTCACTCTTAGAGGTATGAGCAGCTATGGTAAGATAACCATCCTTCAGCTGGGCAGTAATGTTTTCCTTCTGAAATCCAGGAAGGTTAATATCCAATTCAAACTGGTCTTCCTTTTCCTTAATATCTGTTTTCATCAGATCGTGATTATCCACATAGTACTTACTACTTCTTGTTGGATATCCAAAAAAGTCATCTACAAAATTTTCTCCAAAAACACTAGGCATTAACATAAGTCATTCCTCCTTTAAAATCATCCTAACTTTCGTTAGAAAAATATTGGTTACTATTCTTTGCAAGCTTGAATTCTTTTATTCGTTCCTTGCTATGATTATGTTATACCACTATTATTAGCACTCGTCAAGAGTGAGTGCTAATAATCTTTGTGAAGATTTTGTGAACTCTTCCTCCTGTTATGAAGTGACTTTTGTCAAGAAGTAAATTTAAGATACTTTTCTTTA